>NZ_NOXZ01000073.1:0-845 GCF_002258225.1 Rhodococcus sp. RS1C4 | reverse complement strand
ACGTTGATGCCGCGGTACTCGTCGCCGACGCCGATGACGTCCTGCGCGCGTTGCACCACCGGCACGAAATTGGCGAACGTGCACCCGAACGACGGCGAATACTGCGCCAACAACTCCAGCGCCTCACGCGAATCCGCCGAGATCCGAATCAGATTGTCCGCGTTGGCCTGCAGAAAATCCGCCGTCGACGCACTCGTCGCCGTCAACGACGAGATCAACGTATCCACCGCCGGACGCTGCTCGACCAACGTGTTCCCCGTGACCGACAGATTGTCGAGCGCATCGATCAACTGCGGACCCGCATCGGCATACGTCTGCGAGAAATCCGCCAACCCACGCAGATCCTCCTGAATGTTCGGCAACTCGGTGTTCAGACCCTTGAAGATCGTGTCCAACCGATCGATCGTCAACCCCAACTCCTGACCACGACCACTCAGACCCTGCGCCAACGCACCCAACGTGCTCGCCAGATCCTGCGGCGGAATCGCTTCGAGCAACGGCAGCAAGTTGTCCAACAACTGACCGACCTCGATGGCACTGCCACTGGTGTCCTGCCTGAGCACGGTCCCGTCGGTGATCGGCGACGCCGTGTCGTTCTCGGGAATCTGCAACGCCACGTACCGCTCACCGAACAACGTCTTGGGCAACAACCGCGCCGTCGCGTTCGACGGAATCAGATCGGCCTTGTCCGGATCGATCGCCAACTTCGCCGTCACCACACCGTCGACCGACGACGCCGACCGCACTTCACCGACGATCAAACCGCGAACCTTCACATCCGCGTTGCTGGGCAACGCATTACCCACCGAATCGGTCACCAGGTCGATACTGACGACTTTCTTGAA
>NZ_NOXZ01000062.1:0-867 GCF_002258225.1 Rhodococcus sp. RS1C4 | reverse complement strand
GATACGGGCGCTACAGGCAGCACTGGACCAACAGGTCCTACCGGCGCTACAGGCAGCACTGGAGATACCGGACCTACGGGTGCAACTGGTAGCACTGGTTCAACAGGTCCTACTGGTGCAACGGGGATTACTGGATCAACTGGTGATACGGGTGCCACTGGTAGCACTGGACCAACAGGTCCTACCGGCACTACAGGGATTACCGGATCAACTGGACCTACTGGTGCAACGGGGATTACTGGATCAACTGGTGATACGGGTGCTACAGGCAGCACTGGACCAACAGGTCCTACCGGCGCTACAGGGATTACTGGTTCAACTGGACCTACTGGGGCTACAGGGATTACTGGATCAACTGGACCTACCGGCGCTACAGGGATTACCGGATCAACTGGTGATACGGGTGCGACGGGGATTACCGGATCAACTGGTGATACGGGTGCTACAGGGATTACTGGTTCAACAGGTCCTACCGGCGCTACGGGGATCACTGGGGCGACTGGTGATACGGGCGCTACAGGGATTACCGGATCAACTGGACCTACTGGTGCAACTGGGATTACTGGATTAACCGGCCCTACCGGTGCGACGGGGAGCACTGGATCTACTGGTGATACGGGTGCCACTGGTATCACTGGTTCAACTGGACCTACAGGCGCTACTGGTATCACCGGATTAACCGGACCTACCGGTGCGACGGGGATTACTGGATCTACTGGTGATACGGGTGCCACTGGTATCACTGGTTCAACTGGACCTACCGGCGCTACGGGGATCACTGGGGCTACTGGAGATACGGGTGCCACTGGTTCAACAGGTCCTACTGGTGCAACTGGGATCACCGGAACAACTGGAGATACGGGTGCC
>NZ_NOXZ01000033.1:0-54613 GCF_002258225.1 Rhodococcus sp. RS1C4 | reverse complement strand
AACGAATCCACGGTGCAAGGCTAGTGGGTGACGACGCGTCGCGCTGGGTCCGACGCGTCGTCACCCACTAGCCTTGCACCGTGGATTCACACGGGCATGGACACGGTCACGGTCACAGCAACGAGCCGGCTCCACTCGGACCCGTCGCCGCCCGGATCGTGATCGGCCTACTGCTGGCCATCGGTCTCGCTGTCGTTGCCGGAGCCGTGCTGCTCTGGCCGAGCAAACAGAGCGTCGAGATCCCGCTTCCGTTCCAGACCTCGGGCGGCGGGGCCGTGAACACCGAAGCCGGGACGGTCGTGTCCCAGGACATCGGCGCCTGCGGCAGCGGTTCCGCCGGACGCGTCTTCACCGGTAATCCGACGCCACCGATCGGCGCCGGATACGAATGCCAGCGCAGCATCGTGACCATCGATTCCGGGCCGAACGCGGGGACACGAACTCTCATCGAGATCGTGCCCGGTCCAGGCCAACCCGACATCCGTACCGGTGAGAGCGTGCGACTGGTCCGGCAGACCGATCCGAACGGAACGACGCAGTATTCGTTCAACGATTTCGCTCGCGGATTGCCGCTGTCGATCATCGTCGCCGTCTTCGCGGTCGTCATCTGCGTCGTGGCCAGGTGGCGCGGCTTCCGTGCGTTGATCGGTTTGATCATCGCCTTCGCCGTTCTCGTCGGCTTCATGTTGCCTGCGTTGCTCGACGGCGCCCCGGCGATACCCGTTGCGTTGGTGGCGGGGTCGATCATCCTGTACGCGGTGCTGTATCTGGCGCACGGAGTGAACCTACGCACGAGCTCCGCCTTGCTCGGGACATTGACCTCGATGGCGCTCGCTGCGGTGTTGTCCTACGTCGCGATCCGAATGACTCATCTGACGGGTCTGTCGGAAGAACAGAACACCGACGTCCAGGCCTACATCCAGCAGGTGAGCATCACCGGGCTGCTGCTCGCCGGCTTCATCATCGGATCGCTCGGCGTGCTGAACGACGTCACCATCACGCAGGCCTCGGCTGCGTTCGAGATCGCGTCCGCCGACGCCACCGCCACCCGACGGCAGATCTTCTCGTCGGCGATGCGCGTCGGCCGCGACCACATCGCGAGCACGGTGTACACCCTCGTGCTCGCGTACGCGGGTGGAGCGCTGCCGTTGCTGTTGTTGTTCAGCGTGGCGGGCAGGTCCATCCAGGACGTGCTGACGGGTGACGCCGTGGCGATCGAGATCGTGCGATCGTCGGTCGGAGGCGTCGCCCTTGCTCTGTCCGTTCCGTTGACAACGGGCATAGCCGCACTGCTCGCACGACCGGGCGGAGTTGCCGGACCGAAGCGGGCGGCACCGAAGAAGTCCGGTCGCCATTCACGCTGAGTGTCAGACGAACGCCGCGGCGACGGTCTCGGACAGCAGTTCGCCTGCGTGCGTGCTCAGCCCGGCCTTCAATCCGGAGTCCTGGGCGACTGCGGCTTCCCATCCCCTGTCCGCCAGTGAGATCACGTACGGCAGAGTCGCGTTCGTCAACGCGTAGGTGGAGGTGCGCGGCACGGCGCCCGGCATGTTCGCGACGCAGTAGAACACCGATTCGTGAACGCGGTACGTCGGATCGGCATGCGTCGTGGGACGCGAGTCCGCGAAGCAGCCGCCCTGATCGATTGCGATGTCGACGAGAACCGAGCCCGGCTTCATGCGCTGAACCAGACTGTTGGAGACGAGCTTCGGAGCCTTCGCGCCGGGAACCAGCACTGCGCCGATCACCATGTCCGCATCGAGAACTGCGTGTTCGAGCTCGAGCGCGTTGGACACCACCGTCTTGACGGCGCCCTTGTACTGGTCGTCGATTGCCCTGAGCGCCTTGACGTTCAGATCCATCACAGTGACGTCGGCGTGCATGCCGTGAGCGATGGCCACCGCGTTACGGCCGGACACACCGGCTCCGATCACGACAACGTTGGCGGGGCGCACTCCGGGGACTCCGCCCATCAGAACTCCGCGCCCACCTCCGCTGGCCATCATGTGGTAGGCCCCGGCCTGCGGCGCGAGTCGACCGGCGACCTCGCTCATCGGCGCGAGCAAGGGCAGCGTGCCGTCCGGAGCGGTGACCGTCTCGTAGGCGATCGACGTGGTTCCCGACGCCAGCAGTGCATCCGTGCACTCTTTCGATGCCGCGAGGTGAAGGTACGTGAACAGCACCTGGCCCGAGCGCAGTCGGTGATACTCCTCGGCAATCGGCTCCTTGACCTTCAGGAGTAGATCCGCAGCTTCCCAGACCGCATCCGCGGAGGTGAAGATCTGAGCGCCCGCCGCTTTGAAGTCGGTGTCGCTGAACGACGATCCGGTACCTGCTTCGGTTTCGATGATGACTTCGTGTCCGCGCGAGACCAATTCGTGAACACCGGCCGGGGTGATGGCAACCCGGTACTCGTGGTTCTTGATCTCGCGTGGAATTCCGATTTTCATGACGTGCTCCTAAGCCGAATCGATTGAGCTGGTACGCCAACTCTGAATTATCAGCGGTCAAGCCACAACTGATGTGAACATAATTCTGTACAGTCGCATCATGTCTTCGGAAAATTCATCGGGACGCCCCTCGAAGGGTCGCCCGTCGAACGATGTTCGGCACGTTCGGCTCGACGACATCGACCACATCCTGATCGACGAACTTCGCCGCGACGCGCGTATCCCCAACAACGCTCTGGCTGCGGCCGCAGGAATCGCCCCGTCGACAGCACTCAGCCGAGTCAGGTCACTCGTCGAACGCGGGGTCATCCGCGGGTTTCACGCCGAGATCGACCCCGAGGCACTGGGGCAGGGCATCCAGGCGATGATCTCGGTGCGCCTCCAGGCCGATGCGCGCAAGCGAATCAGCGAGTTCGGAAGCCAGATCGCGGCGTTGGAAGAGGTGCTCAACATCTACTTCATCGCAGGCGCCGACGACTTCCTCGTTCAGATCGCCACCGTGGACACCGCTGCGCTACGCGATTTCGTCGTCGACAATCTCAGCGCACACCCGGCCGTCGCCGCGACGGAGACGATTCTGATCTTCGAGCACGTCAGACCGCGAAACAGCCCGTCCCGTTGAGCTAGGGCGCAGGCGGGAACAGTGGAGGAATGGTCGGCAACGTGAAGTCCGGCAACCCTGGAATCAGCGGCGGCGGCGCGGGCGCAGGTTCGGGAACCTCCTGCGTCGGTGCAGGCGGTGGCGCTTGCTGAGTTTCCGTCACCTGAGTTTCCACGCTCTGCGGCTGCGGAGCGACGGTGGCCTCGGTCGGCGCGGGCGCTTCCGTGGTGGTCGTGACCGGCAGCGGTGGGGCGACCGGCGCGACGGGCGTGCTCGGAACCGTCGAGGGTGGTGTAGTCGCAGCAACACTGGGCGCAGGCGCCTGGGTCACTGCAGTGTCGACCACTGCCGGCTCGCTGCTCGGCCGGGTCAGCAGAAACCCGGATACCGCGATCACCGCGGCCGCGGCGACCCCGACGACGGACCAGGACCGAACGCGACGACGAGTCCGCTCGGACTCGTCCTCACCGTCGTCGTCCTCGTAAGCGGCATCGAGCCAGTAGACGTTCTTCAACGCGAAATGGGACACCGGCTTCTCGGACCCCGGCGACTCGGACCCCGGACGCGACGACTCGTCCGGTTCCGATCCCGTAGGCGATGCCGGTTCGGCAGGAGCTACCGGGGGCGGCGTGAACGGCGGAGGCGCGGACAGCGGAGGCGTCGCACGACTGGGAGCCGCGGCAGCGGACAGAGCCGATGCGCTCACCAGAGGCGGCAGGTCGGCGGGAAGGTCGTCACGTGAGATCGAGATCGTCGGTGTCGCATCGGTCGGGCGCGGCGCGACGGGTCCCGCGAACGCTGCAGGACGCGCGGGCACCGGGCGACCGTTCGGGGCGCCGGAGGGTGCCGGGGCCGCTCCCTGCGCCACTGCACTCTGAGCCACTGCACTCTGAGCCACTGCACCCCGAGCCACCCCAGCCTGACCCTCCGCAGGCCTGGCCGAGAGCGCCGCGCCGCGGGCGGCGACCGATTCCGGCTCGTTGGGGGTCAACGCCGGAAGGTCGAGCGACGGCCCTACCCTCTTCCGGACGAGCGGGATGCGCGAGCCGCCGCCGACGAGAACCACGGCGTCGATGGGTACGTGCGCGGCGATGAGCACGTCGCGTGCGAACTCGATGGACCGGTCGACCTCGTCGGTGATCAAGGTCTCGTAACTGTCCCGGGAGAGCAGGATCATTCCGCTCTCGTCCGGGAGGCACACGGCGTCGTTGCCGGACAGTCGTTCCTTGGCGACGCGGCAGCGCCTGGTGAACAGATCGATGTCCGGTGCGTCGAGGGGCTTGTGGAGCCGCTGCAGTTGATTGTCGCGCAGGATCTCGTCGAAGCGGTCGCCGCTGAACTCGGTGGTGCGACGGGTCGTGATGACACGGCGAGCGTCGAGATCGACGACGCTGACGTTCAATCCCGAGCTTCCGAGGTCGTAGAGCGCGACGGTGGAGTACCCGGCCGCCTCACCGCTGGCGACCAGATACTCGACGACGGCTTCCACCTCGTGCACCAGGCGGTAGTTGTGCAGGTGCTGGTTGTCGAGAGCCCGCACCAGCGTGTCGGCCTGGTGCTCGTCGCGGTAGGCGACGCCGGTGGACATCGACGGCTCGGACTCGGCTGCGACAGCGCTGATGGACTCGGCGGCGAGGTATTCGACGTCGTCGTCGACGGTGTCGATCACCTGGTTACGGAAGAAGAGTTGCTGCGGAGCTTCGAGAACGCGGGGCGGCAGGAGAGCTGTGCCGTTCCGTGGCAGGGCCATACGGACGGCATGGGCGCCCATGGACACCCCCAACAACACGGTCATCGACTGCCTCGTTTCGAAATGCACGGTCGGACGAGAAGGGATCGTCCTCGAAGCGCCACGCTACCGGGTGCACGGAGCCGATGCGGCTCTGGCCCGAGGAGCCGAGCGGTCAGTTTCCGACGTCGAGTCCGGTACCGGAGCCGAAACCGACTTCGGCATACTGCTCCTGCCCCGACTCCGGGTCGACGGTTTCGTTCTGGTCGACGATCCCCGTGTCGCCCGGGAGAGCGCCGGGCAGTTCGGGATCGGGCACCCCGGGTTCGGGCAACTCAGGATCGGGAGCAACCACGGTCGGAATTCCTTCGGCGACGGAGACCTGGCTCGTCGGGCTGTCGACGGGATCGATTCCGATTCCCGGCGGCGGGGGCGTGTCTCCACGAACGAAGACGACTGCCCACACCAGCACCACGACCGCCGCGACGGCCGCCATCCCGGCCGCGTCTCGAACGGACCACCGCAGACGCCGACGGGGTTTCGGGGCGGCGGCCTGCGTCGAGGATTCGTCGGTGTCGGCCGTCGTGCCGTGTCCAGGGCGAGAGGCGTCTTCTCGCTCGCGGACAGGCGCTGCCGGGCCGGGCGCGACGATACGAAGAGGCGTCGTGGCTGCTTCCGTGTCGTCGAGTGTCCGGACTTCCAGTACATCCGTGCCGTCGTCGTTCCGGTCGGCGTCGTTCCGGTCGTCGTCGTTCCGGTCACTGTCGGATTCCTCGAACAGCCCGGGGTACTGCTCTTCGAGAACGTCGTCGAGACCCACTTCCGGCGCGATCGGGAGAGCTTCGAGCGCAGCTCCCTCGACGAACACCGATGCGGGCGACGCCGGGACGACGAGCGGGCAATCCCACTCTTGCTCGACGAGGGCTCCGACCAGAGGAATCTGCGCCTGGCCGCCGACGAGCAGGATCGCGTCGGGATCTTCGGGCGACGCCCACGCGAGAGTCTGGAGAAGCGAGGACGTGATTGCTTCCTCGAACTCCTCGCGGGTGAGGAGCATGGGGCCGTTCCCGGGCGCGCGCACACCGGCCGACGCGGTGATCAGTTCCTTGAGCTCACGGAAGAACGCGCGGTATTCCTGTTCGGCGTCCGCTCCGTGGGCAGGCGGCAGGATGCCCTTGGCCATGACGAGACGTTCGACGACGTCGTCGAGTACCTCGCCGGAGAACGCGGCACGTCGCGAAGTCCGAGTGACTCGACCTCCGGCGACGTCGAGCGTGAACGCCGAGGTGCCGTACCGACCCAGATCGAGAACCAGGAGCGCACGCGCGTTCGCGAGCTGATCGACGGACCGTGCGTAGGCGAGCAGGGCTGCGGACTCGTCGACCATCCGGATCGTCGAGGTGTTCCCCGCGTCGATGGAGGCCAACAGCGTTTCGACTGCATCCGAGTCACGACCGGTGAGAACGACGTCGTCGAATGGTCCGCAGTCGGCCAGTTTGCCGTTCAGGAGCCACTTGGCTCCCTCGGCATCTATCGAGTCCTCGATGCGTTGTCCGTCTCGGAAATAAGAGATGCGGACGGCATCGGACTCCACGGCCACGCCGCAGACTCCACCCATCGGTACGTGTTTCCTTCGAATTTCTGTGGTCCCGACCCCATGACCACTGTACTTCGCGCACGCGGTCGCGGCCGTCGATCGAACTCCGGCAGATGCGACATACACCACAGCACGGGTGGGTTCCCGGCTGGTGGCACGGAGCCGACAAAAGGTTCTTGGAGCAAACTACCCCGACTCGGTAACGCTTCAAAACAATCTAAGATATTGTTTGGGTGGGTCTGGGGAGACTTCTGGGTTGGAACAGCAGTGCAACTTCCTACCCACGGTCGTGAGTCGAGGCCGTCCGGTCTCGGACATCAAACGAGATTCGGTGGAGGTACTCGGGTGGAAACGCTCAATTCTGGTGACGTTGCTCGTGTTCGGGACGTTCTGGACAAGTTCGGAAAGATGCCCGTGTCCGCGGCGGATATCGACACCGACGCAGATTTGTACGACAACGGCCTGACCTCCCATGCGAGCGTCAACGTGATGATCGCGCTCGAGGACGAGTTCGACGTGGAGTTCCCGGACACCATGCTGCAGAAGTCCACGTTCGGCAGCATCGATGCCATCGCTACCGCGCTCGCGCAGCTGACGGACTGATCGCCGATGTCCACCGTCTACCAAACCGACGCCCCGACGCTGTCCGACGTCCTTGCCGTGTTGCGTGAGCACGCGGACTCGGTCGACCGCGACGCACGCTTCCCGGCGGAATCCGTCGAGGCCATGCGCGGAGCTGGGCTGCTCGCTGCGGGCATTCCCACGGAGTTCGGCGGCGGTGGGAAGTCCCTGACCGACCTCGCGCACATCGCCCGTTCCCTGGGAGCGGAGTGCGCGTCCTCGGCGATGATCTTCGTGATGCACCAGTCGCAGGTGCTGTCCATCGTTCGCCACGGCAAGTCCGACGCCATGATCGCGCTGTTGCAGCGTCTCGCTGCCGAGCAACCCTTGGTCGCATCGGCCACCACCGAGATCAACATCGGTGGTGACGTCCGAACCAGTGGCTGCGCGGTGGAGTACAACGGGGAGCACATCACACTCTCCAAGACAGCCCCGGTCATCTCCTACGGCGAGTACGCCCAGTTCGTTCTCGCCACCGCACGCCGTTCGCTGGACAGCCCTCCGAGCGATCAGGTGCTGGTCGTCTGCGAGAAGCCGGACGTGGTCCTCACCAGGACGGGCGAGTGGAACACGTTGGGATTCCGTGGAACGTGCAGCCCAGGATTCCAGCTGGAGGCGTCGACGACGTCGTCGAACATTCTGGGTGACAACTACGGAGACATCTCGGCGCAGACGATGCTTCCCGCGGCCCACGTTCTCTGGGGTGCGGCATGGCTCGGCATTGCGGATGCGGCAGTTACCAAGGCACGCAAGTCGGTTCGCAAAGCGGCCAGCCGTACGCCCGGTGTGACACCGCCCGCGGCACTGCGCCTCGCCGAGCTCTACGTGGTGCACGAGCAGTTGGTGGACACGGTGTTCGGAGCCGCGGGGAAGTTCGAAGCGATCTCCGATTCACCCGCAGAACTGGGAGCGATCGGGTTCGCCGTCAGGATCAACAACGTCAAGGTCACTGCGTCGACGCTCGTCATCGACATCGTCGGGAAAGCGATGCAGATCTGCGGCATCTCCGGTTACCGGCAGGACGGCGAGCTCAGCATCGGTCGCCACCTTCGCGATGCGCACGGCTCGGCCATCATGGTCAGCAACGAGCGCATCCTCGGCCACAATTCGCAGCTCGCACTCGTGTACAAGGGGAAATAGATGACTGTCACCCACGAAGCAACCGAACTGGACACCGCGCGCGCACAATTCCGCAACGAACTCGTCGAGGCCGGCCTGCTGGTCCCCAGCTCCGTCGAAGGCCTGTACGGCCGATCCGGCGAGTTCGAGGACATCATCGAGACCATCGACGAGCGAGTGAAAGCTGCGGGTGCATCCGAGCACGGTTACGCCGCACCGAGATTCCGTTTCCCTCCGGTCTTCCCGCGGGAGGCCTTCGAGCGCACCGACTACATCGCATCGTTCCCCAATCTCACCGGCGCGATCAACACGTTCGACGGCGACAACAAGGCGCACGCCGCACTCCTCGCCGACCGTTCGGAAGGCAAGGACTGGGATCACCACCTGGAGTCCGCCGGCACCATGCTGGTGTCGGCCGCATGCCATCCCTCGTACTCGATGATGACCGGAACGTTGCCGGAGGACGGTCGTCTGCTCGACATCTACGGCTACTGCTTCCGCCACGAACCTGCTGTCGATCCCGCACGGATGCAGGCCTTCCGGATGCACGAATACGTTCGTGTCGGTACGCCCGACGACGCCATCGCGCACCGCGAGCGTTGGGTCACCCGGGGACTGGAGGTCCTCGCGGATCTCGGGTTGGAGGCAGAAGCAGTCATCGCCAACGATCCGTTCTTCGGACGCGCCGGCCGAATGCTGGCCGCGAACCAGAGAAACGAGAACCTCAAGACCGAACTCGTCGTGAAGCTCTACGGAGACCTCGACGACGGCACCGCGGTCGTCTCGTGCAACTGCCACCGTGACCACTTCGGGCACACCTTCGGGATTCACACCGTCGACGGCGAGCCCGCTCACAGTGCGTGTGTCGGATTCGGCATGGAGCGTATCGCGTTGGCGATGTTGCGCACCCATGGTCTCGACCGCAGCAAGTGGCCCGCCGCCCTGTCCTGACCCTCACGGCAGGCATCTCTCAGCACGTCTCCCCCCTCGACCCGTCTCTCGACCTGATTGGAAGGACGCCGAAGTGAACAGTCGAAGTACTGCACTGCACAATGCCGACGTGCCCAGCGCGGCCGATCCGACCGCCGAGGGGAAGTTTTCGACGTGGTTCGGGCCCGAGGACGCCGGACTCTTCGGAACGGTGCACGTTCCCGCCGGTGGTCTCGCGCGAGGCGCAGTCGTCCTCTGCCCGCCGCTCGGCAAGGAACAGGTCGATTCCTACCGCGGCCTGACGCTTCTCGCGCAGAAACTGTGCGCGCGCGGGCTTCTCGTTCTTCGATTCGACTACGCAGGTACCGGTGACTCGTACGGAGCGCAGGATGCGGCGGACAATGTCGCACTGTGGCAGAACAGCATCGCGACGGCCGTCGACTACGTACGCGGATGTGGCGTCACCGACGTCGCCTTGGTGGGACTGCGGGCGGGTGCACTGCTCGCCGCGTCCGTCGCTTCGGAGGTCGGACCTCTCGCCGCGGTCACTCTGTGGGATCCGGTGGTGCGCGGCCGGTCCTATGTCCACGAGCAGAAGGCCCTGTACTCGGTCAGCGTGACCCAGGACTCGGACGTCGACCCCAGGGTCTCGATCATCGGTGCTGTACTGCACCCGGACGCCGCGAAAGCTTTCGGTCGACTGGACACCACCGCCGTGCCGTCGCTCATGGCTCCCGTGTTGGTCGCGACCCGTTCCGAGCGGGGCGATTCCAAGCCGATTCGCACCGTCGTCGCGAACCAGAACGCCGACGAGCACACCCTGTCCCGCCACGACGCGTTTCTCGAACCGAGCGATTTCGAGGTCGAGCTTCCGACGTCGGACATCGCGCACATCGCAGAGTGGGTGGCGGACAAGTTCGGCGACGTCACCTCCGAGGTGTCCGTGCCGCTGCGCACCGTCTCGAACCTCGGCGCGGTCCGCGAGGAGATCGAATCCGTCGGTCCCGATGCGCTGTTCGGTATTCGCACGTACTCGTCGGAGTGCATACCCGGAGGCCCGGCTGTCGTGTTCTATCCGACAGCGAACGAGCACCGCGTCGGTCCCGTCCGCAGCTGGGTCGAACTGTCGAGAGTGCTTGCTGCTCAGGGCGTATCGACATTGCGTTTCGATCGGCGGGGCACCGGCGAAAGCGGTGAGGTCCTCGACGACGAGATCACTCGCCTCTACAGCGACGCGGGGAACGAGGACGCGCTCGCTGCCGTCCGAGCAGCGGGAACTGCGCCGCGGAACGTCATGGTGGCGGGAATGTGCTCCGGCTCGTGGTACTCCAGCTACGCCGCCCGCGAGTTGGGCGTCGGCTCGGCGGTTCTGCTCAACACACTCGACTGGACGACGAAGCGCCTGGAATTCGTCAAACGATCCTCGATGCGCACCGAGGACACCGGCATCGTCGGCAAAGCTCTCGACGCACTCCACGACATCGGGGTCACGGTGAAGAACCGCGCCCAGTCGGCCATGCCGTACCCCCTGTGGTTCTGGCTCGGCAACCGCGGCCTGATTCAGGTGCCGGAGATCTCCCTGCGTCTGCTCGAGGCCGGAAACGTACGTACCACCGTGCTTCTGTCCCCCACCGACACCGAGTGGTTCGTCGACAACCGCGGTCCCGAAGGGATGGAGCGACTGCGCGGCAAGCGTGCGGCGAGGCGTCGACACGGCGGGTCGGTACGGCCGGCCGTCGTGAAGTCCTTCGACAGTGGTGATCACTCGCTGTACGGTCGAGACCTGCGAGAGACCGTGCGCGCCGAGTTGCTCCAGGCCGCGGCCGAGTCGTTCGACGTCGACATCGTCGCGCCGTCGCCGCCTGTACCGGTCGGGTGGAATCGACTGTGAAGCACCGCGCTCCGAAAATTGCTCCACCCCGGCACGACAATCTGCAACGGCTCGAGTGGTATCCGCTCGAACCGGTTCGCTGGGACATGGGCCTCATGGCTCACACCATGCCGATCCAGAAAGTGCAGGCACCCGAGCCTCACCTTCACGGCACCCCGCTGCTGCAATCCACGAACCTGGACACGTCCGAACAGAACGCGTCGGGCACCGACACCAAGAGCTCCGACCGCAATCTTGCGCTGAACTCGCTGGCCATGATGCTGTCCACCGTCGTGACCGGCGGTCTCGGTCTGCTGTTCTGGGCCGCGGCCGGACGCCTCTATCCGGTTGCGGAGGTCGGCAGCGCATCGGCCGTGATCACGTCCGCGGTGATGCTCTCGACGCTGTCCAATCTGAGCCTCGGGTCGATGTACGAACGCTTTCTACCTGTCTCCGGCAGGCTCGCCAAGTCGTTCGTCGTGCGGGGGTACATCACGGTCACCGCGTTCGCGTTCGTGTTGGGCTGCGGATTTCTCCTCGTCGCACCGGTGGACAAGATGTTCACCTCCACCGCCGAGATCGTCTCGTTCCCACCCTTCGTCGCTGTTCTCGCGGTGTTCGCTCTGCAGGACCAGACGTCCTCCGGGCTGGGAGTCGCGCGGTGGGCGGCCGGAAAGAACGTCTTTCACGCTGTCGTGAAATTCGTTCTCCTGCTTGCTCTGTTCTCGACCGCGCGCAGCACCTCGATCATCGCGGCGTGGGCAGTCCCCGCGATCATCGCGTCGGTCGTCGTCTTCCGAGCAATGTTGAAGAACCTCAGGAACGAGCCGCGCTACCAGTCGGAACCGGATCTTCCGCCGAGGCGCGAGCTGTGGTCCTACTTCGGATCCGCCTACGGCATCACGGCGCTGGGCTCGCTCGCTCCGTTGCTCGTTCCGATGATCGTGGTCGCCACCCTGGGCGCCGAGGACAACGCGTACTTCTCGTTGACCTGGTCGATCGTCAGCGCACTGTACATTCTCATCAGCGTGCTCGTCGGCCCGTTCGTCGCCGAAGTGGCGGCCAACCCCGAGCAGTTCAACCGCCTCACCAAACGCTTCATGACGATGGTGTGCATCGTGGCCGTCGGCGGTTCCTTCTTCCTCGCCGTCATCGCGCCGTTCGGTCTGGGGATCGTCGGCGAGCAGTACCGCGAGAACGGCACCATCATCGTGCAGTTGGCGGCAGTGACCATTCCGCTGTCGGTCATCGGCTCGTTGTACGACGGTTTGGCCCGTGTGCAGCGCCGCATGCGGCTCGCCGTCGTCGTTCAGGTCGTTGCCACCACGATCATCATCGTCGGTTCTCTGACCCTGTCGTCCAGGCTCGGAATCGCTGCTGTCGGGTGGGCGTACCTCGCCGCGGAAGCGTTCGGCGCGCTCGTGTTGATAGTTCCGTTGATCAAGTGGATCCGCGAATTGTCCTCACGTGGCGAAGAGCCGCCCGAGGATCCGTTCCCGCCCAGCGGCCCGTACCCACCGCCACCTGCACGCGACAACTCGTCTCGTGAATTCGGTCCATCGACGCACCGCACCCAGGATCGCGAGTTCAGTTCGGCAGGTGCGCATCACCTCCGAACCGCGCACCTCGAAACCACGGACCCGTTACGCGCCCCCTATCGAAAACCTGCACCTGGAAGAAGCGCACCGTGAGCCGAGCACACTACAAAGCCAGCGCGATGGACATGCTGCGCTCCGAGGGCCGCATCGTCTGCGCTCTCGGACCGGCGGACTTCGGCGGCATCGACAGGGTCAAGGAGCGACTCCACCGGCTCGCGTCGTCCGGCCGAGAGACGCGCCTCGGTTTGCGGGTGGATCCGAACTCGAGGAAGTGGTCCTACCGTCCGGAGTCGGTCTGTGACCACGTCACGACTTCTGCTCCGATCGGTCGCGCCGACGTGGTCGAGCAGTTGGAGCAGCTGTCCGATTCGGTGTCGATCGATGTTCCGATCCGGATGGTACTCGCCGGTGAATACTTGCTGCTGGATCTGTCGCACGGGTTCAGCGATGCGGTTCTGCCGATCGAATTGTTTGCGTTTCTCGCGGATCCTGTTGCCGTTCCTGCTCTTCCGGGGTGGGCCGAGGCACGTACGCTTCGCAACCCGCTCCCCCGTGCACTGGCGGGCTGGATGGCGCGCAACCCCGGCAAAGTCGTCGACGTTCTCTACGGCAAGTTCGGACAGCCCCCGGCCGAACTCGTGACTCCCGCGCTCGCGCCGATGGAGCAGGCACGGGTGCCGTGGGGCCGCTCGCCTGCGGTGGCAGCAGCGACGTCGGCTGCCGGTGCACCCGCGGCGATCCGTGCGTGGCGACGGGACAATCTCCCCGAGGTGTCCGTCACGTCCATTCTGTGCGCTGCCATCGCGACGGCGCTGTCCACGCGCGGCATCTCGACGTCGTACTCGGCCGGATTCCTGTTCGATTGCAGGCGTTACCTACGTACCGACGGCGTCGCACTCGGCAACTTCGCCGTCGGGATCGACTTCGAGGGGGTCGACCCGACGAATGCGACCGCGTTGCACGAGTCCGTTGCGCACGCCATCGACAAGGGCCGCCCGCTCGCCGCCGGGGCGCTCAGCACGATGACGTACCTGCGCACCCGTTCCGCTCTCCCGGCCATCTCGACGGCGACGGCTCCCGCGACGGCCGATGCGCGGCTCACGTTCTCCGACGTCGGGCGTATTCCGCAATTCGACGGCATCGCGTGGACTGCGGACCCGGAACAGAGCGTCTTCGTGCCGCTCAGCGAACCGAGTGTGCCGGAGTCCATCGTCGTCACCTCCATGCACATTCGCGACGTGTTCCATGTGACCGCGTCGTTCCACGACAATTTCTTCGACCGTGACGCAGTACAGTCCGCGTTGAACCTGGCGATGTCCGATCCCGTTGCTCTACTCAGTGCGCAGGAAGTGTCCCGATGAGCATTCACATGCAGCAGGCCCGCCGGGCGCTGCGCGGCAACCCGACCACCGGACCGGACGCGTCCCTGTGGGCACGCATCGGCTACTGGGCAGGTCTGTCGGTGGTGCAACTGTTCGTGTTCGAGTTCGTCGTCGCGGCGACGTGGCGGGGTCTGTACAGCTACCGGACCAACTTCATCAGCGAACTGGGCGTTCCGTTCTGCGGCCCGACCGGTTCGTGGCCGTGCAGCAAGCTCTACGTGTTGGCCGACGTGTCGATCGCGCTCGTCGGCGTTGCCCTCGTGGTCGCGGCTGTGGCGTGGATGGTCACGGGTGTACTCGACGTCCGCGGCGGTGTCCTCCTTGCTGTCGCCGGGCTGGGTGCCGTCGTCGCCGGGTCGATCAACCAGGGTCTGAACTACAGCGTGCACTCGTTCGGCGCGACGCTGATGTTCGTCGTCGGATCGCTCGGGCTCATCGTGGCGGGTGGGCATCGCTCGCTGCACGGCTCGGTCCGGATCACGGTCACGACGCTCGGGTGGATCGGACTGGCCGCGTCGCTGTGCTTCATCGGCGGACACAACTTCGGGTTGGGAATCGGCACCATCGAGCGCGTCGTCGTGTACGCGATTCTGGTCGCGACGGTGGTGCTCGCCGTGGCACATCGCAGGACTGCGCGCCGGCTGAGAATTCTGGACACCGCAGCGGGCAGTGAGGCGGACGCGTCCGCCGATACGTACAGCCCCGACGAGCGTCCGGTCTACGGCAGCACGAACGCCGACCGGCACCGTGGACCGATCGGCACGAACGATCGATGACCCATCGCTATGATCCGCCGACGGTCGAGGTATCACGACTTCCGTCCTCCGGGACTCCGCCGCGTCCTCCGCATCGGCGGACACGACGGTGGCCGTCGTTCGCAGTCCTTGCTGTGGTTCTGCTTCTGGCTGTCGGGGTGGGTGTCGTTGCGTACCGCGAGTTGTGGCCGCAGTCCGATGCGACGGGTTCACAGGCAGCGGACGCCGAAGCGGTGAACGGTTTCACGGTGTACGACCAGTTCGACGGACCGTCCGGATCCAGGATCGACTCCAGCAACTGGAGTTACGACACCGGCCGGACCGGGTGGGGTAACAACGAGAAACAGAACTACACCGATTCGGTCGACAATGCGTACCAGGACGGGTCCGGCAACATGTCCATCTCCGCGTTGCGCACGCCGGACGGCTACACCTCCGCGCGGGTGACGACGAAGGACAAGTTCGAGTTCACCTACGGCCGCGTGGAAGCGCGTATCAAGATGCCTGCCGGCGCTGGGTTGCATCCTGCTTTCTGGATGCTCGGGACCGACATCGACGACGTCGGCTGGCCGATTTCCGGTGAGATCGATGCGATCGAGACGTTGAACGAGGCGGACAACTTCCACATCGGTGTGCACGCTCCACAGGCGGACAGTCTGAACAGCCAGAAGGTTCAGCTCGCCGGGTACCCGGCCAACAACCTGGCCGACGAGTATCACGTCTATTGGGTCGAGAAAGCGCCCCGGAAGATCGTGATCGGCATGGACGATCAGGTGCTGCAGACGGTCACCCCGGCGCAACTCGACGGCGGCGACGAATACTGGGTGTTCGACAAGCCGTTCTACCTGCTGTTCAACGTCGCGGTCGCCGGCGATTGGCCAGGTCCTACCGACGCCGACACCGAATTCCCGGCGACGATGTCGGTCGACTGGGTCCGATACCGAACCGACTGACTCAGCCTGCTCCAGAACACGTATTTCCCCGTGCAGTATCGAAAGGATCCACCCCGTGTCGACATCATCCGTTCTCCAGCCTGCACTCGTCAGCGCGCAGCCGCCCGAGTGGTCCGGCGCGGTGTGGATCGGAGACGTCGACATCGAAGCCGCGTTGCCCGATCGTCTCGCCCTCGACGGGGCTGAGGGATATTCGCGCGCGCGGCTCCTCGTCCGACGTTCCGCCGACCCGCTCGGATTCGTCGATCTCCCGATCGTCTCGGAGGGTATCGACACCAATGAGCTCGTCGAGGCCGTTCGCAAGCTCGACGTTCACGGCGCCGAATCACTTCCGGAGGGTGACGGCGCGGAGCCGGACATCACGGTCGTGATCTGCACCAGGGACCGGATCGATCACCTGCGCGGTGCGCTGGCCTCGGTGTTGGAGGTGGATTACCCGAGCTTCGAGGTCGTCGTCGTGGACAACGCTTCCGCGACGGACGCGACCACCCGCTACGTCACCGAACTCGGTGATCCTCGCGTGCGCGTCGTGTCGGAACCGGTTGCCGGACTGTCTCGCGCGCGCAACACGGGCCTGCGTGCTGCGCGGCATTCGATCGTCGCGTTCACCGACGACGACGTCGCGGTCGACGCGCGGTGGTTGTCCTCGATCGCTCGCGGCTTCGCCCGGGATGCCCGCGTCGCGTGTGTCTCGGGGATCGTCCCCAGCGGCGAGATCCGCACTCAGGCCCAGGCCTACTTCGACCGGCGTGTCGGGTGGGCGAGCTCGGTGACGCCTCGTATCTTCTCGCTCGCCGAGCCTCCCGCCGACGTTCCGCTGTTTCCGTTCCAGGTCGGCATCTACGGGACGGGCGCCAACTTCGCGGTGCGCCGCGACCGAATGTTCGACCTCGGTGGTTTCGACGAGGCTCTCGGTGTCGGTTCTCCCACGAACGGTGGTGAGGATCTGGACATGTTCTTCCGCGTCCTGATGGCCGGAGACAAGTTGGTGTACGAGCCTGCCGCGATCGTGTGGCACCGGCACCGTGCGGATTCCGACGCCTTGGCCGTGCAGGCCAGAGGCTACGGACTGGGCTTGGGTGCGTGGCTGACGACGGTGGCGACGAACAGGCGTTCGGCATTGCTCGCGGCGCGAGTTGCGTTCCGCCGGCTCGGCAGCACGGTCGTGTTGTCCGCACGGATGTCCAAGGTTGCCTCTCCTCCCGAGGATCTCGCGGACGATCTTCCCGAGGGCATCGGCAGAATGGAACTACTGTCCATCGCGAAGGGCCCGGGTGCGCTGCGTCGCAGCCGCAAGGAAGGCCGCAAGCGTCAGCCGTTGTTGGAGGTGAACCGTGCCCCGGTCCTCGGTTGATCGTCGGTTCTCGCTCGATCGGCAACCGTCGATCGCGGTGACGCCTCTGCCTGCACCTCGGCCCGAAATTCGATTCGCCGACGTAGCCGTCGTCGCGTCGGTGTGCGCCGCGGCGGCGATGCTCCCTCTTCCCGGTGTCGTGCGCGCGGTTTTCCTCGCGGTGCTGATCTTCGTCGGACCCGGCGCGACGATTCTGACGTGGGTCTACGTTCCTCCTCGTGCCCGTTTCGCAGCGGTTCCGGTGCTGAGCTTGGCACTGATGACTCTGGTGACGACCGGTGCCATGTGGGGTTATCAGTGGAACCCCCGGTGGATCACCGCGCTCGTGGCTCTCCTGCAGATCGGCTCGTCGCTGTTGTGGTATCGCAAGTACAGGGCGTGGCCCGATGCCTCGGGGTGGTCGACGTGGCTGCGACGGCTGGTCGATCGACGCCAACTCGGTGAACACGCGACGACGCTCGTCGGCAGGGTATGGGATCGAGAGTACTTGCGCCGCAACGTCGCCGGGCTGATGCTCGCGCTCGCCCTCGTACTGTGGCTCCCGTCGTTGCCCGGCCTGGAGAAGGCCGGTTACTCCCAGTTCGGGTTGCTGACTGCCGGTACCGGGCCGGTGCTGGTGGTGTGCATGGCGTTGGTCGTCGGGGCATTTCTGTTGGCGGTCAAGCGTCATCAGTTTCGTTCGGCGGTCGCCGCTGTAGCCGTGGCCATCATCGTGCAGCGTCTGACGGTCACACTCGTCACCGATGCTCCCGTCTACGAGTGGACGTACAAGCACGTCGCTGTCACCGAGTACATCCTGTCGTTCGGCTCGCTGCCGCCGAACGGCATCGACATCTACGCTCAGTGGCCCAGTTTCTTCGTGGTCACTGCATGGTTCAGCGACGTGACCGGGTACGGCATCATGTCGTTGGCGCATGTGTTCGCGCCGCTGGTGCACGTGTTGATCGCATTCTTCGTCTACGCCTTGGCGCGCGTGTTGAAGCTGAAGCCTCGAACAGCCGTGACCGCCGCGATGCTCGCGGAACTGGTCAACTGGGTGGGGCAGGACTATTACGCGCCGCAGTCGCTCGGCTTCGTTCTCGCCATCGGTTTCCTCGTTCTGCTGATGGCCTCGACGCAGCTTCGTGTCGCGGGATTTCTTGCGCTCGTTCCTTTCGCGGCGTTGGTACCGACCCACCAGTTGACGCCGTACTGGCTGTTCGCTGTGGCCGGGGTCCTGCTGGTCACTCGCCGCGCGAAGCCGTGGTGGCTGATGTTCCCGCTGGCCTTGATCCTGATCGGGTACCTGATTCCACGGCTGGACATCGTCGCCCCGTACGGCCTGTTGTCCGGGTTCGATCCGGTCGAGAACGCGGCGAGCAACGTGCAGACGCCCGGCATCCTGGGCAAACAGGTGACCTCGCTCATCTGCCGGGCTCTCTCGGCGGGTGTGTTCGGCTTGGCCATGATCTCGATCGTCTATGCCTGGCGGACGAAGAAGCCGTTCTGGGCTCCGATGGTGATGGCATTCGGTTCCATCGGGCTTCTCGCGGGCCAGAGCTACGGCGGCGAGGCCATCTTCCGTGTCTATCTGTACGCGATTCCCGGATGTGTCCTGCTCATCGCGCCGATGCTGATCGCTGCACTCGACGCGGATGTCGCGGGTGCACGCAGCACGGTACGGATGGTGTCGACGCGAGTGGCGGTCGCCTGCGCGTTCGCCGGAACCGTCGGCGCGGCGACGTTCGGACTTCAGGGGTACTTCGGCCTGTGGCCGTTGGTCGTGGAGAACAAGTCCCAGGTCGACAACACACAGGCGTTGGTGGCGAATTCGCCTGCGGGATCGAAGTTCACGATGCTGTATCCGGCCGGCTATCCGATTCGGTCCACGGCCAAGTACGTGGAGCAGGCGGAAGCCAACGAGATGTTCGACGCGCCGCTGAACTACTACGGTCCCGAGTACATGTTGGAGTTCCCGACTCCGGATCAGCTCGAGGCGTTCGAATGGGAAGCGTCACAGCAGGGGGCGCCGTCCTACGTCATTCTCACGCGGCAATCGCTCGAAGCCATGAACTACTACGGTTTCATGAAGAACGGTGCTCCGGAGGCCTTCGAGCGCTGGTTGCGGTCCAATCCTGCGTGGTCGTTGCACTACCAGGACGCCGACACGATCGTGTTCGAGAGACGGAACATCTAAACCACCCGCAGGTATGAGCAATGTCTCTCGAAACCGCCATACGGTTTGTTTATTCGTAGCTTGACAAACTCGTAGCTTCTTTTAAGGTTGTACACAGTCGATGAAAACGAGATCCTGACCCTTAGCGGGGCGCAGGTAACGTCTCTGTGGATCCGCCGGGGGTCGCGTCACAGATCTTCTGAGATCAGTCGGAAACACTGCACTCAACCCGTCTGGAAAAAGGATATGTCGAACTCCCAGAACCCTCGCATCAGCGTTGTCATCCCAACCCTCAACGAGGCCGCCAACCTGCGCCACGTACTGCCGTTGCTGTCCCACGACTACGAACTGGTCTTGGTCGACGGCGGCAGTGTCGACGGCACCATCGACGCTGCGCGTGAAATACGCGGAGACATCCGCATCATCAAGCAGACCCGCAAGGGCAAGGGCAACGCTCTCGCGTGCGGATTCGAAGCTGCGACCGGCGACATCATCGTGATGTTCGACGCGGACGGCTCGGCCGATGCGGACGAGATCCCGCGCTTCGTCGACGCCCTGCTCGCGGGCGCGGACTTCGCCAAGGGCAGCCGCTTCACCGCGGGCGGCGGCAGCCACGACATCACTCCGCTTCGCCGCGCAGGCAACGGCGGGCTCCACCTCGTCGCCAACACACTGTTCGGAACCAAGTTCTCGGACCTGTGCTACGGCTACAACGCTTTCTGGCGCGACCTGGTGCCGGTTCTCGACCTTCCCGTGGTCGATCAGGAGGACGTGGCGCCGGGCGAGATGCTCTGGGGCGACGGCTTCGAGATCGAGACCATCATCAATTGCCGGTTCGCCGAGGCGGACGTCCGGATCCAGGAAGTACCGAGCGTCGAGCTGGCTCGTATCTACGGGCAGAGCAACCTTCGCACGTTCTCCGACGGCTTCCGCGTCCTGCGCACTCTTTTCACCGAGCGTCTGCGCGCACGCAAACTGGCGAAGAACTCCATCCCGCGTCCCGACCGTCGTACCAACGTTGCACGGACGGACATGGACTTGGAGTTCGAGGCCTTCGAGGTGTTCGACGAGCTTCCGTACCAAGAAAAGTCGGCGTGATCGACAGGTCGTCGGGGACTGACACAGCAGGCGAATCCAGGGCATCTCAGCTGGCGAGGCCCACGTGCTCGGTAGTCATCTGCGCGTACACGCTCGATCGCTGGGACGATCTGAGCGCAGCGGTCGATGCTGTGCTCGGCCAGTCGAACCCCGCGTCCGAGCTTCTGGTCGTCATCGACCACAACGATCGTCTGTTGTCTCGCGCGCGTGAGCAGTTCCTTCCCCGCGGGGAAACCGTCGTCGTCACCCCGAACACGCATCCCCGTGGATTGTCCGGAGCTCGAAACACGTCGTTGGACATCGCTACCGGTGATGTCGTCGTATTCCTCGACGACGATGCGACGCCGCGGTCGACGGAGTGGTTGGCGTCGATTCTGGGCCACTACTCCGATCCGTCGGTGTACGCGGTCGGCGGATCTGCCTATCCCGTGTGGCCGACGTCGCGTCCCCCTTTTCTCCCCACCGCTGTAGCGGGTCAACCGGGCGAGCTGGATTGGATCGTGGGCTGTACGTACAGGGGGCAGCCCACGACCACTTCGGCAGTGCGCAATCTGATGGGCGCCAACATGTCCTTCCGACGTGAGCCCGTCGTGGCTCTCGGTGGGTTCGTGTCCGGAATCGGCCGTATCGGTCGAATTCCTCTCGGCTGCGAGGAAACCGAGCTGTGCATCCGGCTCCGACAGACGCATCCGGACGCGGAGATCGTCTTCGACCCGTCCATCGTCGTGGATCACACGGTCAGCGCGGACAGGACCCGCCCGAGATACTTGCTGTCCCGCAGCTACGCCGAGGGCGTGTCCAAGGCAGCGATCGCGCGGCTGATCGGATCGGAGGACGCGTTGTCGTCCGAGCGCGCATATACCGCGAAGATCCTGCCACGTGCCGTCGGGCGTGAAGCCTCTGCCGCGGCCCGTGGAAACCCTGTTCGTGCCTGGGGAGCCATGGCTGTGGTTGCCAGTGTCGGCGCTGCCGGATTCGGTTACGTCCGAGGCCGACTCAGCCGTATCGCGGCTAGCTGATCTGCGCGCGCTTGATCGAATTGAGCGCGCGCACGTGGCCGGACACCTTCGCCTTCGATCCGGTCAGGGTCAGCACCCGCTCCGCCCCAGGTGCAAGGTGGAACCACGAGTCACTGACCTCCATGCCGTCGGTGTCGACGCAGACGTAGTGCGCCGCCCATCGACTCGACACGGTCAGTGACCACTCACCGGGGCCGACGTTGTGTGCCGAGGCGCTCAGACCGACGTCGTTCTGACGAGGGTGCCGCTCGCCGATCAGGTGAGTTGCCTGATCGAGAACCGCTCCGTCTGCGCCGACGAGTTCGACGACCACGGCGGAGTACGTCTGCGCCCCGAACCTGTAGGCATGGTTGGCGTCGGTGAACGATCCCAGAACGCGGTCCAGCGACACACTGTCGGTCGTGTGCGGTCCGAGGTCGATGTGCACCTCGGCGGGCTCCCCCACCGGGCCCGTTGTCCCGTAGAGCACAGCTCTGAGATCTCCCGACACCGATTCACCCGTGTCGTTGGCGACCTGGATCGTCAATCCGTCCAGACCGTCGTCCACGACGAAGACGCAGATCGGGCTACTGAGTCGAGCCAGGCTGTACCACGGGGCTTTCGGTGTGCCCGTGGAGTCTCGCAGGCCCCAGCCCGCACCGGGCACGAGGTCGCGCAGTGTCAACACCAGTGCGCCTGCACACTCGGAATCCGCCCGACGCCAGTGCGAATACGCGGACTGTACTGCCTCGCACACGGCCGCTCGCCCGTAGTCCAGATACAACTCGGAGTCGTCGCGGCGTATAAGGTGTGGATCGACGCCGAATATGTCTCGCACGTAGTGATCGCGGACATCCTCGAAGTCCCACGACGATCCCCGGTCCCTCGGTATCGCCGACTTCCAATCGGGGTGGTGGCCTGCAACATTCGCGCTTCCGAACATCGCGTCGACGGCTCGGCGCTCCGGCGGGACGGCGAAGGCAAGGCACTCGGCAGCAAATCGAACGCGAGCAGTACGGACGTCGGACAACGGCCGCAGATAGCCGCCGACACCGAAGTAGTGAGCGATACCGTCGCCGACGTGAGTGTGGAGCTCACCGGAGGTGGACGACGGGCTGGATGTCACGTACGGCGTTCCAGGAAGTCGACGTTCGAGATGATCGGAAATGACGTTCTCCAACAGCTCCATCCGCTGGTTGTCCGATGGAACACCGAGCATGGTCGGCTGCTGCTGGGTTTCGCTACCGCCACTGACGACGGCCAAGGCGGGATTGCCGCCGACGATCGCGAAGAATGCGTCGAGCTCGCGGCGGACTGCATCGAGGAACTCCGGATCGGCGGGCGGGTCGGTGGTTGCGAACATCACGTCCTGCCACACCAGGATCCCGAGTTCTGCACACAGTGACCAGAATTCAGGTTGCTCGTACACCATGGTGCCGACTACTCGAACCATGTTGAATCCTGCATCGCGGACATCGGTCAATTCCGCTCGGAGAGTGTCGGAATCGACCCACATCCGCACCGGATCGAGCGGTACCCAACACCCACCACGGGCGAACACACGAGTTCCGTTGACCGAGAATGTCACCGACGCACCGGACTGCTCCAGCTCCACCTGCCGAAATCCCAGACTGCCCCGTCCCTCGACACGGCCGTCGACGTCGAGCTCCCATGGATACAGGGCCGGCCGGCCGTGCGTGTGGGGCCACCAGGGTGCCACGTCGGCGACGGTCACGGTGACGTCCAGGTCGCCCTCACCGCCGGGAAGGTCGAAGTCGTGTTCACCGACGCGCAGGGACACCGAGTCCGCCGGCGACGTCAAACGTGCGCGGACCCGGACGGTACCGTCGTCGCCGGACAGCGTCGCGTGCACCCGAATGTCCTCGGCGACACCCCGTTCACGGAGACGGACGGATCGCCACAGACCGACCACAGGGGGCACCTGCCCGTACACCGGCGCCCGCCCGAGGAGACTCGTGCGTTCGTGTCGTAGACCTTGCCGATCGATCAGAGACGACCGCCAGCGTCCGCGCGGCGTGCGCTTCTTCAGGCGAGCGTCCATCGAGTCGACGCGGACAGTGACCTGCACGCGCCCGTGCCCGGTAGGGATGTCGACGGACACCGGGACGAACATCGACGTCGTCGTTGCCGATTCGATCCCGTCGACCCAGACGGTGGCGTGGGTCGCGATACCGTCGAACGTCAGGACGAACGCGCTGTCACCGGATGCGGGGACGGTCGTGGTGAACCACCAGTCGACGGAATCGGGTGGCGATGCCACCGTCGACGCCGCCACACCGCCGGGCACCAGAGCAGGGGTCCACACGACATCGTCGTCGAGCTCGTCGGGATGATCCACCGAGCCCGGCGATACCGACGTGACGCTCCACTGCAGTTCAACGGCATGCGCGTCGGACACGCGATTGGGTCTCACAGGCGATGAATACTTCCTTGTCGGCTGGGTCAGAGTACAGCCGAGACGATGTCCATCGCCGCCGACCAGTTCGACGCCATCTCGGCGAGGGGTTCACCGAGTGTCACGGCACGACCGCGTGACGCCCGCGCCATCCGGAATTGCACCGCTTTTGCGCCCTGGGCGACCTGGAGGAAGTGCGGGACGGCGTCGGCGATTCCGGCGACGCCACGGCCGTCGAGGTAACCGACGAGGTCGGCTGCCAGTTCCGCGGTGGCTCCACATTGACGAAGCAGCCCGAAGGACCACAGATGGAACGCATCCGGGCCTGCCGTCTGCACGAGTGGGATGTCGGCGGTGATTCTTTCGGCGAGACGTTCGACCGGATTGCCGTCGGCGCGCCGAGCCAGGTGCGCGCGTGCCACAGCGAGGTCGCGGTCACCGACTCCGTCGGCGATCGTGTTCTTCCGCAGACGAACCTGCTCCACGTAGGGCAGAAGGACCTCGGGGTGCGGCGCGGGAGCCAGATTGAAGACGCCGTCGAAGTCCGCGCCGGACAGCTCGAAGTATCCGCGATTGTGGAAGTAACCGAGCACCTTCTCCGTCTCGTCCAGCATGTTCGGAACGATCGTGGTCTTGGTGTGCTGATTGCGGTAACTCGTTCCGGCAGTGTCCGGGAGGTAGAAGCCGTCGACCTCCACGGTGAGCAGAACGCCGTCCTCCAGTCCTTCGCGGACGTGCTCGACGACGGATCGCCACACGTTCATCTCGCCGACCTCGAGGCCGTAGAGGGTGCGCAGATCTTCCGACTGCATCTTGACGAAATCCCACTGGCGACCGTCGCAATCGGCACTCAGCACGAACGCCAACGCGGGAACTGGATCTGCACCGAGCGAGTGGAGAAGTTCGATCCACAAGTCCACGTAGCAGTTCGTTTCCGTCCAGACGCGGTCGTGTGCGTGGATCGAGTGAGTGAGATAGGACTGTGGCCGAAGGTGCAGCACTCGGTGCGCCGTCGTGGGGACCGCTTCGGCGGACAGAACATCGTCCGCGTCGATGGATACGCTGGTCGGAAGTGTGTAGTTCGACATGCCTGGTGCCTCCTGCCGGATCACAAGCTCACGGTCCCCACGCCGAAATGCCCGTATTGCCTGATTCAAACGCTCATTCTAACCAATCGGTTTGTTTGACGCTTCTTTTTGGTCCGTATGATCGGAAATACGGTGCCGAGCTAACGATTTACCGTTCCGGTGAGGAATGCGAGAATCGGCCGCCTGAAACGGTCGCATTCACAGAGGGAACAGTCGCTTCCGCGCCTGTAATGCTGATGCGCGGTACGCGCATGGCCACACTTGCATACGGGGTCTGAGCTGGGCACATACGGAGTCTAGTCACCGTAGGATCGACCGATTGCCGCTTGCGGCCTGGAAGAAATGGAGGCGTGCGGATGCGCCGCGTCCTACGCACATCAGCCGTCGTCGTCGCCAGCGGAATACTTGCCTTTTCCACGGGAATGCTGGTCGCGCGCGAAGTAGGTGTGACTCAAATCACACTGGTTGCATTTCTGGTCGGTATGCCATTCGCGGCCATTCCGGCAGCGGTCTCCGGCGGCCTGTTCGCGCTGGCCAAGTCGAGGGTGGGCGTCGCAGTGTCGTTGACCGCGGCCGCTGTATTCGTAGCGATCCAGGTGCCGAGTTTCGTCACCGCCGACCACGTTGCCGACGGCACCGAATTGACCGTTCTCACGATCAACGTGGCCCACGGCGAAGCGGACGCAGCGGCCATCGTCGCCCAGGTCCGGTCGTCGGGCGCTGATGTCCTCGCCGTGCAGGAGCTGACCGACGAGGAAGTGAACGATCTCGTGGCGGCCGGTCTCGAAGAGGTCCTTCCCTACAGTGTCACCGCCCCCCGACCCGTGGCCGACGGAACCGGCCTGTGGAGCAGGACGCCGCTCACCGACGGGGAGGAATTGGCGGACTTCGGGTTCGTGCCCGTTCGCGCTCGCACCGTCGTCGACGGCGTCGGACTCACGCTCGTGTCGTTCCACGCGATGTCGCCCGCGACTCCCCGCCACACCGAACAGTGGGACCGAGATCTCGCTCGCATGCGCGACCTCATGAACAGCTACCCGGGTGTCGTCGTCGTGGCGGGCGACTTCAACGCCACCGGGGACCACCGCCAGTTCCGCACGCTGGCCTCGGACGGCTTCCAGGATGCGGCGGACGCGGCCGGGGCCGGCCTGTTCCGCACCTTCCCTGCGTCGCGGCCGCTCGCGCGGTTGGACCACGTCGTCACCAGCGACGGCGTCGACGCGCTCGAGGTGAACCCGGTGAACATCCCCGATTCGGACCATCTCGGTGTGGTGGCCCATCTACGACTGCCCGCAGCGGAGGATCTATCGCCGACGAGCGCGGATCAGAATCGAGGCAGTTCGATGACCGGCGGCGGCGGAAGCTGAATCTGCGGTAGCTGGAACTCCGGGAGTCCGGGGATCAGCGGCGGAGGCGGCGGGGGCGCTGGAGCCGGTGCGGGCGCCTGGTATTCGGGCTCCTGGTATTCGGGCTCCTGGTACGTCTCGACCGGCGCCGGTGCGGGCGGTGGCGCTTCGACGGTGGTCGTCGGTGGGATTGTCGTCGTCATGGGCGCGGCGGTGGTGCTCGGAGCCGACGACGGAGCCGAGGTCAGCGGCTTCTCGTTGTCGGCAGGTGCGCTGGTGGAGTCCTCGGAGCCGCCGTAACCGAGTGTCAGGCCCAGGGCTGCGACGACGGCGAGGCCACCTGCCACGAGGGCTGCTCCGCGAATCTTGCGCTTGGAGGTCGCGGACCGATCCGCCGGATCGGGACTGAGCCAATCCGGCGCGCCGCTCAGCTCCGTGGCACCGTGCTGCGTTCCCGTGCCGTGCTGCGTTCCCGTGCCATGCTGCGGTCCCGTGCCGTGCTGGTTGCCGGCATCGGTCTGGCCGCTGTACGCGGCGGGTGCCGAGTCGTGGGGAGGCATCGGGGACGCACCGCCGGCGGGGGCAGCTCCGACGGGAGTGGCGAGCAGTGCCGCACCTTTGGCGGCAACCGATTCCGGTTCGACAGGCGTGACGACGTGGAGTCCGGTCCAGGACCGGAGGATTGCCTCGACCAACGGGATCCGTGCACCGCCGCCGACGAGGAACAGTGCGTCGACGTGTTGGGGGGATCGCGAGATGACGTCACGCACCAGTCGCGCGGAGTATTCGATCGGGACGGTCACGAGCGCCTCGAACGATTCGCGGGAAATGAGGATCACGCCGCTCTCTCCCGGCAGGCACACGGCGCCGGAGGTGGAGAGTTGCTCTTTGGCGATGCGGCATCGCGTGATGAACTCGTCGAGACCGACCGAGTCGTTCAGGTCGACGCCTTGCTTGGCGAGCTGGTTGTCGCAGATGAGTCGGTCGAAGTCCGAACCGCTGATGTCGGTGGTGCGCTCGGCGAGAAGCACCTCGCCGGAGGCACGATCGACGACGCTGATGGTCAGGCCGGAACTGCCCAGGTCGTACAGCGCGATGGTGCCGAAGTCGCCGATCTCGCCGGAGGCTTCCAGGTAGGCCAGCGCGGCGCGGGCCTCGGGTACGAGCCGATAGTTGTAGAGCTGCTGGTCCGACATTGCCTGCTGGATGTCGCCGAACTGCTGCTGGTCGCGGTAGGCGACGCCCGTTGCTTCGACGTAGCGGTCACCGTGGTTCTGCGCGAGCATCACTCCGATGGTTTCGGCAGCGACTTCCTCGGCTCTGTCCCAGTGCGCGTCGACCGTGTCGTTCCGGAAGTCGAGTTCGCGGGCACCGGAGCCACGCAGGCGAAGGTCGGGCCGGGCCATGCGAACAGCACTAGCCCCCACCGACACACCGAGAACCTCAGTCATGACCTGCCTCACTTGGACTGCAGGGGACTCGCCGACAAGATTTGTAACGATCCAGTCTCGAACCCCCGCTCGGCCATCACTGTAGCGCGAGACCTTCAGGATTGCGATTACTGGGGAGCCCGCGGAACGGCCGGGGTCTAAGGTGACCGACGTGCATGTCCTTTTCGTTTGTACCGGCAATATCTGTCGATCTCCTACGGCGGAGAGGCTGGCTGCGGCGTATGCGCAGGAGAGTGGCCAGGAGTTGACGACGTCGAGTGCGGGGACGCACGGACTGTCGGGGCATGCGATGGACGAGACGGCGGCGACGGTGTTGCGTCAGCTGGGCGGTGAGTCGGAGGGCTTCGTGGCTCGTCGGATTTCACCACGGATCGCCGACGAGGCGGATGTGATCCTGACGATGACGACGCGGCATCGGGACGAGGTGTTGGCGATTGCTCCGCGGAAGCTTCGGAGGACGTTCACACTTCTCGAAGCGGCTGCGCTGGCGGAGGCGTCGGGGGCGCAGACGATCGACGGTATCGCCGAGGCACGGGCGCGGCACCGGGTGGACGCCACGGACATCGACGATCCGTATCGCCGTGAACACGAGGTGTACGAGTCGGTCGGTCAGCAGATCGCCGATGTTCTGCCTGCGGTCCTGCGCCTGCTCTGACCGCGCGCGAATTCCTACGCCGAGCGCACCTGCGATGCCCTGCGGTAGCGTTCTCGCAGCACCGCCACAGGTCGATGTGGCGGTCCGAGCGGACAAGGCTTATCGAACATGCGCGACAAAGTCATCGCGATCTCGGCGGTGGCGATCGCCGGAGTTGCCGTCGTCGTCGGTCTGTCGATCGGTGCACTGGGTGGGGCGTTCGACGACACCAGCGACAGGGTCCAACCGCCTGCACTTCGTTCGGATCTGAGCACGGTGGTCAGCGCGACGACTTCGTCGGTGATCACGGTCCCGCCGTCGCCGACATGGCAGGTCGCTGTTCCCACGACACCGAAGCCGACAACGACCGCGCCGACGACGACCGCGCCGTCGCGAACTCCGGGGTCCGAGACGACGAGCAGGTCTCCGCGTAATCGTGGTACGACCACGACCGAGACCGAGTCGGATTCGGAAGACACCACGACGACGCGGTAGGTCGTACTTTCGGAGGACGTGAATTTCGCTCCGACAGCCGACGCGGCGACGTGCTGTTCTGCGCGACGCTGTCTTCATGACATTCATGGGCTTCGAACGATGATCGCCGCCGTCATCGTCGTCTGCGAGATCGGGTTCTGGGCGTTGATTCTGAGCGGCCTTCTGGTCCGTTACGTGCTGGGGAAGCGTCGAATCGCGACGTGGTTACTTGCGTCGGTTCCGGTGCTGGATGTCGTCTTGATCGTCGCGGTCGCGTTCGACCTCGGTCGCGGCACGCCGGTCGGTTCGGTGCACCACCTTGCTGCCTACTATCTGGGGTTCAGCGTCGGGTTCGGGCCTGCGATGATCGCGTGGCTGGATGTGCGCGTAGCTCATCGCTTTGCCGGTGGCCCGCCGCCGGTGAAGTTGGACAAGGATTCGGAGGCGTACCGCCGTTACCTGTGGGAGGACTGGTTCCGCGCGGTCAAGGCCTGTGCGATCGCGGCGGCAGTGCTGGTGGGCCTGGCGTACACGGTTGCATCGGACGAGCAGGCGGCGACGTTGTTGTCCAGCATTCGTCCGCTCGGATTGATCCTGGGCATCTGGTTTCTCGCCGGTCCGGCGTTCTCGCGGGTCAAGCAATCGGTCCAGTGATCCGCTGGCGTCGTCACCGTCCGGTGAACCCGATCTCGGCCAGATCGGCCACGAACTGCGTGCCCGACGGTGCCAGCTCGGCCACCCAGATCAGAACCGCACGTAACCCGGTGGGTGCGTCGACGACGATGTCGGTGGCGCCTGCGCCGAGGGTCCCGGCCCCGAGGAGTTGCGTCGACGCGAGGGTTCCGTCCGGTTCCGGTGGGGTTCGGATTTCCACGACGGCTCCGGGCTGCGGCGTCGCGACCCATACTGTCGTCAGGTCGACAGCGTCGGCGAACGCCACGACGACTCCTATCCCGTTGTCGGTGTCTCCGAAGGGCGCGCGATAGAGGTCGGTGGACCACGAGGTCGTCGGGTCGGCGTCGACGGCGCGGGTGGCGTCGGCTGCGTTGTCGGGCGCTCGGACGGCCGACCATATTTCGGCACCGGACGGCAGGATCGGAGTGTCGACGGGTGCCGCGGCCACTGGTTGGACCTGCGCGGTGGGCAGCGTGGGGACGGCTACGGCGCCGCGCACGTCGCCGTAGTCTCCGCCCGCGATGCTCGTCGACACCAGCCATCCTCCGCCGCCGAGGACGGCCAGGAACGCCGCTGCCACGGCTGTGAGACCCAATACCTTTGCTGCGCTTGGCTTTTCCCGGCCTGTTTCGTCGCGGTGCGTCGACGGGGCCGCGTAGTCACCGACCACGGCGACGTAGGGCGCCGTGGTCGATGGGTCGACCACGCGGACTCGTCCGACACCGCTCGTTCGTGCCGATTCACAGAACCTGCGGACCGCATCAGGTGAGGGATCCCTCGCGTGGATCGAGTCGACATGGACCAGCGTCAGGGTGGTGTGCCTGCCGGTCGACAGGTCGTCGGCCGTCCAGCGCGTCAGCCACGGTGCGGAATCCTGCCTGGCCAGAAGCCGATAGCGTCGCGCTATTACTTCCCCGGGAACGGGTGACGGAACCATGAGCGCCTCCGTGTGCGGCGCTCCTGCCCGGGTCGTTCCCCAGGCTCCACTCTCGGGCCGACGCCGGAATGGACGAGCCGCTCTCGACGGTTATTGTGCTCCGTCACAAACAGCGCTGTCCGCGCTTTGACCACGCGAAGTTATGTGGCGGGATCCCAGACCATGTGAACGGTTGTCCCGTCGTGATCGGAGGTGACGGCCGTCGAGTCGGCCAAGGCGTGCATCAACGGCACTCCACGTCCACGGGTGGCGTCGGGGGCGTGTACCGCCCAGGCACCGTGATCGCGCACCGTCACTTCGATACGCCCGGAGTCGGGCGTCCACAGAGCGTACAAATCGAGCGTGCCCGAACTGCCTGAATACGCGTGCTCCACCGAGTTGGCCAACGCCTCGTACGTCGCCAGAACCACGTCGTACACGCGTTCCGGCGCGATCTGCAAGCCCGTCAGCCACTCGCCGAGCGCAATGCGCAGCGCGGACGCGCGCTCCGCGACCGCCGACTCTCCGTCGAATTCAAGGCGCATGACGTCCCCTGGAACTTGTGCGGAAGGCGGCTTGGTAGCAGCGGCCACGGCGTCTTCTCCACCGAATGCAATTGCCATCATGATCCCGTCATACCCAGAAGTTCAGGAATTACCCGTCTGTAGCGCAGCCAGCGCTTCGTCGACGGTCGCGTAGATACCGAACACCTCGTGCAGACCGACCAGGGTCAGTGGACGACCGGTGGATGGACCGTCGGCGACGACGGCGAAGCCCGCCGCACCACCCAACTTCTGGTGGGTGGATGCCAGGAGGGACATGCCTGCCGACGCAAGGAACGACACGTCGGACAGATCGATCACCACCGACGAAGGGCCCTTCTCCAGGACCAACTCCACCGACTCGGACAATTGTGGGGAAGTCACCAGGTCGAGTTCCCCCGACACGGTCACGATCACGGCGCCGTCGCGCCACTCCACAGCCACATCGAAATGCTGGGGGCCTGGCCCTGCCTCGTCTAGCGTCACAGCCGCCAACATACCCGAGTCCGTCCTGTGATCTCCCTCCGCGGACAGTGCCGACCGACTCGGTGGCCGATAAGGTCTCGTTGTGTGATCCCCACCCGCCCCGCAGTGAGCGCGACGGTGGCATTCGGCGGAGCGGTCGGTGCGGTGGTTCGGTACGAGATCTGGCACTGGCGGGATTCGCCGAAGTGGCTGTTGATCAATACTTTCGGCATCAACGTGGTCGGGTGTCTGTTGCTCGGCGCGACGTTGGGCTACCTGTCGGGACGGAATGCGCCGCTGGCGCGTGCTGCGGCCACGGGCCTCGCCTGCGGATTCACGACGTTCAGTTTCTACGCGCTGCAGGGCATCACTCACGACGGGGCGTGGAAGTCGGTTCTGTACATAGTCGCGACCCCGGTCGCCGCGGTGCTCGCTCTTGCTGCTGGAGCTCTCGTGACAAGGCCTGCGCCGCGATGACTCTGTTGCTGCTCATCGCGGTGGGTGGGGCGTTGGGTGCCCTGGTGCACTATCACGTCACTGCTGCTGTGTCCGATCCGGAACGCGTCGTGATGCTCACGCTGATCACCTGCGGGGTTCTGGGGTTCTTCACGGCCGCTGCACCGCCCGATCGGCTGGTCGGCGTCGCGAGTTTCGGATTTCTTGCTGCACTCGCGCCGATGAGTTCCGTGGCGCTGGTCTTCGTCACGCAGGTCAGGGCGCGGCGGTACAGGCGCGCGGTCGTGGTGCTCGCCGCGACGGTGATCGGCGGTATCGCGTGCGCGATGTTGGGGTTCCTGCTGTACAGCTCGGGGCTGACGCTCTACCGCAAGTTCTGACAGTCGCCCTGCACGGCGGCCTTCGCGAAGCCTGCCAGCTGGTAGAGGTACGTGTACTCCCAGTAGACGAGGGAGAAGTTGTACGTCCGCGGGACGGCCTGCATGGTGACGTCGCCGTCGAAGCACTGTCCGAAGATGTGCTTGGCCCTGGGCAGGTGATAGCGCCAGCTGACCACGATGACGTGGTCCCACCCACGTTCCTCCGCCAGGCGCTGCGTGAAGATCGCCTCGCCCCGAGTCGTGCTGGGGATCGGCTCTTCGCACAGAACGGAGTACTTCTCGGTCGTCACGCCGCAGTACTTCTTCATGTAGGGGTCCGACGGCCCGTAGGGGTCGGAGAGTACGACGGTGTCCGCCACCCCTTGCTCCGCCAGCGACACTCCGTACGCCTCACGGCCGTCGTGCTCGCCACCGAGAACGATGATGGCGTCGGCTTTCGTGATCGGGTCTATCCGGGCTTTGGTGAACGTCAGATAGCCACCGACACCGACGACGGACACCACGAGTACCGGCAGCACCACGGCCAGCACCACGAAGAGATTCCGACGATTCACTCGTCAAGGGTATGCAGGGTGATCCCCAGCGCGCCCGGTCGGCGATGGACATCACGTTCTCGCCGGTATGTGTGCGCGATCTGCACCAACCCGAACAACGGCGCAGGCTGACCCGCGCCGTTGGTTCGGTGAGCCCGGTCTACTGACTCGGCTCGGGGAGGTTGCAGTCGGTGACCTTGGGGTTGACGCCTGCGTAGTTGAGTGGGCCTGCGACCACGGTCAGTGCGATGGTTCCTACGCCTGCGCAGTTCTCGGGTGCACTGTCGAAGTACCCACGTTGGAAAACGGCGAAGGCGCCGATGACGAGCCAGACTACGACGATCAGAGTGACGAAGCGCATGATTTTCCCCTACCCGTAGCCGTGTCTCGGCTACCGCGAATCGGGCGAGTACCCGAATTCCGGCATGCTAACCGTCGACTACACGGTCACGGGCCGGAACCTGCCACCCTTTGTGCAGAGTCGACACGCCTTGTCACGTCAACGCAGGCGTGCCAGGTCCGCACAAAGGGTGGTAGGTCCATCACCCGAGGTATCACCGTCAGGCCCGCACCTCTTGCGCTCTCGGAGCCGGGGTGAGTGAGGCGTCGGCCAGGCCGAGGTGATCGCGCAGTGTCGTGCCGGTGTAGTCGGTGCGGAACAGTCCGCGTCGCTGCAGCTCGGGCACCACGTATTCGACGAAGTCGACGAAGGTGCCCGGCGCCTGGGCTGCGGACAGGATGTAACCGTCGGCCTCCCCGCCGTGGAAGCCTTCTTCTATCTGGTCGGCGATCTGAGTGGCGGTGCCGACGAACTGTGGCAGCAGAACGCCCTGGGCGTAGAGCTTGCCGATGTCGCGCAGGGTCAGTGCGTCCTTGTCGCTGAGCCGTCGGGCCAGGTCGAACAGGCCTTGACTGCCAGGAACGGCGACTTCGGTGATGGGTGAGTCCAGGTCGTACTGCGAGAAGTCGTGGTCGGTGTGGACCGACAGTGTGATCAGCCCGGAGATCGGGTCGGCCAGTTCGTTGTGGAATGCCTGCTTCTCGCGTGCGATGGCTTCCGTCTCGCCGACGAACGGGACGAACGAGGGGAAGATCTTGATGTCGTCGGGGTTGCGGCCGAAGTTCGACGCCCTCGACTTCACGTCGTCGTAGTAGGCCTTGCGACCTTCTTTCGTGGGGTCGATCTCGAAGATCGCGTCGGCCCAGCGGGCGGCGAAATCGCGACCGGTCGGCGACGAGCCTGCTTGGAAGATGACGGGTCGGCTCTGCGGCGAGTGCGGTGCGGTCAGCGGTCCGCGGGATTTGAAGTAGGTCCCGTCGTGGTCGATGGTGCGTACCTTGTCCGGGTCGGCGAACACTCCGGAGACCTTGTCCTGCACCAGAGCGTCGCGATCCCAGCTGCCCCACAGGTCGTAGGCGACCTCGAGGAATTCGTGGGCGCGGTCGTATCGCTCGTCGTGCGGCAGGTGGTTGTCGATCCCGAAGTTCTGGGCCTCGGCTTGGTTGAGGGAGGTGACCACGTTCCAGCCCGAGCGGCCACGGCTGAGGTGATCGAGCGTGCTGAAGATGCGTGCGACCTCGTACGGGTGGAAGTACGTGGTGGACTTCGTGATTGCCAGACCGATCTTCTCTGTGACGCCGGCGAGTGTTGCGGCGACGAGGGAGGGATCGATCGTCGCCGACGCCTGGGTTCCGCTGCTGAGCGGCACTTTGATGTCGTTGCCGTAGCGCACGGGTGTCGCCAGGAGGTCGGCGAAGAACAGGAAGTCGAACTTGCCGCGTTCGAGGATCTTCGCGACTCGCTCGTAGTAGTCGGGGCCGAGGTAATCGGTTTCCGACGCCGGGTGCCGCCAGGCGGCGTGCGAGTGGGTGACGTGGGATGCGATGAGAAATCCAGCGAGGTGAAGTTCACGAGACATGTGAAAGCCCTTCTCAGAAGTAACCGTTGAACGGCAACGGTTCGCCGTTGAGTACGTAGTTCCCGATCGCCGACGCTTTGTAGGCGGCTGGGTTGTGCAGTGTGATGGTGCGAATGTTTCGCCAGTGTCGGTCGAGGTTCTTGGCGCGTGATGCGGCGGATGCGCCACCGACTTCGAAGAGCACTGTTGCTGCGCGGGTGGCGATCTCGTCGATGTGGACTTTGGCTTCGGAGGCGCGAAGGGAGGCGTTCGCCGCGAGGGCCGCGTCGGGCACCCCGTTGTTCAGTGAGGCGTGGGCGGTGTCGATGGCGTCGGCCGCGGCGAGGGTGGTGGCTTCGGCGGCGAATGCCGTGCTGGCGAGGGTTCCCAATGCGTTCAGCAGGAGTGGGTCTCGGTGGAGTTCTTCGGTGGGTCCGTGTGCGAATCCGCGGGTACGGCTCTGGATCAGGGTCTTGGCGTCGCTGACGACGTTACGGAGAATTCCGCTGACCAGGCCGTGCAGGTAGAGCTGCAGGAAGGCGAATTGGTACGACGGGTCCGGTGCTGCGTCGAGTGGGATGCGCGAGACGATGTCGTCGTCGGTGACGTGCACCTTCTGGAATCGTGTCGTTCCGGTTCCGGTGCGGCGCTGGCCGATACCGTCCCAGTCGTCGACGATCGTGACGCCGTCGCGGTCGGTGGGGACGATGACGGAGGCCACGGCGACACCGTCGACGTCGGCCCAGATGCTGACGTAATCGGAGAACAGTGTGCCGGTGGAGTAGAACTTCTCGCCGTCGAGGAGGTATCCATCCGTGTGTGGGGTGAGGTGGGTTCCGTACTTGAAGTTTCCGACGGCCTGCGCGCCTCGTTCGCTGCTGGCGTTGCCGAAGATCTTGCCCTGCAGGATCAGTTGGATCCATCGGTCACTGTCGTACCCGGCGTAGTCGACGGCGGTTGCTTCGCGCAGTCGCTCTTCGACGAACCAGTAGTGCGTGCGGAGGATGTGCGCGACGATGGGGTCCGCTTCGGCGAGATCGATGATGACGCCGAATGTTTCGCGGACGGTCAGTCCTGCCCCGCCGATCTCCTTGGGCAGCCGCAGGGCACCGAATCCGGCGCGTCGGAGGGCGTCGATCTGCTGGTGTGGGTTCTCGTCGGCGAGGTCGCGGGCGCTCGCGCCTTCGGCGATGGAGGCGAGCAGTTCTCGGTATCGGGGCGAGCCCGGCTCGACGACCCCGACGGACTCGACTGTGGATGTCATGCAAAAGCCCTTTCGATCGTGTGCAGTCCGACCGATCAAACTTTCAATATCGAGGGCTCGGTGTCACCAGTTGCGATCACGGTGAGCCTGAGAGTTGACTGTGACCGGGCGTCACTGTCAACGTGTCGAGCTCCTTCCCCTTGGTTTCCGGCGCGGCGTAGGCCATCCACAGCACCGCGAACACGACGAACGCGGTGACGATGGCGAAGGTCAGTGGCAGTCCGAGGATCGGCCACATCACCGACCCGAACAGCAGGGGCGCGAAGCCGGTCGCGATACGGCTGACCGAGGAGGCGTACCCGAATCCCGACGCACGGAGCTCCGTCGGGTAGAGCTCGGAGACGTAGCAGTACAGGACCGGGATGGCGATCTGGATCACGAACCCGAACACTGCGAGACACACCAGCACGCCGGATCCGACGTCGAGCATCACCGCGAACAGCACCAGCGCGGCGCCTGCCAGTGGCCCGGAGATTCCGATGACCCATTTCCTGCCGACGACCTCGACGAGGTACGCGGACACGGCGACGCCGACGATGCCGACGGCGGTCATCAGCGTCGTTCCGGCGAAGGCCGCGAAATCGTCGTAGCCCTCTCGGCGCAGGATCGACGGCATCCAGCTGAGTGCGGCGTAGTAGAGCAGCATGATCGACACGAACAGCAGCCACGACGCCGAGGTGATCCGTGGGCTGTAGCGCCAGACTGCGGCGAGGCCTCGTTTCGGCGAGGCCTGGGCGACGATCGAATAATCTTGCGACGCAGCGCCTGTACGGGTGACCATGTCGTCGATGATCGCTCGCGCTTCTGCCTCACGGCCCACCTTGGCGAGGTAGATCGGAGATTCGGGGATCCCGCGCCTGACCCAGAACAGAAGCAGTGCAGGAAGAATCATGAACAGCAGCATGATTCGCCAGCGCACGTCTCCGTCGATCGGCACCAGCAGGGTGGCGACGACGCCGCAGATGGTGGCTCCGATGGGCCACCAACCGTCCATGGCGGACAGTACTTTTCCGCGAATCCGCCGCGGCGAGAATTCACTGACGAGTGCGTAGTCGACGGGGATGCAGCCGCCGAGGCCGAAGCCCGCGAGGAACCGCAGCAGTACGAAGGTCTCGAAGTTGGGCGACAGCGCCCCGAGCACCGAGAACAACGCGAAGATCAGCAGGGTGAGCGCGAAGGCCTTCTTGCGTCCGAGACGGTCCGCAATGGTGCCCCACACGACGGCGCCGACGGCCATTCCGATGAGGTTGCCGGTGGCGACCAGGCCTCGCTCGGCCTGCGACAGGTCCCAGTAGGACCCGAGGAGTGGCGTCAGGAAGCCGTTGAGGGCCACGTCCCAAGCGTCGAACATGAAGCCGAGACCACCGATGACGAAGATGCGGCCTTGCACGCCCCACTTCCACGGAAGTTCCTGGACGATCTGTTCACCGGTTTTCACCGATGCATCCTCTCACTGCTCGGCCGTATAGTGTCATCTCCATGCGAGCTGGGGTGGCGCTGCTGGCGGCGGCGAGCCTGTTTCTTGCCTCGTGCAGCAGTAACGAAGTGCAGTCCGAGACCGAGTCGACCACGGAAGCGACTGCCGTGGATCTGCGGTTGGTGTCGGGTTCCTTCACCGTCGGCAGCCCTGTTCTGGAAACTCCCCCGCCGTTCCACGGGGTGCCGTCGGACTCGACTCCCACCGCTCCCGGTGACGAGTACGGAGATTTCGGGATCGCGGACGTGCAGGTCGACGATGCCCGGGCGGTGTTCACGTTCACCGGCGAGGGCGTGATCAATTACGTGGGCCGGTACGTCGACTCTGCCACCACCTACGCGGGAGGCGACCTCGATGTGCCGGGGACGTCGATTCTGCAGGTCGAACTGATCTCGTCGCCGTCGGCGGATCCGCGGAACGACGTCGAGGTAGCGGCCGACGGCGGCATTCGGTCGCTGCTGACGTCGAGCGCGACGCCCGGGGTCACCCAGGCCTTCGTCGGGACGGGGTCCGAGCGTCCGGATTTCACCGTCACCACCGAATCCGATCCACCGGCACTGATCGTCACTCTCCTCGGTTAGTTCCCCTCGTCAACGGTTTGAGCACTCGGCTGGGCACCCAGTGCGTCACCGTCTCGCATCGATCCTTGGACATGAGTTGGTAGGTGACGCGGCCGATCCAGTCACCGTCGACGGTCATCGACCACTCGGTCAGGTCCCCCGGCACGACTCGTCGGACGTCGAAGCCGTCGGCGGTGAAGGTTCCACTGTGGTGCGGAGGTTGCGGGTACAGGACGGACAGGTCGATCAGGACCTTGACTGCAGGCGTCAGAACCTTGAACGGCCGACGATGCGGATCCACTCCGCCGCTGGAACCGTTCACTCGCATCGTTCGATCATATGTTCGAAGCAAGATCGACTCAATCCAGCGTTGACGTACACTGTACGGCGAGGAAAGGGCGCGCCATGATCTTCACTCTCCCGCCGCTGGAGCAGCAGGCAGCCACGCTGATCGAACTCGGTGTCCACACCTTCGCAGGTTTGACCGAGAACGATGTTGCCAACGCCGTCGCGGACAACACCGACGACGCCCTCCTGGTCCTGAGCCGTGCGCAGCCGTCGCAACTCGCTCCCCTGCTGCGGCGCAGCGGCCGGGCCGGGTTCGTGGTGACCGACATGGTCGACGTCGACCGTTTCGAACCGATCGAGTCGCTGTCCATGCCGCCGGGACCGGCCTATGTCGTCGACAGCCCCGAGCGTGGGGACGAGATGAAGAACTGGAGCCCGGACGAGGCGCTGCCGTCGATCACGGCGGCCGGCCGCAGCCCTCTTACCCTTCTCGAGGGTATTCACTGGCTACTGCAGGTACCCGAGGTACTGGAACGGGGGCACTGCTTCATGACGATCGGCTCGCGGCTGCGTAAGCCCGACGGCGCTCTGGACACCCGTACGCCCGCGGTGTGGATCAGCAACGGCACCGGCCGCGACGGGGTGGACAACCGCAACGCCCCCAAGGTCGGGTGGTGCTGGGCGGGCAACAGGCACACCTGGCTGGGTTTCGCCTCGACTGCAGGCAGGCGTCCGCTGTGACCCAGCCTGTTGTCGTTCGTCACAACGGCCCGTATTGCGAGATTCGACATCGCAGCGCGGAACTGTGACTGTGGAGGACGCAGAATCCGCCGAGAAGTTTGGAGAAGTACCCGCATGAAGGCCTCGTGTCGCTCGATCGCAGTCCTCGCAGCCACCCTGAGCTTGGGCCTCGCCGGTTGCAGCTCCGACGAAGGGACCGACAACGGCGCCGAGGCGTCGGGCGGCGACCTCTGCACGCACCTCGAGGACATCTCGACGTTCGAGATGAACTCACAGACTTCGGCGCAGATCGATCCGGCCGACTGGCCGGGTATGCAGGCGGTACTCCAGGAGTACGGCGACGGACTGTCGGAGCACTACGACCCGGCCATCGCCGCTGCCGATCCGGACATCGCGGCCGATCTGACGACGGTCCGGGACGCGAGCGCCCAGGTGACGAATCTGGTCACCGAGGCATCGACGTTCGAGGAGTACCAGCAGAAGACCGAAGCGACCATCGACGTGGACAGCTTCACCGCGGCCCGCGATGCGAGCGCTCGTATCGATACCTACGCGCAGTCCAACTGCGAGTTCGCGAAGCAGATGCAAGAGCAGCAGCAACAACCGCAGCAGCCTCAGCTCGAGGAAGTCCCCGCTCAGCCCGGCGGCTAACCCCTACGTGAGTGGAAAATGTAGGCCAGGGCCTACATTTCCACTCACGTACGAGTACCCTTGCCGTCATGACACAGCAGAAAGGCGCATGAGCGCCCCGCATTCGCTGGACGGGCAAACTCGCCGTAGGTTGTTGCGGCCCCGCCACATTCATGTCGCTGCCGGGTACGTATGGGTCATCGATGAAACCCAGCCCGTAGCAGCCCTCTTGGATCCCGCGACCGGCACTCTCGAGCGCTTTGTCTCGTGGCCGGAACTTCCCGCGACTTCCAGAACCCTTGACATCTCGAGCGACGAAGGCGGTCTTTGGCTCCACTACCGAGGCGCCGACGCCTTGGCCCGCGTCACTCCCGACGGTCTCCGTCATGCCGAATACATCGGAGGAGCAGCACTTCTCACTTCGGGCAGCATCGGAGCATGGTGTTATCGACCGGGGCGGACCCGGCGGGACGTCGCGCGGAATCCGGATACTCCGCCGCTGCGGCGTTCGTACGCAGGCCCGCAGCTGCTGCTGGCGAAACCGGACGGCGGCACGGCGGTTGTCACCCTCCGCGGCCATCTGATCACGGCCGACTTCGATGAGAAGTCACTTCATCTAGGCGTCGAGCACGAACCGTGGTCACGCACCCACTCCGGGCCCGACGGATACGCGGTGGCCTGGACGCAATCCTGGGTCGAGCTTCCTCTCGACACTGTGGCCACGAGCATCGATCCGACCGACTACCCGCGTCGCCCCCTCGACGGAGACTGGCACACCGGTGAGTACACCGACGTCACCTACAACGAGTCCCATCGACGCAAGCGAGCCGTCGGTAACGGAATCAGATGGCATTGGGGTCAGGACACGTCGTGGAAGACGATGATTGTTCAAGCTGTTCGCGGCGACCGAGTGGTGCATCGCCGGACTTTCGCCGGCACGCGAGGGGTCGAAGGCGCGGCCATCGGGGAGGACCTGTATCTGATCACCTCTCAGCGGAGCCTCCTACACTTCTCTACGCATTCCGAGACCCGAACGATAACCAGCACTGAAGAACTCGACATTTCCGAGCACTGCCGTCCTGTCGCACCGTGTCCACCGGATCATGAGTCCTACGTCGCATACTGCATTCGTCGGCTTCACGGCAGGCAGTTCTCCTCGCGCATGCGAGATGTCGACGTCCGCTTCGTCGGCGAGTGGCCTGACGGCAAGCTGCAGGTCAGCTTCACTCATGACAACTACGAGGGCATCACCCTTGTGTCCACTCTGAATCTCTACGACGAGGAAGGCAAGCGACTCGACGACGTGACCCGTTATGCCCCCGTCGAATTGATGGAACAGGCAGACACCCAGGCCTACCCGGATCCCTCCCTCGCCGTCGACGGGGTGCTCCATGTATGACTGTTCCTGTTCACCCAGGCTGCGGAGACAAGAGTGTCACCAACCTCGGTCGGCCATCAGGAGACCTCCAGGCCCGGCGTCAGGGCGATCGATTCCAGGAGTTCGATCGAAAGCGATTGAGATCCTGCAGAACTGGCCGAGATCTGCACGCGGGTTCCGCCCGGCCGCGTCACGGTGACAGTGTTGGAGGAGCGCTGCTGGTAGTCACCGTCGCCTTCGCCCGTGACACCGTAGTAACCGGCCGACGTCTGCACGACGGTCCCGTCGGCGAGGGAACGGAACGTGTCCTGTGTGCCCGAGTACGGGTCCGGCCGGATCTCGTCCTCGACGGGTACGGCCTGGCCCCCGGCGATGCTCAGCTGCAGTGTCTCGTCGGCGCCGACGACGTTCGACGCCATGCACAGCGTGTCCAAACCCATGTCCGACGGTTGGAGCGTGTCGAGCTTTCGATCGAGGGCCACCGCTCCCAGGTCGACCGATGCGAGTGCGGAGTTCAGTCGTTGCTGGTCTTCGCGCGTGAGATCGGGTCCCCCGTTCTCGGTGTAGCCGCTGCATCCTTCGCTCGGCGGGGGTGTGCCGGGCGGAACCGGCGTGCTCACTCGTAGTGCGGGTTCTGTTGCGATCAGTTCCAATTCGGGGAGCGTCAACGGGATTTCTCCGCTGTTCGCCGGCTCCGGTGTATTGGTTCTGTCGTCGGCGCTCACGTGAATCCAGGTTCCGTCGGTTGTGTACGCCTGCACGCTGCGACTGATGGTGCGGACGCCGTTGATCTCGGCCCAGGTGTCGAGCAGATCGACGACCGTGCCGTCGGGCAAGGTCTTGCGTTCGTCGAGCGAACCTGCGACGCAGTCCGGCACCGTGTGTGGCCCTTGTTGCACACTGACCTGGACCGAGCCCGACGCGTCGCCGCGGTCGACGACGCCCCAGGCGTCGGTCGATCCGCTGTAGGGGGGTTCGTCGCCGTCGCCGAAGTCGAAGATCGGGCCGAACAGCAGCGATTGTTGCGGCGCGGCGAAGGCGAGTTCGACGTCGTCGGGAAGCGCCGAGGCGACTGCATCGGACATGGCGGTTGCTTTGGGTCCGTTGAACCATGGGAACCTGGGGTTGTCGTAGGACCGCTCCCCGACGACGCTCATGCTGAATCTCTCCTCGTCCGCTTCGACGACGGTGTCGCATCCGGGGATGGGCGCGGAGGTATCGACCGGCTCACTCACCCGCACGTATTCTTCGGGTGCGGTCGGCTCGGGTTCGACGGTGGGAGATGTTGCTGCCGTTGTCAATTCGGGCTCGGCAGGGGCCTGCAGGGCTCCGGCCACGACGATTCCGACCGCGACGATACTGACGACGACGAGACCGTCGGTCCACCGTGCTCTGGCCGATCTTTCGCTCATGATGCTCGCCGCCTACTCGATGTCAGTACGACGGCATTGTCGTTCGTACCGACAGGTTCGTTACGAGAGGCAACGATAGGCCATTGCGAGTCCCGACCGCCTAGCCCTGCGTCAGTTCCTGTACGAAAGTGACGGTGTTGCCTGCTGGGTCCGGGGCTGCGACGGTTTTGACGACGCCGGGGTATTCCTGAATTTCGCCGACGGTGATGCCCGCGGCCGTCAGTGCCGTCGCGTGGGCGTCGATGTCGCCCACACCGATGACGACCGAGGTCTTGCCCGCCGAGGCGGTGTCGATGCAGACCTGAACCCAGGCGTTCTCGGCGATCTGCCATTCGGCGGTGTCTTCCATGGGTTCGACGTCTGGCTCGCGGCCGAAGAGGGTGGTGTACCAGGCACGCGCTTCGGCGAAGTTCTCCACCGGAAGAATTGCAACCACACTGTCGAGCGTCATCTGGCCTCCTGGTATGCGGGTGATCTGGACAATACCGACAGACCACGACACCTACAACCGATGTGCTTGCCGAGGCGGTAGCGTCCGACCGATGCGAATTCTTGTTGCTGCCAGTGGCGGTGAAGGCCATCTCGGTCCGCTGCTTCCCTTCGTCGACGCTGCGGCCGAGGCCGGTGACGACGTCACCCTCGTCGTGCCGCCGGGGCAGGTGGCCACTGCGCGGTCGACGGGTGCCGATGTACGCGTCGTCGATGCACCGCCTGCCGACGAGGTGGCCCGGGTGCGGCGGGCGTTGGCGTCGAGCGACCGGGAGGTGCGGGTACGTGCTGCCGAGGTCGAGTTGTTCGGCCGCATCAACACTGCGGCGGCACTGGAGAAGACCGTCGCTGCGGTCGCTGATGTCGAGCCTGAGTTGATTCTGCGGGAACCCTGCGATTACGCGAGTGCCATCGCCGCGGTGCGGAGCGCAGTACCTGTGGCCACGGTGGGCATTTCGCCTGGACTTGCCGATATTTCCGGCTTGCGCATGGCGAGCCGAGTCATCGAGGACTACGCACCGGGTGTCACGACGACACTGGAGGCCGCGCCGTATCTGACGCGATTCCCGGGCGACGATCCGACGGGGTATCCGGATACACGCCGTTACGGATTCACGATCGATCTCGATGCGCGTACCGAACAGAACCCGCCGTTGGTGTGGCTGACGATGGGCACGGTCAACACGCAGCTCGAGAACATTCGCGGCACATGGGATGCTGCGGTGACCGCGCTGGCCGACCTCGATGTGAGCGTCCTGGCCAGTACCGGCCGCGGTGGATCGACTGTGCGCGGCACCGATCGCATGGAGGTCGTCGACTGGATCGAGCTGCAGGACATACTGTCTCGTGCAAGTGTCGTCGTATGTCACGGGGGTTCGGGCACGACACTGGCATCGCTGGCTGCGGGAGTTCCGTTGGTGACCGTTCCGATGATCGCGGATCAGCCGACCAACGCAGCGATGGTCGAGAGCCTGGGCGCGGGGATCACCGTCGCGCCCAGCTCGCCCGCCGCCGGTCTGACCGTCGAGGATGCACCGCGGTTGCGTCGCGCGATCCACGATGTCCTGACCGATCCCTCCTACCGTTCCTCGGCACGCCGAGCAGCGACCCGCTTTTCCGAAGTCCCTTCGGTGAGCGAACGCTTGGCCCAACTCCGGCTCACGTGACGAGGCCCTCGCTCCGCAGCCATTCGTAGGCGACGTCGGCGGGATCTTCGCCTTCGATGTCGACCTTGCCGTTGAGTTCCTGCATCAGGTCGTCGGTGAGGCGCTCGGAGATCACCCCGACGAGGTCGGCGATTTCCGGGTGCGCTTCGAGGACGGGTGCGCGGACGACGGCGGTGCCGCTGTAGGGCAGGAAGAACTTTCGGTCGTCCTCGAGCACGGTCAGGTCGAGGTTCTTGATGCGACCGTCGGTGGTGTAGACCATGCCGAAGTTGCAGGGCGAGCTCTGCGCGGTGGAGGTGTACACGACGCCCGCGTCCATACGGGTGACGTTCTTGCCCTCTACGCCGTTCGGTCCGTCGAGGGGAATGTCGTAGGTGTCGAGCATCGGACCGAATCCATCTGCGCGGGAGAAGAATTCGTCGTCGACGCAGAAGGTGCGGTCGTTCGGGGGCAGCGCGGCGACGTCGGACAGGGTTTTCACACCGAGCCGCTCCGCGGTGGCCGAGGAGGCCGCGAAGGCGTAGGTGTCGTTGAAGTTCGCCGGCGGCAACCATTCCAGGTTGTTGGAGCTGAGTTCGAGGTCGTGTACTCGCTGCCACAGCTCGTCGGGATCGGCGATCGTCTCGGTTTCACCGTGGTAGTTGACCCAGCCGGTGCCCGTGTACTCCCAGAGGATGTCCGCGTCTCCGTTCAGCTGGGCCTGGCGTGACGACGCCGATCCTGGTGCCCCGGTGAGGTCGCTGACGTTGGCGCCGGCTGCCGCGAGGTACGTCGCGGTGATCTTGCCGAGCAGTACGCCCTCGGTGAAGCTCTTCGAGGTGACGACGAGAGATGCGCCGTCCAAGGGTTTTTCGCCGTCGGTCAGGCTGGTGGACTGGAAGGTGCCGGACGAGCTGACGAGTCCGCAGCCGGCGGCGACGCTCGCGATGAGCGCGAGGGCTCCGACCCGTAGAGAATGCCGAATCATGCCACTCCTCGTGGGGTTGCGAACAGTTCGACGAGGCGTCCCAGCCAGTCGATCGTCAGCGCCAGCAGCGCGACGAGGATGGCGCCGGAGATGAGCAGCTTCGGGAGGAACAGCGTCACGCCGGTCGTGATGAGGGTGCCGAGGCTGGTGGCGCCGATGAACGTGCTCAGCGTCGCGGTGCCGACCAGGATGACCAGCGCGGTCCGCACTCCGTTGAGAATGACGGGAACGGCCAACGGCAGCTCCACCTGGACGAGTGTGCGGATACCGGAGTACCCGATGCCTCGGGCGGCTTCGATGGTTCGCTTGTCCACCTGGTCGATGCCGACGATGGTGTTCTGGAGGATCGGCAGGATGGCGTACACGACCAGGCCGACGACGGCCGTCCGGAAGCCGGTGCCGAGCCACATCGTCAGCAACACGATCAGTCCGACGGCGGGTGCGGCCTGGCCGATGTTGGCGAAGTTGATCGCGAACGGTTTGAACGGCTTGACCTTCTCGCGGGTCAGCAGGATGCCGAGCGGGATCGCGATGACGACGACGAACACGGTTGCCGTCAAGGTCAATTGGATGTGGTCGAGGATCGTGGTCTTCAGGGTCGACCAGCCGAGCGATGCTTCTTCGGTCGGAGTGAGCGTCGTCGATCGGTACCAGAGGAAGTAGCCGACGCCCAGAACGATGATGAGCAGCGGCTCGAACCACACGTCTATCGGTGTGCGGCGCAGTCGATTCATGTGGCCGACCCCTCCGCGTGCTGGGTGTAGGAGACGTGCCCGTCGCCCTCGCGGGCTTCGTCGAGTTGTCCACGGACGACCGACATGACGGTCTTGATGGTCAGCGACCCTGTGACGACGCCGCGGCCGTCGGTGACGACGACTCCGCCCTGGCTGGCGGCGAGCATGACGTCGAGTGCGTCGTTGAGCGTCGACGACGGTGCGACGACGGGTAGGCGCGGGTCGATGTAGTCGGAGACCGTGTCCTTGGTGGCGACTTCGTCGAGCGATGGCCAGGACCGTGGTTTGCCGTGCTCGTCGACGACGACGATCCAGGTCACGCCTGCGGCGCGTGCGCGGCCGATGACTTCCTGCGAGGAGTCGCCGACGCGTGCGGTGACGACGGGCTCGTGTTCGACGTCCTTGACCCTCGAGAGCGTCAGGTGGGCAAGCGTCGCGCCGGAGCCGATGAACTCTTCGACGAAGGCGTTGGCGGGCTTGGCGAGAATTTCCTCGGGGGTGGCGTACTGCTCGATCTTTCCGCCTTCGGAGAGGATGAGCACCTTGTCACCGAGTTTGGTGGCTTCCTCGAAGTCGTGGGTGACGATCACGATGGTCTTGGCGACTTCGTGCTGGATCGCGATGAGGCTGTCCTGCAGGCGGACTCGGGTGATGGGGTCGACGGCACTGAAGGGCTCGTCCATCAGCAGAACCGGTGGGTCCGCCGCGAGTGCACGTGCGACGCCGACGCGCTGTTGCTGTCCGCCGGACATGTCCTTGGGGAGTCGGTCTCGGAAGGTGTCCGCGTCGAGGCCGACGAGGTCGAGGAGGTATTCGGTGCGCTCGGCGATGCGTTTCTTGTCCCAGCCCAGCACTCGGGGGATGGCACCGATGTTCTTCTGCACCGACCAGTGGGGGAAGAGTCCGCCTGCCTGGATGACGTATCCGATGGACTGACGCAGCTTGTCGGGATCTTCGCCGGTGACGTCGCGGTCGCCGATGAAGAGCCTGCCCTCGGTGGGCTCGATCAGCCGGTTGATCATCTTGAGGGTCGTCGTCTTGCCGCAGCCGGACGGCCCGACGAAGGCGACGATGTGTCCGGCTTCGATCTCGAGGTCGATCTTCTGGACGGCGGGCTTGGTCTGGCCACGATACTGCTTGACGACGCCGTCGAGCCGAATCGAAGCACCCGAGACGGTGCGGTCGGTGTCGGTCATGACAATCCCTTCGAGATGGTGAGGCGCCCGAGAAGGACGAGCAGGGCGTCGAACACCAATGCGATGACGACGATGAGAACGGTTCCGGTGACTGCCATTTCGACGGAGTTGGTTCCGCCCAGCCTGGACAGTCCGTTGAAGATGAGCGATCCGAGGCCGGGTCCGAGGACGTAGGCGACGATCGCGGCGACGCCGACGACCATCTGGGTGGACACGCGGATGCCGGTGAGAATCACGGGCCACGCGATCGGCAGCGATACGGAGACGAGAATTCGCCAGCGGGACAGTCCGATTCCGCGGGCGGATTCGATGGTCGCGTCGGGTACCGATCGCAGTCCGACGATCGCGTTTCCGATAACGGGCATCGCGGCGAAGAACGCGAGCATGATGAACGACGGCACCACGCCGAGCCCGAACGGGACGATGAGCAGTGCCAGCAACGCGAGCGACGGGATGGTCAGTGCCACTCGACTGCTCGTCAATGTCAGAGCCGAGAACAACGGGAGTCGGTGTACCGCGACCGCGACGACTATCGCGACGAGACTGCCGACGAGAACAGTTTGAAATGCCAGTGACGCATGCTGATACGTCAGAAAGGAGAGGAACTGCCCCCGCCCCTGAAGATAGTTCCACAAATCCACGCGTATCTCCCTTTTGCAGCCGCGTATTTCACCGAACACAGTGCTGCCGGTTTCAGTTCGGGGACGTTACCGGCATTTCCCCGCCTTCGCGGGGTTTTACCCCTCCGGCGGGTGTAGGGTCGGTGCGCGCGAAAACGGGATCGTGGCCCGTTCACCTGCAGGGATTCCGACCTCGGGGACGCTTCGCGGAACGCCGGTCGCACTTAAAATCAGCTCGAGCAGAATTGCCCGCTCCCGTGGTCGCCGGACCGTCGAGCGGTCGGGTTCATCGAAGAAAATGAGCGACTCGACGGGATCGAGCGCGGCTCGCGGGCGGGCCGACGGTTTACGGACACGCGCGGTCGACAGGGGCCCCACGCTGGGGCGATGCCTCGGGTACCGTTATCGGACCGGGAAGTTCGGTAATGAATTGTCGCCTACTCCCGATGAACCAGACACATTCCGAGCCAGGAGGGACATGCCGAACCGCAGCCGAGCACCCAGGCACGCTGCTGCCCTGGTGAGCGCGGCTGTCTCGGTGGGGGCTGCGGCCCTGCTGCTCGCCGGATGTACCGCCGACGCCGAGGCTCCGACGCCGGTGAGTTCCGCGGCACCCACCACGACCACTGCCGCGGACAGCACGTCCACCAGTTCGGTACCGCCGCCTGCACCTGCCGCCGAGGCGACGACGCCCCTGTTGGTGCCACCGAGTGTCATTGCCTCGGCGTCCGAGCCGCCGCCGTACGAGCCACCGTCGTACGAGCCACCGTCGTACGAGCCACCGTCGTACGACCCGGCGACGCAACCGCAGGACGTCACCTACGATCCGCCGCCGGTCGCCTCTTTCGATCCGCCCGCGCCCGTGACGCCGCCTCCGAACCCGATCGACTCGCGAGGATTCCCGCTGGGGACGACGTGTGGGCCGGTGTCCTGCACCTCTCCCGACGGTCTGATCTTCGTCAATCCCGAAGCGGTCCCCAATTTGAGCGACCGGGGCTTCGACCTGTGTGATCACACGTACTGTCCGCCTCCGGGACTGCAGATCGTTCCGGATCAGCTGCCGTCGACGGGCAGCTCGGGCGGGACTCCGACGTCACCTCGCTGAGTGCGTACGGCACAATTCGGGCGTGCTGAAGACGCGGCGGTATCGCATTCTCCTCGCCGGCGGAGTTCTGCTGGTGATCGTCGCGGGGTTGCTCCTCGGCCCACTCAGGAAGCCTGCGCTGTACGTATGGAATGCCGAGTGCTTCGGCTGGAGTACCTCCGACAGTGGAGTTCGTATCGCCGCTCTCGGCGATTCCATCGCGGAGGGAAACTCGGCCGTCGGGTGGGGAATCCACGGTGACACCTCGTGGTATTCCCATCTGGTGTGCGGGGCGGACGCACGCGGCGCCGATGCAATCAATGCAGGTCGACGAGGGCAGACGACGGCTCAGATCCGGGCCCGTATCGACGAAGTCCTGGACGCGGAACCCCAGGTACTGGTCGTGGGCGGTGGCACGAACGATCAGGCCCGCGGGGTGCCGCTCGAGCAGACCATGGACAATCTTCGTTTCATCCTGGACAAGGCGCGCGATATCGAGACGGTTGTACTGACGACGGTGCCGCGGTCGAGATCTGCGACGGACGATCGTCTCGACACGGCGATCAGAATCCTTGCGGCTCAGCGCGGAATCCCCCTCGTCGATTTCGCGTCGACGCTGACACGACCGGGCGCGACGTTCGACGGAATCCATCCGACGGCCGATTCGGCCAGGATCATGGCAGATCAGGTGGCCGATGCCGCCGGTCTGCGCGTAAGAATCGCGTCGAGCGAATAGCTCACCCGAATCGTCTCGATAGTCCACTATTGACGCCATGAACTCGGACCACGGCATGTCGACTCTCCCTGATGTGGAGAGCGCGCAGTCGATCACGGCCGTCCTGTTGTCCGCCGGCGGGGAGTCCGACGGGTGGTCCGGGGAGGTGCTCGAGGCACTGTGCCGCACCCATGCGCGTGCGCATCTGCATTTCATCCTTCCTCCACCGTCGAACATCTCCATTCAGTTGTGCAATTCGATGTCGGCGGCGTTCGGCGCGTTCACCGGTCCGTTGCCGGATTACTCGTCTGCGGAGACCGTGATCGAGAACCTTGCCGAGCAGTTGGCACCGACGGGGCGCGGATGGTCGTGGGCCCCGAGTCCGTCGGTGATCGGTAAGTCGGCGACTGCTCGCTCGAAGCCTCGTACGGTGCTCGGAGCTCGTCGTCGGCCGCTGTACGCACTGTGGTTCCGGGCGTTGAATTATCGGCCCATCTGACCGTTCACGGCTTTCGTTCACACTGATCCAATACGTGGTCGATCCGGCTGTGGTGCGCCACCATAGCGGTCATGACGACGGTAATCACACGTAGCGCTCCACCCGCTCTCGATTCCGACGAGTTGCGTTCCATCATCGAGGAAATCGCAGCCGACGCGAAACGTCGACGCGACGGCGAGGACGGACCGCCGTTCGTGGCCATCGACCTGATCCGTGAGCACCGATTGGGTGCGGTGCGCCTTCCGGTGGAGGAGGGTGGAGCCGGATACACGCTCCGAGAACTGTTCACACTGTTGATTCGTCTGGCGGAGGCCGACCCCGATGTTCCGCACATCATCCGGATTCATCTCGGTTTCGTCGAGGAACGTCGACGCACACCCGATCGTGTGTCCGGGGAGTTCTGGCTCGACAAGATGCGTGACGGACTGCTCATCGGCGGCGCGAACAGTGAACTGACCTCTCGCGCAGTCGGTGTCTACACCTACGACACCACGCTGACGCCGGACGGAGACGGTTATCGCCTGGACGGCACCAAGTTCTACAGCACCGGAAGCCTCTTCTCCGACTACCTGCGTGTGTCCGCGAACGATTCGGAAGGAAAACAGGTTTCGGCTGTGGTCCCTGCCCACCGCGAGGGCATCGAGCACGTGAACGACTGGGACGGAATCGGTCAGCGCCACACCGGTAGCGGCACGACGCGGTTCGTCAACGTGAGAGTCGAGAAGTCGGAGTTGTTGCCGTTCCAGTGGTCCGAGCACTCGGTGCGTCCGCGGCAGGCGTTCCCTCAGTTGCTGCTGCATGCCGTCGGTGCGGGAATTCTGCGCTCCGTGGTGTCCGACGCGTCGGAACTGGTGCGTGGACGCGCTCGCTCCTACACCTTCGCGGCAGCGGAGGAGCCGCGCCACGACCCGCAACTGTTGCAGATCATCGGATCGCTTTCGGCCGCAGCGTATGCCGCGGAGGCGATCGTGTTGACGGCGTCGGATGCACAGGACATCGCGTCGGCGGCGTTCCTGGCGTCCGGAGAACCGGACGAGAAGCTCGAGCACGACGCAGCCCTCGCCGCAGCGAAAGCCAAGATTTCCGTCGAGGGTCTGGCATTGAACGCCGCAACCGAGCTGTTCGGCGTCGGCGGCGCGTCCGCGACCCGGCAGAGCGCGCACCTGGATCGGCACTGGCGCAATCTCCGTACCTTGTTCTCGCACAACCCAACCGTGTACAAGGCACGGACCGTCGGGGACTTCGTGGTCAACGACGCCGCACTACCGTCGGTCGGTTTCTTCTGATCGCTCGACAGGGTGGAGATGCATGGGCTGTGCATCTCCACCCGATCGACGGGGTTACCGATCGAAGGCGAGGATGGCGCGGTAACGAGGCGATCCCCACCACGCGAGCTCGTCGAGTGTCTCGACCGGAACCGGGTGGTTGTGCAGGTCCACCCAGGTTTCGCCGACCTCGACGGCGGTCGAGGAATCCTGCACCAGGAAAGCCCCATCGTGGAAGCCGTGGACGACGATCCAGTGCGGTCCATGCCTGCCGCGCTGGTAGTAAGAGTCGATCAGCGGTATCAGAATCTTGCCCGACTCGGCCAGCTCACGGATGAAGTCCGCAGAGATGTCCTGCACGACGGTCTCGACTCCGAGCTCGGCTGCTTCGTCGGCGAACTGACCGGAGACGAAACGTCGCAGCTCGCGGTCCTCCTTCGAGCGAGAGGTGTCGGTCCGCTCGGGGTCTTCGTCGGTCAGGTACAGCGTCGGGACGTACCCTCGCCTCGCCGCAGCAACCGCAAGCCCGTAGGGCATGGTGCCGCCGCTCGCGGTCCCTTCGCGCCACAGGCCCAGCTCACGGGTGCGATCGAGGCCCTCCCCCGCACCGAGCAAGTCGAACGTCACCATCAACGAGACAGGCCCACAGGTGAATCCTGTGGTCTGACGGTAGTACGGCGGCTCGACGGGATCGGCCAAGGCGACACGCCACTTCACCAATCCGACCGGAACGGCACCGTAATCTGTTATGTCATCGGCGAGTTCGTCGACCACGGGCCGTACCGGGTTGATCGGCTCCCGCAAGGACTCGTAGCCGAGTGCCTTCACCTGCGCGACCAGCGGACTTTCCTGTGGTAGTTGCCATTTGACAGCCACCGCAGTACGCGCGAATGCGTACTCCTCCAAGGCTGCCACCAGTTCGGCGAGCACCGGCTCACCCAGCCAGGCGCCCACCACCTTCACGTACGCTGCGTGCGGACGGTTGACGACGAGCAACAAACCCTGAAGTGCGCCGTCGGCGATCGCGGTGACGGTGTGCGCTTCCTGAACACCGCCGTAGATCTCGGCCTCGGCCACGAACTCGGCAGGCAATCCGTCGATTTTCGCCAGGGCTTCGACCGGCCGTGTGTCGAGCAAGGTCACCTCGATCTGCGTCATCGGACCACCGCCGTGAACTCCTCGGTGATACGTGCTTTGACAGCGGGCTCACGTGCTTCGCGCTCGGCGAGATCGGCGACGACGGCAGGTGCCTCGTCCTGGGTCAGGACGGCGATACCGTCACTGTCACCGAAGACGATGTCGCCGGTGGCGATCACTGCGCCGCCCGCGTCTACGGGCTGTCCGACCGATCCTTCGCCGCCGATTCGGCGCGTGGTGCGCGGACTGACCGACCGGTAGTAGACCGGCAGTCCCGACGCTGCGATCTCGTCGAAGTCGGTGATCGCGCCGTTGATGACGATGCCGTTCGCTCCCGACACGGCGATGCGGTGCGCGACGATGCCGCCGATCGAAGCACGACTTCCCGAACCCGGTTGCGAGACGACGAGAACGGTACCCGGGGTGAGCTGATCGAGCGCCTCCTTCAGGGCCGAGGCGTCGTATTCGCCGATCTGGACCGTCAGCGCGACACCCGTGAGCCTGATCGGACGCGAGATGGGATGGAGCTCGGTGACGAACCCGTGGTCACGGTGATGCCCGAGGGTGGATGTTCCCACCGTCGTGAGGTGCCGGAAGGTTGTCTCGTCGATCTCCGGTCGTCGTGTCTGGGTGCTCATTCCCTCTCTCCTTCAGTTGATTCCACCACTAGAAACTTCTTCAGCGACTGTTCGAGGGCTGCGGTGGTGAGTCGGATCGATTCGACGTCGACGCGTTCGTCGTCACCGTGGAATCGGCTACGGAACGACGCCATGTCGACCTCCCGGGAGTACAGACCGAATCCGTAGACGATCGAGCCGGCGGCCCGTAGGTGGCGTCCGTCGGTACCACCGGGCATGATCATCGGAACAAGATGCGCGCCTGGGTAGAACTGCCTCATTGCGTCCTCGATGACGGAGTAGAACTCCGTTCGAGGGGGCGAGCTGCTCGCGGCACCGGTGAACTCCTCGATCACGTCGATGGACGACAAGAGTTCGTCCAGAACAGTTTTCAGGTGACGTTCGACGTCGTTCTCGTCCTGGCCTGGCAACAGGCGGATGTCGAGTCCGACGGTGGCGCGACCTGGTATGACGTTGCGCTTGTCCCCAGCATCGACGATGTTCGGCGAGACGGTCATATGCGTCATCGCGTGGCCGTAGCCCTTCAGATCCCCGAGTTCGCCCAGCGCGTCGTTCAGAGTCGTCGGATCGAGCAGTCGTGCGCGCAGTTGCGGAGAGAAGTCGGAGGCCTCGACGAAGGACTGCCAGTGCTCGAGAACCACAGCTTGGCCCGGTTCGTTCAGTAATCTGGTGACGGCCTCCGCGGCAATACCCGCCGCGTTGCGCGCTCCCCATGGCGTCGATCCGTGGCCGGGTCTCCCGTGGATCTCCAACCGACGCGGCGCTCCGCCTTTCTCTCCTACTGTCAGCGTGACGCCGGGCGAATCCTGCTCACTCAACACGATTCCGCCGTTCTCGGTGAGCGAGTACGTCGCCGCGATGAGTTCGGGCCGGTTCTTGGTGATCCAACCGGCTCCCCACGTACCGCCGGCTTCCTCGTCGGCCGTCGCCGCGAAGACCAGATCGCCGCGTAGCCGAATCTTGCTCTGCGCGAACGATTTGAACACCACCGCCATCGAGGCGACGAGTCCGAGCATGTCGATTGCGCCTCTGCCCCAGACGGTCCCGTCGATCAACTCACCGCCGAAGGGATCGTGGGTCCACCCCGACGGGTCGGCCGGAACCACGTCGAGGTGGCCGACCAGCGCCACCGACGGAGCTCGAGGATCGGTTCCTCGTAGCCTGCCGATCAGGTTCGCACGACCTGGCGCAGGTTCGACCACCTCGAAGTCGACGCCGATGTCCCCGAAGAACTGCTGCAGCACCGCGACGTTGCGGGTCTCCTGACCCGACTCCACGGTGCCGTCGTTGACGCAGGCACTGCGAATCAGCGCCTGCAGCAGTTCGACTGTCTCGCTCACGACGCCACCACCGCGTCGATATCGGTCGGAAACAGTGCGTCGACGTCAGCGGGCGTGTCCAGCAGGCCCTGCTCGTACTGCTCGGTGAGAAAGTCGGAGATCATGGTTCTGTTCTGCTCCAATCCGTAGGGCATCCAATCGCGGCCGAACACCCGCTCGGTGGTGCGGAGTTCGTCGACCAACCACGGGGTGACGTCGGCGAGTTTGTTGTGACGCAGGATGCTGAGACGCTTCGAGTCCTCGATGGCGCGTACGACGGCCAGGACGGTGTCCGGCGATTCGTCGAGCAGCGCCGTCCGCGCGGCCAGAACGTGAATGCCGGGCACGTACCCGACCCGCAGGTAGTACGCGGTTTCGGCCGCTCGGACATCCGGGAGCAGCGGGCGCAGCAGCGAGTCCGCAGCATCGAAACCCGGCGGCATGAACGGGGTCATCACAGCGTCCAGGCTCTTGTCCGACAAGCCGCCGACCAGCGTGTCACCGTGGTCGAGGTGCTGCACGTGCGGGCCGGGGCGTATGGGCCCGATCC
>NZ_NOXZ01000056.1:0-54809 GCF_002258225.1 Rhodococcus sp. RS1C4 | reverse complement strand
CTCCTGCCCCTCCGAGAGGAAACACCCGACATGCCCGGCACTCTCACCCACCGCACGCCCCGCCCCGCCCCCGTCGACTCGAAGCCCGCAAAGCCGGTGAAGGCAGACAAGTACCGGGTGCTCTCCGACACCGACCGCAGCGCACTCGAAGCACGCGCCGCGGCCGCGACCGGTATCAAAGCGCGCTGGTTGCACGCGCTGCTGAACCGCGATGACAATCACCGCCGCAACCGGGACCGCGACCGAGCGCTACTCGGCGACGGCAGCCAGAGCGGAGTGTTCACCGCATCGGATGACCGCGGGTTCACCGGCGCGGGCAGTGGCCGCATGGCCACCGTCCTGCCCCCGGTCGAATACCGCGGCACCACCAAACAGGTCGCCGGGCTGTATCCGTGGATCTTCGGTGCCTCCGCCCCGATCCTGGGACCGATCCTCGGCCCGCACCTCTCCACCGGCGCCCCGGTCGGCTTTTCTCCGCTCGCCGCGAAAGAGCGGGGAGCGATCACCGCACCGGCGTGCATCATCATCGCGCTCAACGGCTTCGGGAAGTCGACACTGCTGCGCCGTATCGCGTTGGGAGACATCGCCGCCGGTATTCGGGTGATGTGGCCCGGCGACGTCAAGCCCGACGGCCGCAAGCTCACCGAAGCGGTCTGCACCACCGGTGTCAACGAGGTCGGTTACGGCACAGGTGCATTGAACCCTCTCGATCCCGGTCCGATCGGGGTCGCACTGGCCCGCTACATCACCATCGACCCGGACCTGCGTCGCCGCTACGAGTTCGCGCTGCATTTCCGTCAGGTCAACCTCGTCCTGGCCCTGTGCGAGATCGTGCGCCGAAGTCCGTTGCAGGACTACGAGGAAGCGGTCATCGACTCCGGTATCCGCCTGCTCTACACCCCCGTCGTGGGCGGTGGCCGCGGACACGACGTCGAGAGGCCCGCGCGCCTGTCGGATCTGCTCGACCTCGTCGACAGCTGCCCCGACGAGCTGCAGAACGACGTGGTCGCCGACAGCCCCGAGGAGTACCGCGGACAGGTCAAACCGCTGCTGCGCACCCTGCGAGCCCTCACCAAAGGCCGATTCGGCGAAACGTTCGACTCCGCCACCACCGTCCGGATCGACATCGACAACCCCTCGACCTGCCTGGACATGTCCGCCGTACCCGAAGGCGACTCCCTGATGCGCGCCGCTGTCCTGGTCTCGGGCTGGTCGGAGTGCTTCGCCGCGGTCGACGCCGCACACCTGCGCGCCACCAGCGGCAACGGCCCACACCTGGCGTTCTCCATCCTCATGGACGAGCTGTGGCAGGTCCTCTCCTGCGGTCCGACAATGGTCGACCGCCTCGACGGTGTCCAGCGCCTGCAGCGCACCAAAGGAGTCGGCGTCATCGCCGTCACCCACTCGGTCGCCGACCTCGAAAAAGTCGGTGCGTCCGGGTTCTTCGAACGCTCCCGCGCCCGCATCATCGGCCCCATCCCCCGCAGTGAGGTCGCCCGCCTGTCGGAGGTGATGCAGTTCTCCGAACGCGAGAAGACGATGCTCACCAACTGGTCCGACTCCGCCGACCTCGGCTCGGCTGCCACCGCGATGACCGCTGCCCGCATCCGCTGCAAGCACTGCTCGAGGTCGCTGCTCTTCCTCGCCGGCACGCAGACCCCCATATGGGTGCACCAGGACAGCGAAGCGCGGCACTGCGACGCCGTCGACCCGCACGAGAGCGTCCAAGAGTTCGACCCCAGCCGTATCGCCGAACCATTGGAGTCGGTCAAACAACCCCCCTCCGGGATGGGGCACTTTCTGCTCAAGCTCGGCGAAGGTGGCCGCCCCGGTGTGCCGTTCCGGGTGTGGGTGACTCCGGCGGAGAAGAAATCCGGAATCCACGACACCGACGAGCGTCTGGACGCCGCCACCGAAGAGCAGCGCCGTGCGGCGGTGACCCGATGAGCGCCCACCTCGCCCGGCACACGACGATGACACCGGACGCCGCCGAATCCGCAGGGGCCTGCTCCGCCGTGGGTGAGCGCCGGAAGTACCGGCTCGTCGACGACGACACTCGCGATGCTGCGATCGGCACCGTCTGCACAGCCATCGAACAAGGAACCTCCTTCACCGCTGCCTGCGCGGTGGTCGCCGCACACATCGGTGTCGCTGCGACCACCGTCCGCGGGTGGGTCAACGACTCCGGACGCCGCCCTCGTACGGACTACGACGAAGTCCTCGAATTGCGCCGCGCGTTGGCTGCGGCCGCCGAACTCAACCACCGTCTCGCTGCCGGACGAGAACCACCGACGACGGAGCTGCGGTGAGCGATCAGGGTGGCTCCTCGGGCCTGACGGCAGTCGCGATCGCGGCCGTCGGGGTCCTACTGGGGGCCGCGGTGCTCGCAGCATTCCTCGCTCAAGACGAGCAAGACCGCGCCGCTGCGTCGACCGACTGCCTACCCGGAACCTCTCAGCTCGGCGCGACGCCCGGGAACCTGCTCGCCGCCCCCGGCTCGTTCATCAAACCCGTCGACCCCGCCACGGTGACCTTCACCAGCGGTTTCGGACCCCGCTGGGGTGCGCAACATCAGGGCATCGACCTGGCCGGTCCGATCGGAACCCCGATCTACGCCGCCGCCGACGGCACGGTCTACGCCGCCGGGGAAGCGTCCGGTTTCGGGCAGTGGGTCGTGCTCGATCACGTGCTGGGCGGCAAGACCGTCTCCACCGTCTACGGACACATCGACTCCTACAGTGTCGCCGCCGGCCAAACTGTGCGCGCCGGACAGGTCATCGCCACCATCGGCAACCGGGGGCAATCCACCGGGCCGCACCTGCATTTCGAGATCTGGGACGGCGGCCGTGCCGGCGGGAGCGCGATCGATCCGCTCGCCCAATACGAGGCCGCACCAGCCCCCGGCGCAGCACCACCTGCTCCAGCACCGTCCGCTCCTGTCTCGGCTCCGATACCTGCGCCGGTGGATCAGCTCGCCGGAACAGTCCCGGGCGCTGGCGGGGATCTGTCGACGCCCACCCCGGCATCGATGGGAAACGAGACCAATCTGCAGGTCGGCACCAAACGCGTGATGCGTGCTCTGGCACTGAAATTCGGTACCCGTCTCGATTCCCTCGGTGGTTGGCGGGCGAGCGGCGGAGCAGTCGACGATCATCCGCAAGGCCGCGCGGTCGATGCGATGATCCCGAACTACTCCTCCGGAGACGGCGTCGCGCTCGGCAACGAGATCCTCGACTACGTCATGGCCAACGCCGACTTCTTCCACCTCGAGTACGCCATCTGGCGGCAAACCATCCACTTCCCCGGCCAGGAACCCTCCCTGATGGAGGACCGCGGCTCGGACAACGAAAACCATATGAACCACGTCCACATCACCGTCGACGCCTCCGGATTCGACGACGCAGGCGCAGTGTGGGGCCAACTGCCCGGCGGAACGGCCACAGGGCCGGGTGCGTCCGCAGCCGCCCCCGGATGCACCACCCCCGGGGCCGGGCTCGGTGAGGATCTCGCCGCCGGCACGGTACCGGCGGAGTTCGAACCGTGGCTTCGCAAGGCCGGGGGGATCTGCCCGCAGATCAAGTCCTCACTACTCGCCGCGCAGCTCGACGCCGAGAACGGCTTCTCCTACGGCCCCTACGCCCCCGTCTCGAGCACCGGCGCCGGTGGCCCCGCGCAGTTCATGCCCGGCACCTGGGCGAGCTACGGCAAGGACTACGACGGCGACGGGTCGATCGACATCAACTCCATCGGCGATGCAGTCATGGCGCAGGGCCAGTACATGTGCGACATCGCAGGGGTCATCGACGCCGGGATCGCCGACGGCCGGGTGAGCGCACCGAACGGACCCACCGAGCTCTACCTCGCCGGCTACAACGCCGGCGAAGGCGCAGTGCTCTCCTCCGGCGGATTCCCCACCGGCTCCAACGATTACATCGTGCAAACCCGCCCGTACGCGGACAAGATCATCGCCGCCGAACCGACGTTCAGGAGCCAGAACTCATGACACACACTGCTTATCGTATCAGGTTCTCGCACAACACATCCGGTGCCCGTGTGCTGGCATCGGTGGCCGCTGCGATCGCCACCGTCGTGCTCGCGGCTGGCTGCGGTAGCTCACCGGACCCCGATCCGGTCCCCGAAGGCACCGACGCTCACGTACAGATCGACCCGCTCGACCCCACATCCCTCGGGCCGCAGGAGGCAGCCTCGGTGGCGATGAACGCGATCCTGTCCTGGCAGCCCGCGTTCGACACCAGCAAGACCGACGCCCTCGCCCGGGCGCGGCCCTGGCTGACGGTGCCGCTCACCGACACGCTCGACGCGCCGCAAACCTCGACGCAGTTGCGTCCGGATCGGGAATGGGACGCCTGGGCAGCATCCGGAGACACACTGACCGCGACGTGCACCCCGTCCGCCGATACCCCGGCCAGCCCGGAGGGTATGCGGACCGTCATCGTCGACCTCGACTGCCGCCAACGCGTCCTGCACGCCAGCGGCGCATCGACGCTGCGGCCTGTCGAGACCTGGAGAACCACGATCATCTCCACCCCCGGCGGGTGGCGACTGTCCGACTTCCGGTACCGCACATGACATCGCCCGAGACGTCGATCGCGCAGTGGACGGTGCTGATCGCCAAAGCCGCGGCCCTGGGCGTCCTCCCCCGCTCCGACGAGCTCGACACGGACCAAGCGGATCCGGCCAACGAACTCGACACACACCTAACAGCCATGACCCGTATTCACGAGAGGACTTCACCATGAACACCGACGTCAAAGATCCCAGCAACGACTCCGCGACGATGTGGCTTCTCGGCGGTCTCGCCTCCGCTGCCGTGCTGATCGGCGGCGGAGCATCGATGTCCCTGCGCCTCGGTAGCGAGCAGGAGGTCCCGGCGAATCCGGCCGACGTCGTCTCCCAGCTCTACACCGGCGATCTGGTGTGGACATCCGGGGCCACCGTCGTGGCCGTATTCTTCACACTGCTGATGCTGGTCCTGCTCGGCGCGGTCGGTGTTGCTCTCGGTCGCCGGCGTGCTCGGCGTAGCCGCGTCGACGACGCCGCCGAACACCTCGGGCGCATCAAAGACGTCCGGTCGCTGACCTACAAATCCTGCCGCTCGGTGGCCGAACGCCTCGGAACACCCGTCGAACGGGGAAGCGAACCCGGTGTGCCGCTGGGAATCATGGTCGGCACCCGCGCTCACCTGTACGCCGACATCGAATCCACCCACGTCGACATCTGGGGTCCACGTTCCGGTAAGACCACCTCCCGGGTGATACCGGCGATCCTGGCTGCGATGGGCTCGGTGCTGACCACCAGCAACAAACGCGACGTCGTCGACGTCACCCGCGCCTACCGCGACGAGATCGGCACCGTCTGGATCTTCGACCCGCAGCGGGTCGCGCAGGAACCGGCGACGTTCGTGTGGGATCCGCTGTCCTGGGTGCGCTCGGACACCGCGACCGTCGCCGACGCCGGCGACCTCGCAGGGCTGGATGCCGATGTCTCGGTGCAGGAACGCAAAGCAGCGGCGCTGGCGAAACAGTTCGCTGTCGGTGAGGACGGGCAAGCAGCGAAGAAGGATGCGTTCTTCGACCCGGAAGGTGAGGATCTGCTCGCCTCGCTGATTCTCGCGGCCGCGGTTGCCCGCAGGCCGATCACACAGGTCTACCGGTGGGTCACCGATGTGCAGAACCTCGAACCGATCTCCCTGCTACGCCAGGCCGGCTACGCGCTGATGGCGGACGGACTGTCCGCGCACTACACCGCCACCGACAAGCAGCGATCCGGGGTGTTCACCACCGCCAAGAAGATGATCAACTGCCTCAAGTTTCGATCGGTGCACCCGTGGATCGAACGCACCGGCCCGGGCGATACCCGCCCGGAATTCGATCCTGCGCAGTTCGCCCGGTCCGACACCGACACCCTCTACAGCCTGTCCAAGGAAGGGATCGGGTCCGTCGGTCCGATCGTGACCGCACTGACCGTGGCAGTGTGCGACGAGATCCTCGAACGCGCCAGCGAGATCCCCGGCGGCCGTCTGAAGACGCCGTTCCTGTTCGCACTCGACGAAGTGGCCAATGTCGTTCGGTGGCAGGAACTTCCCGGTCTCTACAGCCACTTCGGTTCCCGCGGAATCATCATCATGTCCATCCTGCAGTCCTGGTCGCAGGGCGCACGCTGCTGGGGCGAGGACGGTATGAAAGCTCTCTGGTCGGCCGCCAACGTCGCCGTCTACGGAGGCGGCGTCAAAGTCGACGACGGGCCGTTCCTGCGGAACATGTCCACCGCCCTCGGCGATCACTACGAGATCACCGGTTCGATCTCCTCCGGACGAGGCGGCAACTCCCGCTCCCGTCAACGCACACAGGTCCGCACCCTCACCGAATCCGATCTCGAAGCGCTCCCCCGCGGCCGCGCGATCATCCGCTCCTCTGGCAACCGGCCCGTCCTGGTCGAGACCGTGCAATGGACCCACGGACCCCACGCCGACGCCGTGCAGGACGCGACCGCACGCGCGGACGAGTCGGCGACGGCGACGGACGACTCAGGGGATCGGCGTGACGCCATCGGAAGTGGAAGCGGTGTGGCTTTGGGTAAGACACCGAGCTTCACCGGGACCGAGAGCGAGGCACTGTGAGCGACGACGAATTCGATCCCGCCACCGAATTCGCAACCCCCGGGGACGATTCGGAGCCTGCCAGGATCGATCACGACAACGTTGACGCGGAGGGTGCGCTCCCGGTAGCGGACGACGACCGCGGGGCAGCCGGCCATGACGAGTTGTCCGCTGCGTTCCAACAGCAGGTCGACGCAGCTGTGTCCGCCCGGATCCGCACGGAAGTGGCGGCGATCGCCGACGCACAGTTCGGTGAAATCCTCACCCCGGAACTGTTCAAGCAGTTGCAGGCCGCGACCGCACGCGCTCTGGCCGCGACCCTCGACAAAGAGGTACAGAAGGCGCAGGCGGCCGCCGACGATGCCGAAGCCGCACCGGTCTACACAACGCTGTTGGACTTCGTCGACGAGGTGATCCGCCCGCACTACCGCCGAGAGGTCTCGGAAGGAAATCAGAAGAAGTGGTGCCCACAGTGGTGGGCACACGGGGAAGCCTACCGGCGACTCGATGCCCTCTGGCGTGCGTGGGAACACCTGCGTAAAGACCCGAACGCCGGGGCGAGTGTGTGGTGGAAAGACCACGCAGACCACCACATGGGCATGCTCCTCGACCCACAGGGCCCGTTCTCCGCGTGCGGTGTTCGGCACGGGCACAAGACCACCCTCCCCCCGCTCCCTGCCGACGAACCGGACCCCGCTCTGTTCGCGATCCCGGCCGATCCCGACACCGCAGCCGACGCCGACGTCCCACCGCCCGCCGACACCCGCTCGACCACCACCGCCGCCATTGAAGGAGCACAACGATGACGCAAGCACCCGACACTCTCACCGACGACCTCGGTCGTTCACTGCGCACCAGCCTGCAAGTCGCCCTCCTCGCCGGCGAAGCGATCGCCCGCCGCCGGGAGAACCGACTCCGCGAGGCCCGCCAACGCAGCGACGAACGCGCTCGCGCATTTCAGACGCGGCTACGCGCCGAACGAGGATCCGCCGAAGCGCAACTGCGCCCGGTGCACTCGTCTCGGTGGTGGGAGGCAGCGACACCCGAGATCCTCGCCGAGACGTACCGCACCGCCCACGCGTGGAAAGAGCAGTCTCCTGTTGCTGCAGACGCGCTGGCACGCCTGGACGATCAGCTCGCCGCTCGGCACGGGATCGACACGGCCACACTCGGAGTCGAACAGGCCGGTGTGGCGGATCGTTTGGCCGCGATGATGAACGAACGCGCCGCCCGGGAAGCAGCATCGAACTCCTACACCGAGCGCGGCTTCACCGTCGTCGATGATCGTCCTGCCGGCCGCGGGTTCATCCCCACCTGGGATCTTCGCCAGGCAAACGGCAAGAACATCGACCGCGGCGCTATCGACGAAGCACCGCAACATTGGGCCGTGTTTCTCACTCGCGACGACAAGAACGAATGGGCCCCAGAATTCTTCTGCACCGACGTCGCCGCCGCAGGCCTCGACCGTCCCGTCCCGCCGCTGTACCTCGCTCACGAGGACTGGTGGTGGGAGATGGCCGCCGAGCATCAGATCGCCGAAATCTACGAGCAGTTCATCCACAACGGTGGCACCTACGGCGTAGCCCGCATGGAAGATCAGATCTCACGTCACTACGGCATCGACGCCAGCACCTCACGGGGCCTACCTGACGAACTCGCCGACCGCATCGCTGCTGTGAACGCCGAACGCGCCGCCACGGTCAGCGCCGAGAAGTCGACACGAGAACGCGCGGACACCGTCGCCGCGATCACGCTCGCAAACAGCGTCGACGCCTCACGCGGTGCCGCACGAGGATCTGTCGAAGCGCAACTGCGCGCGGTGCACTCGACCCGTTGGTGGGACGCAGCCACATCCGAGACCCTCGCCGAGACCTACCGCATGGCCAACACGTGGAAAGACCAGTCGCCTGTCGCCGCGGACGCGCTGGCACAACTCACCGACCAACTCGCCACCAGATATGGAATCGACACGACCACACTCGGCAACGATTCGGGCTCGGTGGCCGATGACCTGGCGGAGGTGTTGAATAGGCGCGCCGCCCGGGAAGCACAGTCCACCCCCACGCCCGACCCAATGGCGGACGTGTTGAACAAGCGCGACCCACAGGCCGCGGAATTCGACGCTGCGCTGGAGTGGGCTAAAACAGCCGTCCCACGCGACGCCGAACGCTACGTCTACGCGGGCGGAGAACGCAAAGACGCAGCGCGCGAAACCATCACGACCGGATGGGAAGTCGTCCAGTCCAAAGCCTGGGCCACCGAGAACGCACCGGCATTGGCAGCGCAATTCGCGCAGACCGAAATCTCGGCCAACCGTCAGGACTACCTGACGGCGAGAACCGAGCTGATCCAGGAATGGTCCACAGCGGGACGCCCGCGCGTCGACGCCGCACTGGGAACACAACCCGCCACCGCATCAGCGAGCTCGGCCGCACCGTACCGGTACGACTCCAAAGAACGACGCGACGCACTGACCGCACAGCTCCACGCCGCTGGCGTCGACCCGGACGCCATCGAAGCCCGCCTCGCCGCCGACCGCGACAATGCACACCCCATCGGCACTCCCGCTGCGTCCACGTCGAAGTCCCCGAAAGCAAGCAAGGGCGACCGCAGCAACTCCCGCTCTACGAGCACCGAACGCGGAGACCGCTGACAGCCCATGGGCGTCGCGGTGTAGGGCCTCCCCTAACTTGGCGGGGCCCTACCTGCGCTCGGATTCCAGCGCTCGTTGTTGCTCCTCGTGGCCACACCCCAAAACTCGCAGCAAATGTGCCCTGATGATCCGGTGGAGAACCTCGCTAGCGCCGGCAAGGCTGCTCGCCGGGTGGTCTCGCGTTCCGTGTGCGAGATCATTTCGCACCATACGTAAAACATTCTCGGGTACCGGCGGGTCTGCAGTTGAATTCTCTTCCAACACCGCAGCCCTCACCTCCGCTACAAGAGCCAGCGCATCGAGCTCAACTTGCACCGAGCTCGGAGGAAGCATCTCGATCAACTGCTTCAAAGCGGCGTCGAGACCTGACGTAGCTCGGTGACCGAGCGCTGACTTCGCGAACTTCCAGTCCTTACCGGTCAAACTTGAGCCTTCAAGTTTGCGTATGGAGTCCAGATGCTGAAAGAAGTTCCAGCGCTTCAGATTGTGGCTCCGCTGGTTCGATCGGATCGCCTCTTGGTTCTCGAAACCGTGCAGACTTTCCAGGCATTGCATCGCGAATAAGTAGCGGCCACGTGGGTGCTGATCCTGGTCCATCATCCCCGGCCGGTAGGTCTGCAGAAGTGGATTTCCCGCAGACCTGGCCTCCAGTGACGCACGAATCAAATCGATGGGCGAGACCTTCGAGAACTTCAACGCCGCTCCCACTCGCGCACTGTCGTCCTTGTTGGAGTGGAACACCTCTTGACTAATTCCCGCGGCGAAAAGCTGTGCCACAGCGTCCAAACGTCCCTCGGCGTGCAAGTCCGGTAGTAGTCCGAGATAGGTAATCCTTTCGGTCTTGCCGGTGGCGAGCGACGCCACGTCCCTAAGGGGCTCGATCCACAGATCGATCCACGCTTGAATCCCTATGGGCGAATGCTTATTGAAGCGCATGAGCGGGATGTAGCGCAGTCTGAATTCGTACGGATCGTGCATGCGCGCGGTCATGTTGTACTCGTGGCTGACCTCGATCTCTGAGTCGGTCCACACCTGCTTACTGTCGCCGTTCCCCTGGACCGTCCACTCCCCTCCCGCCCAATCCTTAGTCGGATAGCGGATGGTCTCCAGCGGCGTTTGACCGCCGAGCACATCGAGGGCGGTGATCTGAACTTCGGCACCGAGGAACCGGAACTCGTCGCTGGGCGGCAATTCGACTCCGACGACTGCGGCGCTTGCCCGCACCCACGACACTTCGTTGCCCATGATCGTTATTTGCGCGCCAATCAGGGCAATGTCGAGCCCTTGATTGACCAACCGGCCGCGCAGCAGCGGAAAGTCGAGATACTGCGGAAATGTACTTGACGTTTCACCGCTTTCTGGATGAGTGATCAACTTCCCAGTAACGCCGTGGACCGTTCCTGTAGGTGATCGCGACGCCACGAGATCGACTGTTCCGGCGTGCGTCTGCACTTCACCGTCTGAGTCCGAGACATGCCATTCACAGGGATAGTCCCCCGGTTCGATGGTCGACAGATTCAGCGCGGAGGGCATTCAAAAGTTCCTAATCTGAGTCAATTCGAGAGCACCTGTTTGATCTGCGGCCGTTGCAGCAATGCTCATCGTCCTCTGTCCCTAGGTTCACGGTTCAGCTGTCCGTCTCGGGTCGGTTTAGCTTGAGGTGACTCGGTCAATCGCCGCCCCTTCGACTTGGCAACCCCGACAGTGTCGGCGTGGCGTGCCTTAAGAACCTCTTTGATCTCCTCGGAGATGTCAGTGCGCGCATCGACTTCCGCGTTGTACGCCTTGCGTTGCTCACTGGCCGTCAACGGCCGCGTGCGCTCGGCAACCGAAACCGGTGACGTCGCCGGAGCAGCCTCGGACACGGGCTGCAACCGTGCACGCACAGCCGCGAGTTCGATTCGCGCCAACGTCTCCACTGTCGACGCTCGGGCCAGATCCCCTGCGGCGCGGTGCGCGTCCGCGATCGCTTGCACTGTCTTGGTCAACTGATGCAACAGCAGCATGTACCCCGCGGCCGGATCGGTTGTCCCCACTTGCAGCAAGATCAGTGCGGCCCCGCCTGCGGACAGTCTTTTAGGTGACACCGGGGCACGCTGGTGCGCTGAAATCTGCGCCGAGTCGGCCAAGGTGCGGGCGGCTGCTGCCAGTGGTCCCGGTGTCGGTTCCATCCGCGCCGACCATGCTGCGAACACACCTGATGTGCGGCCCGCAGCGCGCGCCCATTGCGCGGTATCGGTGGTCGGTATCGACGCCAGATAGGCGTTCCACTTGCCGATGTCCTGGGCGGCGCGGGCGATCAGCTCCGGGTCGATCGGCGCGCGTTCGCGGCCATTGCTCACGGTCACCGCTGTACCGCGGCGCGTTGCCTTCCATTCCGCGGCCGCCGCTGTCCGTGCGTCTTCGCTCTGATCCCACTCGTCCCGCAACCGCGGCAACGTGAGGTCCTTCGACAACCGTCCGCCGCCGTACCAGACCGGTCGTCCGCCGTTGGCTCGCTCGGCCGGTGTCGGCGTCGTGGCAACGGAGTATCCGACGACCTCGCCGGCGGTTCCCTTCTCGTAGCGCGGGCGCACCAACAGCTTCCGGGCGCGCAGTCGTCGCACGAATTCCGCTTCGGTCTTCGATGCCGTCGCGCACGCACGCACCGTCCGCTCCATCGCCTCACGCGCAGTCTCCGGCGCGTTCGCGCGGCGGGCGCGTGCCGCTTCGGCGGGTTTGATTCCGCGGTTTCCGCGTTCGGCTTCGCGCGAGGACAGGACCACCAACTGGTGGCGGTGTTCGAGAACGTTGCAGGCGGTCTGGGCACGCTTGAAATCGTTGAAGGTGTTGACCTTCGTACCGTCCTCGCGGACCGCCGATGCAGCGATGTGGATGTGGTCGCCGCCCGCGGTGGTCTTGCCGTGACGGATGGCCACCCAGCGGGCAGGTGCGCGTGGAGAGTCCGGGTCGTCGAACCCCATCTCCTTCATGAAGTCGGAGGCGATCGCAGCCCATTTCTCGTCCGAAAGTTCACCCTCGTCGGGGTTCAGTGACAGCGAGCAATGCCATACGTTCTGATCCGATGTCGCATCGGCCAACGCGACCGACCGGGCTATACCGTCGTCGATCGCAGCGTTCATCTTCCGCTTGCTCGTGACGGTCACCTCGGTACCGAACACCACCCGAGCAGCGTCCAACTTTCCAGCAAGCTCGATCGCGTCCTCGTGTGACAGCTCGCCCGATGGCGCCGCGTACATGATGGTTTCGTGGCCGGCGACGACGTGCGGGTTCTCGTGCTCGTTCGACTTGCCCGGCCCGGCGAGATACACCACGAGCCCGGTCATTTTCGCGCCCCGAGTGATGTTCGGAATCAACGCCCGACCAGATCCCGTGGGAGTCGTTCGAGTCGATCGAAAACCCTGCGCACCGCATCCACTGCCGCAGCCGTTTCCGGTGGCACCTCGCCCGTCGCGTTCGCGACCTTCGCGAGCTGGTTCAGGTTGCGGCCGACCGCAGCGATGAGCTTGGTGACCGCGAACAATTCAGTCAGATCCTCACGCGACACCGACGCCCGCGGAGCCTTCAACGCCGAATCAGCAAGTAACCGCGCCACCGTCACACCTTGCACCCGTGCAGCGGCCTGGACCGCGAGCTCTTGCTCCTCGGTCAGCTTCACGACATGTCGGTGCATCCGGCCGCCGACGACGTTCGACTGACGGGTGCGCAGCCACCCTGCTTTGGTCTCCCCCATCACCCGCTCCTCAAGTCCGCACCTCACATTTGCCCAGCGCAGCGACCCCACACCTGGGGACCCACACCAACAGTGTGGCAGCTGCCCGCCGAAATCGCCAGATTTAGGGCACCCAAGTAATAGCTTGCTCCGCCCGCGCATCGCTAGTGGCTCGCGGAGCATGCGGAGTGGGTCGCCGGAAAAGATGCTCAGGACGAGCGCCGCGAGTTTCCGATTCCGTGCACGGAAGATCTGCGGCCGCCGAAGGCAAGATGCGGTTACACACCCAAAAAGAGACGGGACGGTCTCTAGACTTTGGTTCATGACATCGTCCGGTGCGAAGCACGTATTCATCTCCTACGTCCGACAGGACGCAGCAGAGGTAGACAAACTGTGCGACCTGCTGAAGGCCGCCAATATCCCGTACTGGCGCGATCGAGATTCACTAGGCCCGGGTGACTCATGGCAACGCGTCATCCGCGATGCGATTCGTGACGGTAGCGCTGTCTTCCTGGCTTGCTTCTCCGAGAACCAGCGGTCCAAAGAAAAGTCAGTCATGAACGACGAGATATCCATAGCCGTGGAGGAATACAGGCAACGCCGCCCCGGGAAGACCTGGCTCATACCCGTACGTTTCGACGACGGCGACATCGATGATTGGCCCCTCGGAGCCGGGCAATCATTGCGCGGAATCAACTACTCCGATCTCTTCGGTGACAGGTACACCACTGAGGCTGTCAAACTCATCGCAAGAATCCAGGACGTGTTCGGCGGGCCCACCTCCGATCCCGCAACGATCCAGGCGTCCGTCAAACAGCTGTCCGAAAAGGATCTGCCGGCCAAACTGCGAGAGCTGACGAAGACGTTCATTCTCGACCCCACCAAGCGCATCGAGCTCGATGACCTAGTCGCCTCCGAGACTCAGCGCGTTCTGGCCGAACTGAAATCGACAGATCGGTTTCCGCTCAATGTCACAGCGGACAACGCCGACCGCGATCTAGATCTACTCATAGCTGAACTGGCCACCGACTATTGGCACCTCATCGAACCACTGTGCTGGTCGCTTCAAGTCGCAGCCCGGTACGCCACCAAGGCCGAACAACTGACGCCGTGGATCCGCGCCCTCAAAGCACTGCACACATATGCCGCCGAGATGGTCGGCGGACGAACCGTGCTCATAAAGCTTCGATACATGCCGATGCTCGCCTACGTCGTAACCGCAGCTGTAGCCACCGTCGGTGACGAACGCTGGGACAACTTCCGCCAGCTCCTCATCGAGACCACTGTGCCGGTCCGCGCAGGAGACACCACCGTGACATCAGTTGCCGAGGCGGTCGACTTCTATACCCCGTTCGCCGAAGCGGGGAAGAACGCACCCAGCGCACTCGCGTACGCGGCGGACGGTGACAAGTACACCCTCGAATCCGCACTAGCCGCCCTTCGGGGGCAAAGCATCCCGTACAGGCTGCAACCGACTGCGGACTGGATGTGCGTAATGCTCCGCCCAGTATTCGCCGGCCAGTTCGCCGACAACGACTCCTACGAGAATGCGTTCGACCGCGCAGAAATAATGCTCGGACTCGTCACCACGGACATCATCAGCATGTTCGCAAAGCAAAACCCTGAATTGGCCTGGCTCAGCGGCACCCACTGGTTCGGACGGTCCGCCTGGCGGTACAAGCACAGCAGGACTAACCCCGTGGACGAGTACGCCCAACTACTAGACACCGCCGGAACCAACTTCGGCCCGCTGAAGGCCGGGCTCTTCGGTGGCCAAAGGGACCGCGCGGAGGCCGCAATGACGAGCTACGCAGAACAACTCGCCAAGGTCTCACGCGGATACTGGTGACCATCGTCCAACTCTGAAGGTTATCCCCGGTTGTGGATTCGGATCCGATTGTGGGTGCCTGAGATCAAGCGGAGCGGCCCGGAAACTCTCGGACATCCACATGAGGACCAAGTCCGATCCACAGTTGGGGGCAACCACAAGGTTCCGTCCTGCACCCGAATGGAAGCGGCCGCAACAAAGGCGATCGGTGGTTACATTCAAAGATGGCGCGACGCGACAGCAAACCAGAACCCACACCAACAAAGGCGTGGTGGGTCGTCGGCGGCATCGGCACATCGACGGCGGCTGGCCTCGTTCTCTTCTACCTCTTCGCATGGCAGCAACAAGGACCGTTCGGAAACTTCTACTTACAAGGAGTGACCGGGCAGCAGCTCTTCGATTCGGCGCGCACGACGGTAGCTCTCATCGGAATCATCGGCCTTGGCGGAGCAGGCTTCCTCGCCTACCGCCGCCAACGGACGAGCGAGGAAGTGCAACTGACTGCCCTGAATTCCCACAACCTTAGCGCCGAGCAGTTCCGACACGAAGCCACACGAACCTTGCGTGATCGATACACCGCCGCCGCAGAGCAGCTCGGATCGGAATCTTTCGCTATCCGACTTGCCGGCGTGTACGCGATGGCCGCCTTAGCTGACGATTGGGCGGCGGCCCGGAAGCCGAGTGAACGTCAAACATGCATCAACGTTCTGTGCGCCTATCTACGCACACCGGAGCCCGTTGAGCCGGACGGCTCCGTCTCCAGAGGGGTGGCGCGTGGATGGATCGCGGCTCAGGCAAACCGGTGGCGAGATCAAAGTGCGGCCAGCCTCATTCTGATCAGGCAAGAACAGGAGGTCCGGCAAGCTATTCTGTCGGTCATTGCGTCGAAGACGTCCGACTATCCCGATCCCGGGGAAGGCCCATGGTCACCGTGCCGATTCGATTTCACCGGTGCCGCGCTCGGCGCAGTGGCCTTCAGACACTGCCGGTTCGAGGGCCAAGTCATCTTCACCAACGCCACCTTCACCGGGACCGCAGACTTCAGCAACAGCATCCTGTGCACCGCCGATTTCACCGGCGCTCACTTCTATGAGACAGCACAATTTTCCGGTGCGACCCTCGACTGGAGGGTCGAGTTCGAGCGGGCAACATTCGCCGCAGATGCAATCTTCAAGCGCACTCGGTTCGTGAAAGAAACCTCGTTCATAGGCACCGCATTTCGCGGCAACCGGGTGGACTTCCGGAAAGCAAGTTTCGAACCGGATGGATCGACCTACGTTCAACCCCAATGGGTCAGCTCGACGACTGTCCTCGACTTTTCCGACGCCCAGTTCAATGGGACCGTGTTGCTAACCGGTGATGCTCTCGCGAACGCACAATCAATCGTTTTTCGTAGGACCACGAAGCCGTGGAAGGTCATTCCGACCGTCAACTGGAATGAATCTGCTCTGCCGCAGAACATCCAACCGCGGTCATGGCCTCCAGCCCCCGACAGTCCAGAAGGCCGAACTTCTAACATCGTTCGAGACGCGGAAGACGATGACGTATCGACGTCGCCGGCGCCGGCGCCGGCGACGGACACAGGGAGCCGAGTTATGGCCCGAGTGCGGCGAATACTTCGTCATTAGTGCGACCGCAATCATGCAAAGGCGTCGAGGTCGAGCGCGATTTCAACGCCGTCTTTTTCGACGACGATCTTCGGGTGCACAGCACCGGTCGCGGCGAGGTACTGCCGCAGCGTCGACAGCAACAGGTCGTCACGGTTCTCGATGCGCGACACCGCACCTTGATTCGTTCCGAGCAACGCGGCCATCTCCACTTGCGTGAGGTTGCCGGCCTTACGGATGTCGGCGAGACCTTCCGCGTACACGCGGTTCATCGCCTCTCGTTCGGCCGCGAACTCGACCACCGTCTCCGAGATAGCGGGCTTGGTACGTAGCTGTTCGATCCGGTCGTTCGCGCGCCGGAACGTCTTCTCGCTCATCACTGCTCTCCTTCTGCGGTCTCTCGTAGCCACCGCTCGATCGCGACATCAGCCCTGGCACCGACACCGTCGTAGAACACATCACCCATCCGCGCCTTGTCGGCCGCAAACAACGCCACCACCACCGAGTTGCTGCCCGGCGGGAACCAGCAGATCAACCGCAGCGCGATCTGCGCATCGAACGGATGCGCAGTCCGCCACACCGGAAACTTCTTCGACTGCCGCACCCGCTTGAGGTCCGGCCGATCCTCCGCCGCGGACCATCGAGCTCGCGCAGTTGCACCAACGCATCGGTCACCCGAGCAAGCACCCGCACCGACGCGGCATCACCCGCGTCGGCTTTGGCCTCGACGCGATCGAGCCAGTCGAAGAACTCTTCCGGTGCATCAACATCCACCACCTAAGTATACCGCGCACGGCATATGCCGCACAAGACATACAGTCGGCGGTGCGCGTGCATATGTCGGTTGTATTCGATAGCGTTGCCTTCGGATATCGGGCAGCCGTGCGGGCCGCCCGAGACCGCGTCAGAAGCAGCGCCACACATCGATTGTGTGTGCGCTCTACGCCGTCTCCGAAAGGCCCGCACATGTCACTCTCACCGCTCGACCCGTCCACCGTCCGCGCCGCCGCGCAAGCCGCCCTCGATGCCCGCCTCGGTCTCATCGACGCGATCGTTGCCGCGCAGAACGAACGCACCGCGGCCGCAACGAAGGTCGCCGAAGCGAACGCCGTCGAACGCGCAGCAGGCGCGAAGGAACTCGCCGCGATCAAAGCCGCACTCGACGGTGGTTGGTCGGCCGCCGAGCTTCGCGCGTCCGGTCTCAAAGTCCCGCACTCAGCAGCCACCAAGAAGACCGCCAGCACCCCTGCGGCAACCAAGTCCGGCAGCTCACGTACACCGCGCGTGCGGCCGGCGGTAGCCACCACCAGCGAGCAGACCGCTACAGAGGCGACGCCGGACACCGGGCAGTCGCCGGATACCGATCGCACAGGATCAGGGCAGAGCGTGTCGGGCGAGAACTACGCGAACGCGAGCTGACCCGATGGGCGTCCTCAACACAGGTGTGTGGCTGTTGGTGTTCGTCTCCATGTTCGCGATCGGTGCGGCCGGTATCCGCTTCGCCTTGATGCCGTTTGTATGTGCGCCGATGGACCGGCTGTCGAAGACCCTGTTCGTTATCGGCGGCGTCTGCGCACTCAGCGTCGCCGTCATCCGACTGCTGCCTCTCGATGCCGCGTTCTGACCGCCGGCCACACCGCGTACGTGCCGTGCCGAATCCTCGACCCGAAGGCCTTCCCACATGACGACAACCGAACACTCCACACCCGCCCACCGACCACCTCCGACCTCGCCGGGGTCCGCTGCCCTTCTTTCTGTCGAGATCGCCACTCTCGATCAGTACGGCGACCCCGGGTTTGTGCACACCCGCGGGCACTTCTTCACCCATTCCACTGCGGCCCGGTTCGCGATCACGCAGGCCGAAGCGGTGACCGCACTGCGCGAGGCCGACGAGCTCGCGGTCACCATCAACCGGGAGGGCGAGGGTCACACCGAGACCGATGTTTTCGTGGTCGGGTCGCCCGGTGAGATCGCGTGCGCGTTGGCGGCCATCCCGAACTATGCCGCTGGTGTCCGCGGCGCCGAACTCTCCCCACCGGACTATGTCCGCGCGGCCGTTGCGGCGGTGCTCTCTGCGCGGCCGCCGCTCCCCGACGGACATGAGCGGGTCGATGTGCTCGAGGTTCAGGTCCGGTCGGTGCGCCCGGATCCGCTTCCCGACTCGACCTCGGTCTTCGGCGACTACCCCACGTCGCTGGCGCGGCAGGTGGCCGGTGAACTCGTCGACCAACTGACTGCGGCCGCGCCGGGCCGATTGGAGGGCGCGGTCACCGAGATCGACGCCCGGTCGATCGTGCTCGTCGCGCACAGCGTCGCACTCTCCGATACCGACGCTGCCGCAGTGGAGCGGTACGGGCAGATCACCCGCCTGCGCGCGAACCTCGCGGCCTTGGATTCGGTCGTCGACGCGCACCAGGTCATCGAATTGACCGCGCAGCTCGACAGGCTGCTCGCGCACACTGTTCGCTTCGCCGGCGGCTCCGCGCCGGCAGACGGGGCGCGGGCGTGACCGGCGGCGGCCGCGATCACGGCGGCGCTCTGTCTGAGTCCGACCTTGCGGAGGTGGCGGTACTTGCCGAACTCGGATCGCCGGAGGCGGTGACGGCGTTCGAGCTGATGCGGCACACGTTGCAGCTGGAGACTGCGCCGCGTTTCGTCGAACTGTTGGCAACGATCAACCGGTTGTCCGGACCGGGTTTCGAAGTTCGGGCATCGTTGGAGCTACTCGATGCGGTCCGTGATTCCGGGGATCTCGACCTGGTCGAACTGTTCGCGCCCTCGCTCGACGATCCCACCGGTGCGCTCGCACTTGCGCAGCTACTGCGGACGTATCACGGTCACGACGACTGACCAGGCAGCCACCTCGAACACGACGCAGCGCCTGACACAGAAGGGTGTCAGACGCTGCGTCGTGTTCGGGTACGGCCTCAGGTGGCCAGTGCGACAGGTAACTTACTGCGGCCAGCCGCGGGCGAGCATGGCAGTGCCGCGGTGTAGGTCGTTGAGGCCGTCGACGATCATGCTCAACCAATTGGTTGCGGTGGGCGGGTTCGGGACGAGTGTCGACGGAACTAGGTTTTGGGCGTCGTCGTCGAGCTCGTTGAAGTCGGCTGGGTAGTCGGTGGCCGCGCCGTCGGTGACGTTCGGTGCACCGGCGATGTCGTAGGTGATCTGGTAGACGATCTCGTGCTGGTTCGGTTCCTCGAACGTCGCCGACAGTGTGAGGTCGCCCCACTTCTGGCGGTCGTAGGTGATCACCCCGGTATCGAGAGCAGCTTGCAGGAGCCAGTGTTGCTGCAGCCGCAGCAGCGAGTCGTTCCCGGTGGGGTCTTTCACGCTGTCGTCGAGTTCGTCGACACGCTCTGCGTGCAGTGTCAGCAGCGGCGGTTCGACGGTGATGTCGTGGGTGCTCATAGCCGTGTCCTCCGCGGTGTAGGTGTGGGTGACGACGAGGACTCCGGTGTCGGTGTGCAGGTTGGCACTGTCCCCGAGTGCGTCGACGAGCCGATCGGCGAGCAGGGCAGCATCGGCGGCGAGGTAGGTGCCCAGTGTCGTCCATGTCGCTGGGTCGTAGGACAGTTCCGATGCCGAGCACACCTGCACGGTCAGCGCGTCCGGGCCGGTGTCGGCGGGCTCGAGGTCGCGTGCGGCGCTGCGGACGGCGGTGATCGTGTCGCGGACGTGCGCCGGGAGTGTGTCGTCGGTATCGGTGGCGTGTTCGTCGGTCATCGCTGTCGAGCTTGTCATGCCGGGTTCTCGTTGTTCTCGGTGTGTGCGCTTCGGAACTGGTTCAGCCGGTTGAATGCTGCGCGTTGGCGGCGGCCGTGTTCGAGCATGTGCTCGAACAGGTATTCCTCGGGTGCTTCTTCGGCGGCCTGCATGATCGCGGCGGCGGCGGTGTGGAAGCTGCGCCGGTAGGACTGGGAGAGGACCATGTCGGCGTAGTGGGTGGCTTTGTATCCGTCGGCTCTGGCCGTGATGACCTCGTTGAGCCTGCGCCGCACATTCGCGTCTTTCTCGCCGTCCGCTCCGGCTCGAACGAGTGTGATGGTGACGCTCGCTGGGTCGTAGTGCTCGCCGGCGGTGATGAGGTCTGCGATGACAGTGAACAATCGCCCGTACGCGGTGATCTCGAAGTCGCGGTCTGCCAGGATTTCGGCGATCCGTCGATCTTCGGTCGGCAGTCCCCCGGTGTGATCACTCCACATCAGGGCGCACAGCAGCAGCGCTTCGGGGTCGGTGGCGGGATCGTAGGCGAGCTCGTCCGCGAGGGAGGTGAGGACCTCGACCACCGCTGCGGACGACGACTCCTCGTTCTGTCCTGCTTCTTCATCCGGTGTGGGGACTGCGCGTAGTGCGTTCATCTCACAAGGCCTCGTGTTCGGGTCGCGGCGATCTCGGACGGGTGGGGTTTCAGGGTGTGTCGAGAGCGCCGGCCAGGTCTTGGCGTACGGCGTCGAGCACAGTCGCGACGTCGGAGAGGCGGTGGGCCAGGCCCGCACGGCCAGCGGTGGAGTGGTCCACGTGTGCATCCGTGACGGTGGCGGTCACGACGCGATCCTGTCGTGATCCACTCGCGGGATCTCGCTCTCGGAGACCGGCGCGCTGCGCTGCTCTGCGTGCAGTTCGGCTTCGATCTGGCGGTCGATGTAGTCGGGGTCGAGGGTGTAGACGGGTACGAGTCGCATGGCGGGTGCCTCCTTTAGTGGTTGCCGAGTGGTCAGGCTGCTGCGAGTTTGTCGATTGCGTCGATCCGGAAGCCGCTCCAGTGGGTGTTGTCGTCGACGACCACGACGGGCGCTTGCAGGTAGCCGAGTTCGCAGGTGACGTAGTGGCGGGCGGTGTCGTCTTCGGTGATGTCGACGATCTGGTACTCGAGACCGCGCTTGTCGAGCCTGCTTTTCGTGGCGTCGCATTGTCCGCAGTTCGGTTTGGTGTAGACGGTGATCGGCATGATTGTCTCCGTTTCGGATGTGCTCGATTGGGTTTCATTCTATCGAATATACGGCCGTGTGTCTAGATTTATTCGACTACGCTAAATACATCAATATTGTTGTTGTCGAGCACTTTTCGTCATTCCACGTGAACCACATGCAGCACCTCCAGCCACCCTTTGGAACTGGCCGAGCGGCCTGTCCGTGTTGCTGTGCCACGTTTTTTTCGCCGTGATCTGGCGCAGGGAAGAGACAGCGGTGGACGGGTGGACGCCTGTCAATGCTTGGGCCGGGCAGTTTTCACCGCGTGCAGGGCGCGTGTGGGTGTGAAAAGTGTTCGGAGCCTTGGCCGGAGCTCGCGACGCCAGGGGTTGACCGGTGGTGCCCGGAGGCCGCATTCTCGTTCGAAGCCAGATGCCGACAAGAACGTTCTTCCCTTGTCGTGAGGTACGGAGCGAGCGGAGTTCAGTCCGGGTGCCGGCCGAAGGTCGGCCGGTAGGGTGCCGGGTATGAAGCGCTCGAAGGTCGAACACGCATTGTCGAAAGCGGTGGTGAATGCCTCGCCTGCGCCGTCTGATCTCGCGTTGGATGCGATCGTGGCCGGTATTCCGGTGGACGAGACCCGTCCGGAGTCGGCCGGCGACGTCGATGTCACCTGGCCAGCCCGTCCGACCTCTCTCTGAGCGCTTTCCGCTGCGTTCACCCCGGGTACAGGTGGGCCGCCTGCTCCGGGGTGGGCTGCTGGTCGAGTTCGCGCTTGTCGGTGTGAGGGCTCGATGCCCGAAGCACCGACCCCACGCCGTGAGCCGAGCTGCCGGGCGCGGCCACCTCGGCGGTGAGGGACCGCGCCCGGTCTTTGTCTAGGTGTAGCTCTGGACTCGGCCGATGTGGTCGGCGACGTAGTGCGGGGTGATGACGGCGATGACGTCGCGGATGAGTTTCGGCGGTGCGCCTCCTTGCAGTGCGGTGTCGAGCAGTCGGGCCAGGCTCGGCATCGGAGTCGATGGGGTGGTCTCCCGGTTGACGGTCTCGATCGCGATACCGGCGGTTGCTCCGTCGCCGACGGCGTAGTGGAACAGCCCTGCGAGGGTGAGGGCGTGCGCGCGGGCGGTTCCGGTGAGCCTGGCAGCGATGCGGACGAACGTCTCTCCTGCATCGCGTGCGCCGTGGGTGGCCATCGCGAGGAACGCGTCACGTACTTCGGTGTGCCCGGTGGACAGTGCGAGTCCGACGCGGGCGGTGAGGTCTGCGCTGGGGATTTCGCGGGCGTGGATCACGGCGGCGAGCTCGTCGAACGTGACGGGTAGGAAGTCCTCCCCCATCGTTGTCGCGGCGGCCAGCCCGATCGATTCGGGGATGGCCGCGCCTTGGTCGAATCGTGCTGCGATGTCGCTGCGGCGGCCGGTGCTCGAGACGCCTTCCTCGACTGCCATTGCTGTCGCTGCTTCGCTGAGGGCGGGGTCGGGCACGATTCCGTCGGTGTTGCGGTCGAGGTCGGTGTAGATCGTCCCGGCGGTGAGGCTGTAGACGTGCAGGGCGAGAAGGGTGTCGATTGCGGATCCGGCCATTGCTTCGCGGATCGCGTCGAGTCCGATCAACGCGGCTCCGGCGTGTGCGGGGTCTGCGATGGCGGCGAGGATGACGGCGGTGACGGGTTGCCCGTCGATGTCTTGGCGGGCTGCGGCGGCCGCTAGCCGGGTCGCTGCGGTTTCGGCCCCGAATGCGTCTACTCGCATCGCGGCTGCGACGAGGTGGCCACCACCAGCGGCGTCCTTGGCGAGGGCGATGACGACGACGGAGTTTTCGGGTGTGAATCCGAGTAGTGCGGGGATGGCGGCGAGGGTGTCGGCGGCGGTGGCGAAGGAGATGCGGTCTTGCGTCATGGTGAATGCCTTTCGGTGTGTGCTGAATTGGGTTGCAGGACGGGCGGTGTGGGTTAGTTGCGGAGTTCGCGGCGTGCGGTTCGGCGGTCGCGTCTGGCGCTGGCGCGTTTGACGGTGCGGCGGATGGCGGGTTTGCCTTGGCGGTGGACGAGGATGTCGATTTCGTCGGCGGTGCTGGGGTGTTGTGCTCGCATGGTGACCTCTCCCTCGTGACGGTGGCCGGACCTTCGCCCTGCCAATTTCTTTTGCCGTGGTGGCTGGGGAGAGAAATTCAGCGCACGGGGCCGGAGGGTCAACGGTCGGGCCGGGGAAGTTTTCACGCGAGCGCAGCGAGTGTGGGTGTGAAAAGTTTTTCGGAGCCCTTGGGCCGGCGTCAGCCGCCGGCGGTTGATGCGCAGGTCACGGGTGCTGAATGCTCGGAGAAGCCACCGACGTCGAAAGAAATTGATGCTTTTCAACGCTGTTGAGAGCGGAGCGCAGCGGAGTTCCATTCGGGGCGGCCCGCAGGGCCGCGTGTGGCCCGCCAGGGCCTGCCTGTGAACCGGGTGCCTTGCTGGTGGGACGCCTGCGCCGCCGGAGCGTGGGCTCGACGGCGGCGCGGTGTGGGGTACGGCTGCGAAAGTGATTGTGCGGGAGCGACGGAGCGTGACCTGGCTCGGTGTCGCGGTAGCGCTGGTGTTGTGTTTGTTCAGTTGTTGCGGTTGTTGGTGCGGGTTTCGTGGGCGGTTTTGGCGGTGTCGATGATGCGTAGTCCGTTACCGAAGCAGGGGCTGAGTATTTCGTTGGTGATGCTGTTGTTGATTGCGGCTTTGGTTGCCCAGGTGAGGGCTGCGGTTGCTGTTATGAGGATGGTGGGGAGGGTGATGCCGTTGTTGGTTGTGTTGAGGATTGCGCTGATGGTGAGGGTTATCAGGGCTGCCCAGGTGAGTGTGCGGGCTGCTTCGAGGAGTGTGAGTTTGCTGTAGTGGTATTTCTCGGCTGTGTGGGTGTAGTGGTCGGCGAGTTCTGGTGTGTAGGCGGTCCAGAGTTGTTGTTGGAGTGGACGAAGTTGTTTGCGTGTTGTGGCGTAGTTGTAGGGGACGAGGAGGAGGGGCATGTCGTAGTGCTCGATGGTGGTGCCTCCTGTGGTCGTGGTTCGCTCGGTGTCGAGCACCGGTGGCCGGAAGGGTCAGTCGTGGTCGTGGTCGCGGTTCTTTAGTTCGTTGATGTGTTTGGCGTTGTTGACGTCGTTGATGGTGTCGGTGGCGTGTGTGGTGTTGAGGTTTTTGTTGGTGTGGTGCAGGTGTGTGGCGAATGCTGTTGCGAGGAGGGGGAATGCGACTTCGATGATGCTTATGTGGTTGCTGTCGCCGTTCCAGATGTGGAGGACGTTGTAGGCGGCGGCGGTGAGGGCGAGTAGGCCGAGTGTGTATTCGCTGAGGGTGTAGAGGGTGATGCGCAGTTGGGAGTAGTGGTGGGCGTGGTCCATGTATTTCTGGACGTTGTCTGCGGTGTAGTTGCTGCGGAGTTGGCGTCGGCGTCTGGTGTGTTCGCCGTGGGCGGTGAGGATGTTCATGAGGCCTCTTGGATGATGCCGCCTGCAAGGATGAGCATGCCGGTCAGTGTTTGTCTGGGGTGTTGTGGGCGCGGTCGATGATGTCGTCCATCGCGATTTCGTCGAGAAACGTGGGGGCCCTTTCGGCGCGGATTCGGCGTAGGAAGTACACCGGTACGGCGGGTACGAGGATCGCGGCGATGGCGATCACGATGGTGGTTGTCGTCGACAGTGATCTGTCTGTGGCGACTGCTGCGATGACGAAGATTGCGCTGAGGATCCAGTGGAGTTGTGCGTTGTGGAAGTTCTTCGACGACGAGGGTCCGACGGTGTAGCGGTACTGGTAGTACATTGCGGCGACGATGTTGCCGGCCGCGAACGCGGCGGCGACGATGCGTGCGAGATCGAGATTGCGGTCCATCTGGGTGCCTCCTCTGTTCCTGGGTCGAGACCGTTCAGTCGCGGGTGGAACTGTCGTTGGTGCGGTGAATCCAGCGACGGATGATCTTAGGTCCGACCAGGAATGCAAGCGGCACGAAGACGAAGACCGTTATCGCTGCGGTGACGCCGATCATCGTCCAGTAGGTGGTGGTGCTGACCGGTGATTCCGGTGCGAGCCCGCCGGTGTTCGCGGTGGGAGCGCTGATCCACAGGACGAGGGCGAGGACGCCGATGGCGACGAGGCCTGTGAGTGCGCGAAAGATTGCTGCGTTACGGGTGTTGTGTGTCTTCGTCATCATGTGGTTCCCCCGGTTGATGTCGTGAGTGTGGTGGTGATGGTGCCAGGTGGGTGCGACAGGTTCTTCCTGCTCGGGTCCGCCTGGGGCGCCGTTTCAGCTGGTGAGTTGTTTGCGTGTGACGTTTTCTATCGCGGTCTTGGCTGTCACGTAGATACGGTCGGGGACGGTGATCAGGCCGTCGGAGAGGCGCTGGACGGTCGTCATGGCGGCTTGGCGTTCGCCTGCGGCTGCGGAGTCGTAGAGGGCGAGCTCAGGCAGGATGTCGAGCAGGGTCGATGCCCCCTGAGGTAGTTGCTGTTCGTAGTTCATGTGCCTCCCCCGAATGTTTTGTGTAGCAGTCATTCCGCCGAGATGGTTCCTATTTATTGTATGCGGTTAAATAGGGCTGCGCAACCATTTATTGTAGTTGGTAAAATGGGTGTATGACGCAGCGTGGTAGGCCGAAGTCGGAGGGTCCGACGCTTGATTTCGTGGTGTCGGTGCGTTTCACCGAGTCGGAGCATGACGAGGTCACCCAGGCCGCGGGCGCTGCGGGGGTGACGTTGAGTGCGTATCTGCGAGCTCGCGGGGTGGCTGCGGCGAGGCGTTCTTTCCGCCGTGGCCAGTAGGCGTCCGACTTTTGAGCCACAACGCAGGCCGCGCTGCGCGGGCCTGCGGGATGGTTAGTTGGTGTTGAGTTCGTCGAGGTAGCTGCCGTCGCTGATGGCCGGTTGCTGCTCGGCCGGGCCGGGTTCGTCGCCTGCGGCCGGCGCTGATTGTTCTGTGGTGGCGGGGATGAAGTGATCGGGCTTGGTGAGGTAGGGGTAGACGCCGGTTCCGGGTGTCTCGTGTTCGACCATGACCAGGCCCTCGTCGTGGATTTCGCGGATGACGACGACGCTGGATGCGCCGGGGGCGATGTGGACGCGGTCGCCGATGTTCATGTGTCTCCTGTGTTCTGGTCGAGCGTGCGTTCTATTGTCTCGCGTCACTGGTGGTGGTTCAGTGCATGGGTGTGATGGCGTCACTTGGCACCCATTGGCTTTGTAAGTCCAAGTGGCCCTTGCCGTTTCCTGTGGGTACGGTGAAGTTCACGCATGCGAGCCATGCCCCGTTGGCGAGCCGTGCCCACGCCAACAACGTTCCTTGGACCTTGACGTCGACGGTGAGGGCCTCGGCTCGGACCTTGAGCGGCACGCCGTCGCGGAACGAGGTGCTCGAGGATCCTGGCAGTGCCGCCGATACGGAGACGATGACCGGTCGGGGCGGGTCGACGATGCGGCGTGTGGGCGGGTCGAAGGTGACGGGCCAGCGGGCGAACAGGTCGCCGGCAGTGTCGTGTTGTGTGGTCATTGCGCGGCCGCGAGCGTCCGGCTTGTGGCGGCGGTGAGTGCTGCCTGGTCGTCGGTGGCGGCCGTCCAGTTGAGGTGTTGGTCGGTGCCGAAGGTGGGTGCGGTGAGGGTGTAGCGGCCGGTGCGCTGGGGTGTTCCGCGGCCGTGGACGGCGGTTTCGACGGTGATCGCACGTAGGCGGCCTCTGCCCTGCTCGATGCCTGCGACTGCCACGGTCCGGGATGCAATGGTGAGGTCGAGGCCGGGCATGCGGCCGTCGGTGGTTATCAAAACCGAAGCGTGACTGCGACATCGGGCTAACAATGCACGAGCTCGGGTCGGTGGGATGTCACGGCCGCCGAGGGTGGTCACGACGATGTCGAGGCCATCGAGGCAGATACTGGCGGCATCGAGAGCCGTGTCCGGGTCTCCGGGATCCACGACAGCGACTCGGGCGAGGTCGCCTCTGTGTTCGTGTACGGCGAGTAGCCCGAATTTGGGTTGCCCGATGATCGCGACGTGGTGGCCGGCGGCGGTCGCGGCGGCAACGAGTCCGACGAGAACGGACCCGGCTCCTGTGACGGAGAGGGCTGTTCCACGGGCCAGAGCGCCGTGTGGGAGTAGATCGGCCATCGGCAGGGGTACTGGGATGGTTCGAAGTGTTCGAGACCGGACAGCGGGCGTGAGGGCGTTGCCGTCGCTGGCGCCGTCGACAGCAGCTGTGGCGACGTTGGGCGGCGCGGGTTTGACCGGAGGTTCGGCTGGTAGGTCGGTGGGTGCGTGGTCGCGGCGTCCGGGGATGGAAGCCATTCGCATGCGGAGGGCGTCGAGCTGAGCTGTTTTGTCGAGTCCGGTCAGGTCCGGGATGGGGTCGGCTGCGGCCATGGAATCGACCTTTCGCCGTGTCGGTGGGACACTCCGAATCTACTCGAACGCGTGTTCGATGTCGAATACGGGAAGTGGAGGCGCAGGTAGGTACAGCTCGGACGCGATGTGGAGCCAGGGGTAGCCGTCGGGGAGATGGCGATACGCACGCAGTGTGGCTGTGACCTGCCGCAATGCCGAGATGACGTGCGGATCGTCGGGGTCGAAACCTTCGTCGCAGATTGCTCGTCGCTCGTGATCGTCCATATCCGATTGGACGCGGCAGTTCGTCGGTTGGTTCCGCCGACTGTCATTCATGTGAATGATTTCGAGCCACGCACCCGGTGTACCGGGGTGCGTGGCTCGTCGGTCGAGTTTGGGTGACGGTGTTCGCCAGTGCGCCTCTCGGCAGGTGGCCGCTCGTAGCAGCTGATGGTTGGTACCCGGGGCATTGGGATCGAACCCGTCGATCTGGTCAACAGCGTTGCGGGCCCGTTCTATTCCGGCATCGCGGCAGTGACAGTCGAGCTGCGAGGGAACTGGTGGCCCCGCCCGGTATGGGCGGGGCCGGGCTGTGTTCAGGCGGTGCGGTGTGTGGTGAGGAAGTGTTCCCAGAGGTCATCTGGGATGTTGGCGGGTGCGGTGTAGTGGCCGGTGGCGCTGAGTCCGGAGCCGGGTAGTCCGGCGTGGTGGATGTCGGCGTGAAGGCCTCCCAGGTTGTGGGTGGCGGCGTTGGCGCCGCGGTTGCGTGCTTCGGAGGCGATGGCCGTCAGGCGATCGGGGACGTGGTTCATGGCGAGTTCCTTTCGAGGTTCGGATGAGACGCAGCGGTCTGACGTGGCGAGGGTGGCCTGTCAACCCCGAAGAGGGAGCGTGCGAGCGTGGGTTGATGGGTCGGGGTCCCCGGCATGTCAGGCTGAGGCGACTCGTACGACCCCCTTGGTGACCACTGGAAGCGACCCCGCAAGGGGGCGATGCGACCGCTCGCGGTCGCCGATCCGATCCGATCGGGTGGAGGTTACGGCTGCAGCTGGTGTTCGGCGCCCCGGTCGATCTCGTGTGGTGAGGGCCAACAGGCAACCTGCCCAACCCTTTCGGGCTGGGCAGGTGCGGATCGTTCTCTAGTGGGTGCACCAGAACGATCCGACCGGGATGGCCGCGCCTGGCACTCCTGCACACCAGGTGCAGGTGGTGTCGTGTGCGATGCGCCCGAGCACTCCCTCGGCCTCCTCGATGAGCAGCGGCAGCTCTGCTGCGCTGGCGAGCGCGAGCGCCTTGAGCGCCCAGCGCTTCGCGCGGGGATCTTCGGCGGGCAGCTGAGCGGCTTCGCCGATGAAGTGGGTGATGATCTGGTGATCGTTCATGACTTGGGGACCTTCCGGAAGGTTCGGATGAGACGTCCCGGTCGGACAGGCTGAGGGTGGACTGTCAACCCCGAAGAGGGAGCTTGCGAGCGTGGGTTGATAGGACGGGCCCCCGGCATGTCAGGCTGAGACGGCTCGTACGACCTCCTTGGTGACCACGGGAAGCGACCCCGCAGGGGGCGATGCGAACGCGGCACGCGTTCGGTCGGTGTCGGGCGCGGACAGCAGCATTCGGCCGGTACACCGGTGCTGACCCCGCCCGGTGTGGGCGGGGCCGTGTACGGGTCAGTCGAGCTGGAGCGAGACCGTGTCGGCGGCGACGACTGCGTCGTGGCGGTCGGGAAGCATGCGAGATCCTTTCGAGGTTCGGATGAGACGCAGCGGTCTGACGTGGCGAGGGTGGCCTGTCAACCCCGAAGAGGGAGCGTGCGAGCGTGGGTTGATGGGTCGGGGTCCCCGGCATGTCAGGCTGAGGCGGCTTGTACGAACCCCTGGGGTGACCACTCGGTGCGGCCCCGACAGGGGCCGGTCCGGCCGTTCACGGCCGGGGTGGTTGACCTGCGGAGTGTTCGGGAATGCGGTGGTGGTGCCGCCGAATCCGTTGTCTCCGATGCTCGCCAGTCCGGGCGCGCCGCCGTCCGGAGCGCAGTGGGTTTTCGAGTGGAAGTGGGACGGATGCCGCGCCGTGGCCTCGGTCGCCGCTGGTGTGGTGAGGTTGTTCTCCCGCAACGTCAATGACGTCACCGTCTCGTATCCGGAGACGGTGGAGGCGCTGGGCGCTATGGCGGCGGGCCGGCCTCTGCTCGTCGACGGTGAGCTCGTGGTGCTGAACGCGGCGGGGCAACCTGATTTCGGGTTGCTGCAACGCCGGATGCATGTCGCGCGGCCTGCGGCTGCGTTGCTGAGGTCGGTGCCGGTGGCGTATTTCGTGTTCGACGTTCTCGACGTCGACGGCGAATCTGTGCGGCATCTGCCCTATCTCGAGCGTCGACGCATTCTCGACGGTCTTGCATTGGCGGATGGGAAGGGTGTGCAGGTGCCGCCTAACATGACCGGCGTCGACGGCGCGACGTTGATGGAGATCGCGGCTGAGCACGGTATCGAGGGCATTGTCGCCAAGCGCGTCGATTCGATTTTCCGTCCCGGGGTTCGTTCGAAGTCGTGGGTGAAGACGCCGATCAGGATGAGTCGGGATGGAGTGATTTGCGGGTGGGTTCCCTCGGGCGGCCGCGCCGGTGGCCCGCTCGCGGCGCTGTTGCTCGGTGCGTACGACGACAGCGGCGATCTGGTGTATATCGGCAGTGTCGGAACGGGTTTCACCGATCTAATGCGGCGCGAACTCCGCGCAACCTTGCACGCGATCGCTCGTCCGGACAGCCCGTTTACGGTACCGGTCCCACGCAGCGAGACGATCGGCGCAACGTGGGTCGATCCGGCGTTGGTGGCGATAGTCGAATATCGCGAGCAATCAGCCTCGGGACGGTTGCGGCATCCATCGTTCAAAGGCGTCAGAGGCGATATGAACAGTACTCACGTTTCGAAATGAGTCGGTGCGCACTGTGTGCATTGTCGCTGGTTACGCTGTAGAAAGATTTTCATTCGATTCCGTAGGAACGAAAGGCAGCGATCTCAGACGTGGCGAGACAAACGTATGTGCAATTGGTCGACGATATCGACGGGTCGGTCATTTCCGACGACGATTCCGGGGAGTCGATCGAATTCTCGGTCAGCGGAGTCGAGTACGTCATCGACTTGAAGTCGAAGAATGCCACCGAGTTTCACCGCAAACTCGGCTACTACATCGAGCACGCGACACGGGTCGGTGGCCGCAAGCGTCGGGCTACCCCGGCTGTAGCGTCCTCGCCGTCGACGGCGTCCGCACCGACCGCCAAGCGAGATCCAGCGCAGACTCGGGCGATCCGGCAGTGGGCAGCCGACACAGGTTATGAGATCAGCGATCGCGGCCGGATTCCGGCGGAGATCGTCGAGGCGTTCGAAGCAGCCCACTCATGCTGAGGTGAGACGCCCGTCCCGGTGCTGGTAGCCGGTGGGTGCGCGTTCGCCGGGGGTGCTCGAGGGGGCGCCGCAGGCCCCCCTCGACCGACGCCGGGAACGAAACAAGGGGCGGGGAAGCCGGTGACGGTCTCCCTCGCCCTTCGTCGTGCGGTTACTCGGTCTCGCTGGGTTGTGGGCTGTCACCGGTGCGTGTGGTGAGGGCGTCGTACCCCTGTTCCGGTGTCAGCTCGCCGGTGGCGACGTTCTCCACCGGGGCGAGGGAGTGCCCGTGGTGATCGAGAAAGCCCAGGTAGTTGTCCTGGTTGCCGAAGCTGCTGCGCTTCCACCAGTCCTTGCCGGTTCCGCTCAGGCGTGCTTCGTATGCGGCCAACACCTGCGCGAGCTGGATGACCTGGGCGCGGGCCTCGGATGCTTTGTCGACTACCGGGGCGATTGCTTCACGGGCGGCGCGGTCCTCGGTTCCGGGGTATCCGGCGCTCGGGCCGGTCACCGCAGGAACGCTCACGCCGAGTAGCTTCGCGAGGAACTGCGGTGCCTTGTTCTGGGTGAGTAGACCGGGCTCGTCGACGAGGGTGTCGGTGATCCATTTTCCCGCGCCCTTGGGCAGTGTCTTGCGGGTCAGGAACTTGGTGAGCCATTCGATGCGGACTTCGGTCGCGATCACCGATGCCTTGTTCAGCTCCTTGGTGCGGCGCAGCGCTGCCCTCTGTGCCTCTTTGTGGGCGGCTTCGGCGGCGAGGCGTTTCTGCTCCCGTGCTCGGGCGACGGCGGCGGCGTCGTCGGGATCGACCTCGGCGGCCTCGGCGTCGGCGTCGGCTTCGGCCAGCGCTGCGGCGAGGATCGGGCCGGGCTGCACACCGGCAGCGGCGGGGTCGGTGGTGAAGTACTCCGCTTCCCAGACCTGTTCGGTCGTGATGTCCTTGTGGTGGTGGTAGCCGGTCGCGGCTGTGGCGTCGGGGTCGTCCTCGGTGCCCCAATCGATGCTGTTCTCGCTGATAACCTCCCCTGTCGCGGTGAGGGTGAACCGTTCGCCCTTGCTCAGCCACACCGACCACGCAGTGGGGTGCGCCTCGATCACCTCGGCGGTGATTGCTCGCTGCGCTCCGTTCTCGCCGTCGGCGGGGACCACCAGGTCTTCGGCGCGGAACTGACCGTCGGCGAAGATCGGTTCGGCGTCGGCGATGGTGAAGCCTCGTTCGGCGTACGGCTGCGCGGCGGTCGCGCGTTCCTTACGTTCGGCGCGGTCCGCCAACAGCCGCTTGGCGGTGCGCTCGAAGGCGTAGCGATGCACCTCGAGCAGTTCGCAGACTGCGTCGTGGTCGCCTTCGGCGTCGAACGTGGCGAGCACTGCCGCTTGCTCAAGGTCGAGCTGGCCGCCGTCGAGGGCGTCGAGGGCGGTCTGCGACCGTCCGGCTGCGGCAGCGGTTTTCACCTGCTCGCGGGGCATCTGCACCGCTTTGCTGATCTTGGTTGCCGATACTCCGAGTTCGAGCATGCCGGTCACGGCTTTGGCTCGCTGCCCTTGTGTGAGGTCGGTACGGCGGTCGTTGGCAACGACCTGCTGCGACAGTCGGGCGATTTCGCGTGCCTTCGCGTTTCCGGTGACGCTCCGGATCACGACGGGCACTGTCTCGACTGCGGCTTCGATGCTCGCAAGAACCCGCTGCTGACCGTCTATGACGACGACGGCTTCGCCGTCGCGGATCGCGGAGATTGCCTGTAGCACACCGTGTTCGCGGATGCTGTCGACCAGTGCATGGAACTCGGGCGTCTCGGTGTCGACCTGATCGCGGACGTTCGGTCCGACCTCGAGGGTGGAGGGGTCGAGGCGGGCGAACTGCTCGCCCGCCTCCGCCGTCGACGTGGTGTCGACGGCAGGGGCTTCGGTTGCAGCGGTAGCGGTTTCGGTGGTGCTGTTCTGAGCGGTCATGGTGTGGGTGTCTCTTTCCTGGTAGATTCTGGGATCGGAGACACCGGGCAGATAGGACCTGTCCGGTGTTTCTTCGTTTCTCGCTCGGGTGTGGGTCAGTCGCCGGTGGGGCCGCTGTGGTGTCCTTCCTGGTAGGCGGTGGTGATCTGGTGTTCGCTCGCGCCGTTCTCGCGTGCGATGCACGCCCATTTCGCGGCCTGCTCGCGGTGCACCGCCTCGGTGCTGGCGTTCGGGTCGACGGCGGCGCGGTCGGCGTGTGCGGTGTAGGCGACGACCTGGTTCAGTGCGTGCGTGCGAACCTCGGCCGGGACGGTGGCGACTGCGGCCATGATCGCCCGTTCGACTGGCTTCGCGGCGCTCGTGCTCGCGGGGTGGCTCGTGCTGGAAGGGATGGTGGTGACCTCGTGCATGGGGTGGGTTTCCTCTCTCCACTGGTGACCGGACTGTGTTGTCCTGCCACGTTTTTTCGCCGTTTCTGGCGTGAGGAGAGAAGCCCGCACACGGGCACGGTGTCCTGACCCTGGGCCGAAAAGTTTTCACTGAAGGGCTTTGAAAAGTTTTCGGATCCTCCGGACGCGAGCGTGCGAGCGCCAGGGTTGGGTAAGGCGGGCACGGGTGCGGGATGCTCGCCGGTAGCCAGAACCGAGTGAAAAAACGTCTTTTGCTCTGTTGGGTGCGGAGCGCAGCGGAGCTCGATTCGGTGGACACCGAAGGTGGCCCCCTTGCCGGCCCCGGACAAGTTCCGGTGGCCGGCGACTGTGGCCGCGTTATGCGACCTTCTCCGCTTCGTCCTCGGCTGTGCTGTCGTCGAGGGCTTCGGCGAGCTCGTGCACGGTCGCGAGCACAGCTTGCGCGGTCTCGGTGATGGTGTCGGTCTCGCCCTCGGCCCATCCGGCGATGTAGCCGACGGAATAGGCGCTGGTATCGAGTCCGAGCAACCCCGCGAGCACATACGCGACCGATTCCGCTTCGACCTCCATCCGGCCCCGGTGCAGGTCCTTGCGGGCCTCCGGTCCGACCAACTCGGGTGCGTGCATCAGAGCATGAGCGGCCTCGTGGATCATCGTCTTGGCAGCCGCTGCGGGCTCTAGCGCGACGTCGACGACGATGCGGTGGGAGCCGTCGGTTGTGGTGTAGCCGTTGGCGGAGCTGGCGATCGGCTCACGGGTGACCGTCCACCCCCGCTCGGTCATGACTGCGGCGGTGCGGTCGTAGATCGCGGCCGGGTCGGCGCCGGTGAGCAGCTGCGTGATCTCTTCGGGCTGGGGGTGGCCCTCGATCGGGTCGGTTTGGGAGATGTCGAATACGGACAGGATCGGGAACGTGGGGACTTCACGGTCCTGTTCGTCTCCGGTGGCGGGGTCGGTTTCGGTGACGGTGCGGGAGCTGTAGCCGTAGATCCGGATCGCCTTCTGACCTTTGCGGACCTGCCGTCCGCGCTGCTGCCAGGCACGGAATCCGGCGACCTGCGTCGCCTCGGGCTTCTGGGCGAGGATCAACAGGACGTTGTTGAAGAAGGATGCGGAATAGCATCAGGTGCACGATCGCCGCCTCGCCCGTTGCAGCCGACACGATCTCACCATGAACTGACCCCCGTTGTGGCCGCACCGGCACGCCATCCGATTCGAGGGCAGACTCGCTCGTATGAAAGTCGAGATCTTGTACTTCGACGGGTGCCCGAACTGGCAGGAAGCTGCGGACCGGGTTCGTGCTGCAGCCAGCCTGATCGGACAGTCAGACATCGAGATCGGACACCGGCTGATCTCCTCCGACGCCGAGGCGGCGGCGTCGGCCTTTGCAGGCTCACCGACCATCCTCGTTGACGGCGTCGACGCCTTCGACGATGCCGTGCAACTGACCGAACTTGCCTGCCGTGTCTACTCGACCGACCGCGGCCTGGCGGGTCTGCCGACCGTCGACCAACTCGCCGCGTCGCTGCGATCCAAAGGCGAAGCGTTGCAACGATGAACGCAGCGAAGGGTCGCGTCACGCCGACCCTGTCGAACGCCGAGCGGTAGCGTCCGCGCTGCGACCAGTGCACCTCGGCCCGCACGCACTCCCCGAAGGCACGGCAGCGTTCGCTTCCTCGTGCCGTTCGTTGGCGTTAGTGTTGCCCATGCGTATGTCCAGAGCGGTCCCCGCACTGCCGGTACGGCACATCGAGACAGCTGTCGCTGTCTACACCCGCTCCTTCGGCTTCACGGCGCAGTACTCCGATCCCACCTTCGCCAAGCTCACTCGAGACGACGTCGAGATCCACCTGTGGGCCGCCGACGACGACAGCTGGAGCAGCCGGCCCGACACCGCACCCTGGCCTGTGTGCAGCGGAGCGGAGACCTTCCTCGCGGGAACGGCCAGTTGCCGCATCACCGTCGACGAGGTCACCGCGCTGTACGACGAACTCTCGCGCGCGGGCGTTCTGCACCCGGCAGACGCCGGCCACCCCGTCGCGACGGACTGGGGGACGATGGAGTTCGCGACCGTGGACGGAGACGGCAACCTGATCACGTTCTCCACGAACACTATCCGGACCGAGAGCTCAGTCGTCGGACGGTGACGGTGACGGTGTCACCACTTCCTGATCGGCGGTGCCTGGTTTTGCACGATCAGAGTGCGGGGCGTGGCGGGATGATGACGGCGGAGATCATTGCGGCCAGTGCAGCAGCGGCTGCGGCGAAGAGGAACGCGTGTTGGAACCCGGTGTCACCGCCACCCGCGACGAGGCTGAGTGCAGCGATGCTCGAGACGGTTGCCACGCCGATGGATGCACCGAATTCGTGGAAGGTGCTCAGCAGGCCGGATGCGATGCCGGCCTCCTCGGGGCCGATCTGTCCGAGCGCGGTGGCTGAGGCGACGACGAACAGCGCGCCGATACCGAATGCGCCGAAGCTGACGCCGATCGTGGTCGCCGCGGTGGTTGCCCACAGGGCCGGCACAAGCAATCCCAACGCTGCGATGAGCATCCCGGCGGTGCCGAGGATTCGTGCGCCCCATCGTCCGATGAGGCGTCCGCCGAGGTTCGCTCCCGTCATCGTGGCCACCGCGATCGGTAGAAACAACAGTCCGGTCACGAAGGGACCATGCCCAGCGGACTGCTGAAAGTAGAAGGTACCCAGGAAGAACACTGCAACCATCAAAGCTGTGGCGATCAAAATCACGAACACTCCGGCCCCGACTGGACGTCGGCTCAGCAGTCCGAGGTCCATCAGCGGGGAAGACGTAGTCTTCTGTCGCCAGTAAAACAGCAGGTAGAGCGCTGCAGCTGCCCCGGCGGCGATGAGGGTCTGAGGGTTGGTCCATCCGATTTCACCGGCGACGGTCAACGAATAGATCGCCGATCCGGTCGCAGCGGTGACCAGTACTGCACCGAGAACATCGAGCGCGGGCCGTGGCCCGGGTGCTGGGGCAAGGGGCGGGAGGACACGCAGGAGGCCGAAGATGACGATCAGTCCGACCGGGATGTTGATGTAGAACACCCAGGGCCATCCTGGCCCGGCGGTGATCAGGCCACCGAGCAGGACACCGACCGCCGCGCCGCCGCCGCCCAATGCCGACCAGATGCCCAGGGCGCGGTTGCGTTCGTCGCCGGTGAACAGGCGCACCACCACCGACAACGCCGCCGGTGACAGCATCGCTGCGCCGATGCCTTGAACAATGCGGCCACCGAGCAAGAACTCGGCATTGACAGCCAGTCCGGCCGCCAGGGAGCCGGCGGTGAAGACGACCAGGCCGGCGAAGACGATCGGTTTGGACCCGAACAGGTCCGCGCTACGCCCGCCGAGGAGCATCAAGCCGCCGAAAGTCAGGGTGTACGCGGCGACGACCCACGTCACCGCCTCCCGCGAGAGGGCCAGGTCCATGCCCATCTGTGGCAGCGCGATCGCGACCACTGTGACGTCGAGAATCAGCATGAACTGCGCTGTGCCCAGCAGGGCCAGTGCGAGCCATCGCTTCGGGTGAAGCCCTTCGCCCGCTTCCGGTGTCGTTTTCGACGTGGTCACCACGGCCCCCTAAGTTGTACATAGTTGTTTGAGTTGGACACTGGTACCGTAACTCATACAAACGTGTTCGGGAAGTGAGGGTTCTATGACGACCGATACGTCACAGGTCGGCGGTAAACGAGCCGACGCGGTACGCAACGTCGAGCGGATTATCGATGCCGCGATCGTCTGCCTGTCTCGGCGGCAGAACGCCACGATGGGCGATATCGCACGGGAAGCCGGTCTCGGGCGGGTGACGCTCTACGGTCACTTTGCCTCTCGCCCAGCGCTCATCGATGCCGTGGTGGCGCGTGTGATCGATCGCGGTGAGCAGACGTTGGCTGCGGTCGATCTGGGTGGGGATCCCCGAGAAGCGTTGTCCCGGCTCATTCACAGCAGCTGGGAGCTGGTGGACCGGTCACGATCGGTCATTGCCGCCGCCGAGGAAGAACTTCCCCCAGCGCGTATCCGCGAGCTTCACGACGGCCCCGCGAGCCGGGTCGAATCGTTGATCGAACGCGGACGCAGTGCAGGACTGTTTTCACGTGACATGCCCACCTCGTGGCAAGTCGCCGTGCTCCATCAGGTCCTTCACGGTGCCGGAGCCGAGATAGCAGCAGGGCGACTGGATTCGATGGACGCACCCGATCTGATCGTGAGGACCGTCCTTGCTCTACTCGACACCCATTGAGGCTTGGGCGCACCACCTTCCGCTCGGTTGGTCGCACACCTTCGGTTCGGTCGGCGTAGATCGGTGAACCGTCGCCCTCGTTCACGCAAGACCTTGCCGTTACCTGTGGCGTTGTCGACGGCGGCGGGCGTCCTGGTTGTGTCGTTGTGGGCGAGCGGCGCGCCCTCGATGGTCTATCCGCTCTTAGCGGATCGGTGGCGCGTGGGTGAGGTCGTCACGACCGCGTTGTTCGCTACCTATCCGGTAGCGCTGGTCCTCGCTCTCGTTGCGTGTGGGTCTCTCTCGGACTCGATCGGGCGACGCCGCGTACTGCTTGCCGGCGTCGGCATGGTCGCCGTCGGCACTGCGCTGTTCGTGTTCACAAGCGGACTCGTCCCGATCTTCATCGGCCGCACTCTTCAAGGACTCGGGGTCGGGCTGGCGATGAGTGCGGCCAGCGCCGCACTCGTCGAGTTCGCACCGCGCCGCACCGCGGCACTGTCCACTTCCGTCAATACTGCGGCGACGGCCAGCGGTACCGCACTCGCGCTCGTTGTCGGCGGTGCGCTCGTGCAGTACTCCGCCTTGCCCACGACGTTCCCGTTCGCCATCTTGCTCGGCGTGACGATTGCTCTGCTGCCGCTGGTGTGGTTCCTCCCCGAGGAGGCCACGCGCAGCAATGTTCGATGGCGGCCCAGTCGGGTGCGAGCACCCGCGAGGAATCGAATGCAGTTCGCCATCGGTGTTGCTTCCCTCACCGTGGCCTTCATGATGGGCGCGGTGTTCATCGGGCTCGGTGCGCAGATCGTGAGGGATCTCGTCGGTACCGTCGACGCTTTCGTCGCCGCGTGTGCACTTGCGTGTTGGGCTGTTGCCATCGTTCCCGCGTCCATCCTTGCCCGGCGCGGTTCGCCGACGTCCGCATCTTTGGCCGGTTCGGTGCTTTCCGCCGCCGGGTCTGTCACCCTCGTCGCCGCATCGCACGTGGACTTGCTGACGGTCTTCCTGCTCGCTGCGGTCATCAGTGGGGTGGGGTACGGCCTGATGTTCTACGGCGGGCTCGGGATGGTCGTCGCAGCCTCCGAGGCCGAGACGCGGGCGACGACACTGTCGTTGATGTACTTGGTGGCGTACCTGTCGCAGGGTCTCACTGCGGTTGGGATCGGTGCGCTCGCAACCTTCTGGGGGCTCGACAGGGCGATCGTGGTGGCGATGCCGACGCTCGCGACACTCAGTGTCGCGAGCGGGGTGTTGGTTCACTGGTTCGCACGACCGAGAGCTGACGTCCGACTGGCCAGCTGAACGATGCACCGACGCTACCCCTGGGGGGTATGCCCTGTTACCGTCGAGAGCATGAACTCGACGATTCGTCGCTCTCGACGGGGCACAGCCTCGGCGATCGGATTGTTGATTGCAGTGACGGTGTTCGGGGTGTTGTTGATGCATTCTGTGACACCGGCATCGTCGATGGCTGGCCCGATGTCGGAGTCGATGAGTGGTGGTCATGCCGCGATGGCGTCGACAGCCCCGGGCAGTAGCTCGGCTTCGGTGATGTTCGGGGAACACGATTGTCCGTCGGCGCATCAGATGATGCATCCCTGTGTGGGAACTCCGGTGTCGTGGGCCGCGTTGTCCGTCCCGACGATGAGCACCGAGATAGGCCAGTCGCCGACAGCGGTGGACGGGATCGGCGGGCGCACAGACTCCATCCTGGAGCGTGCACCGCCGTGGACCTTGTGGGAGTTGGACAGATCGGTGACCTTGCGAGTGTGACAGGGAGCCCGGTAGACGCGCGTCGACCGGCGGACCGAAACACGTCACACACCCCTGATTGTCCACTCTTGCAAGGAGATTCCACATGCGTACCAAAGTCATGGCTTCACTCGCTGCTGCCGCCGCCAGCGCGTTCCTCGTCGTCGGCTGTAGCAACGACTCGACCGATTCGTCGATGGACGGGCATTCCATGGGCTCGATGTCCTCCGCACCGATGTCCTCGGCCCAAGCAAGCGCGTCCGCAGAGTTCAACGATGCCGACGTGATGTTCGCGCAGATGATGTATCCGCACCACGCACAAGCAGTCGAGATGGCCGACATGGCGAACGGCCGCACCGACAACCCGGACGTGCTGTCACTGGCGTCAGCGATCGCCGGCGCACAGCAGCCCGAGATGGACCAGATGACCGCCTGGCTGACCGAGTGGGGCCAGCCCATGCCCGACATGGACATGAGTGACATGGGCGGGATGGACCACAGCTCTGGCAGCGGCATGATGACCGCTCAGGACATGGACGCGTTGATGGCAGCGTCGGGACCGGAATTCGACCGCCAGTGGTTGACGATGATGATCGCCCACCACACCGGTGCCATCGAGATGGCGAACACCGAAATCGCGGACGGTTCCAATCCTGACGCCCTGGAGATGGCACGCGCCATCGTCGCCACTCAGCAGCAGGAAATCGACACCATGCAGCGGCTGCTCGGCTGACCCGGCCCGCCACACAACGATGGCCGCATCCTCTCCGGCGGAAAGGATGCGGCCATCAGCGTCTCGCAGTCGTCAGGGCTGCGTTCCCAGTACGAGATCAGCTCTCACAGTGCCCGTTCGCTCTGCGACGCAGGATTGGAACTCCCCTCGTTCAGCGCTCCGGCGATGGCGTCGGGTGAGAGGTCGAGTCGCCGGAGCAGCTGCGCGTTCGCGGCGACGATGATCGTCGACAGCGACATCAGGATCGCGCCGATGGACATGGGCAGTACGAACCCGACCGGTGCGAGCACTCCTGCCGCGAGTGGGACTGAGATGAGGTTGTATCCCGCTGCCCACCAGAGGTTTTGCTTCATCTTTCGGTACGAGGCGCGCGAGAGTTCGATTACCGACAGCACCGACCGCGGGTCGTCGCTGGCGAGGATCACTCCGGCCGATGCGATAGCGACGTCGGTGCCGGCCCCGATCGCGATACCGACATCGGCGTGCGCGAGCGCCGGTGCGTCGTTGACTCCGTCGCCGACCATCGCCACCGTACGTCCTTCGCCCTGGAGTGCAGCGACGGTGTGGGACTTGTCTTCCGGCTTCACCCCGGCGAAGTAGCGGTCCACACCGAGTTCGGTGGCGACGGACTTCGCGACAGCATCGGCATCACCGGTGATCATCACGACGGTGATTCCGCGGGCGTGGAGTGCATCGATCGCGGTGCGTGATTCTGACCGGATCTCGTCGGCGAGCGCGAGTGCACCGATCACGGCCCCGTCGGCGAGGATATGCAGGATGATCGCCCCGTCGCCGCGCCACCGGTCGGCGACGGCGAGTTCGGATCCGTGTTCCTGCTCGAGCAGCGCGGGCCCGCCGACCTGAATGCGGGTGCCGTCGACATTCGCAGAGACCCCGACAGCGGGGGACGACTGGAAGTCAGTGGCCGCCGGGACGGTCAGGTTCCGTGATCGTGCGGCACCGATGATGGCGCGTGCGAGTGGGTGCTCTGAGTCGGCTTCTGCGGCAGCAGCCAAAGCGAGGACATTGTCGGCGGTGCGCCCGTTCGTCACCTCGATTGCGGTGACGGTGGGTTCACCCTTGGTGAGGGTCCCGGTCTTGTCGAAGAGCACGGTGTCCACCGTGCGCATGGTTTCGAGTGCGAGCCGGTCCTTGACCAGAACGCCGCCGCGGGCAGCGCGTTCGGTGGCGATGGAGACCACCAGCGGGATCGCGAGGCCCAGCGCATGGGGGCAGGCGATGACCAGCACGGTGACGGCGCGAATGACGGCGTCGTCGGGCATCCCGACCAGAGTCCATACAGCGGCTGTGATGATCGCGGCACCGAGAGCGAACCAGAACAGCCAGCCGGCGGCGGTGTCGGCGATGCGCTGAGCGCGCGAGGTCGAGTTCTGGGCGTCGGCGACCAGGCGGCCGATGCCGGCGAGGGCGGTGTCCTCCCCGACCGCGGTGACCTGGATGCGGAGACCGGAGTCGGTGGCGACAGTGCCGGCGATGACCTGGTCGCCGTCGCTGCGGCGGACGGTGCGTGATTCGCCGGTGATCATCGATTCGTCCATGCTCGCCGATCCGGAGACGATGGTGCCGTCCGCGGGTACGCGTCCGCCGGGGCGGACGACGACGAGATCACCGAGCTGCAGCTCGGCCGGGGATACCTGCACTACGTCGTCGCCGTCGACGCGTTCGGCGGTGTCCGGGAGCAGTGCTGCCAACGAGTCCAGGGCGGAGGTGGTCTGAGCGAGGGATCGCATTTCGATCCAGTGCCCGAGCAACATGATCACGATCAGCAGGGCAAGTTCCCACCAGAAGTCGAGCTGATGATCGAGCAGGCCGAGGCTCGCTCCCATCGACGCAACGAATGCGACGGTAATGGCCAGGTCGATGAGCAGCATCATTCCTGGTGCACGTGAACGGATTTCGCTGACTGCGCCGGTGAGGAACGGGGAACCGCCCCAGACATACATCACGGTGCCCAGTACCGGGGAGACCCACGCGATCCACGCTGCGTCGGGCAGCGAGTATCCGAGCAGCATCGCGAACATGTTCGAGGCAACGATCACCGGGACGGCGAGGACCAGCATGATCCAGAACAGGCGACGGAACATGCCGACGTGATCGCCGTGACCGGCATGGCCACCGTGCCCGGTATGGCCTTCGTGTTCAGTCTGCTCGCCGTGTCCGGTGTGGGCTGCGCTGTGTCCAGACGGGTCGTGGCCCGACTGTGTGCCCGCTGTCTCGGCCACGCCGACATCGGCATGTGTGTGGTTGTTCATCGCGGGAAATCCTTCTCTCCACCGAGTTCAGCGGCTACGCGGTGCGTGAATCTGCGGGTTGCGGTTCGGCTGTGTATCCGGCATCGCGAACGGCGGCGACGACCTGGGCGTGGTCGGGCTCATCGGCGCTTGTCACCGTCAGCGTCCCCGCCGACGCCGATGCTTCGACCGTGTCGACCCCGGCCACAGCACCGACTTCTTCCCGGACCGACGCCTCGCAGTGTCCGCAGGTCATGCCGGTGACTCGGTAATTCGTGGTGATCATGAGGTACTCCTTCATCCTGAACGATACCCCCAGGGGGTATCTTGCGACGATTCGGACCATACCCCCTCCCCGTACCGTTGAAAAGGGGGCATCCATGTCACAACCGCCTACTTGCATCTGCGTCGATCTCCGGGGGCGGCCGCGGGCTCGTCGGTCATCAGCAGCTGAAGAGCATCACGTGAACATGCATCGAATGACTGTTACATTCATCCAGTGCCGGTCGACCCTGTTGCCAAAAAGCCCGCGTCCGACGCCAAAGGTTCCGCCGACCGCTTCCTCAGTGATGGCGTCGTATTACTGGTTCCGGAGGAAACGGTCCTGGAAGGAATGATCGACGGATGGGAGACGCAGCAACGTGCGCGGATGCTCGCAAACTTGACGATCGAGCGACGGACACAGATCGTGCGGAGGCTGGTCGCATTCACGAACGACTACCCCTGGAACTGGTCGTCGATGGACGTCGAGGAGTGGACCGCACATCTTGTCGATTCGGGGGTCGCTCACTCGACTGTGCGGCTCTACCAGATGGCCGCGTCGCTGTTCTGCGCCTACATCACTGATGTCCGATATCGGTGGGATGAAGTGTGTCAGCGATACTTTCGCGTTCACCCGGTGCAGGTTTTCCACGAATGGAACACCGTCGTCCACCGCGGGGAGTACGAAGGTCGACCAGGAAACCGGCCACTGACGAGGGACGAGTTACAGGCCTTCTTCGACTACTGCGATGAGCGGGTGAACCGGGTTGGGTTGTCCGGCCGCAAGGGATGGCTTGCCAGTTACCGAGACGCGACGTTGTTCAAGGTCATCTATGCCTGGGGGCTGCGTCGCCGCGAGGCAGCGATGTTGGACATCGTGGACTGGACCGCGAACTCCGCGGCCAAAGAGTTCGGCCGCCATGGCGCATTGTCGGTTCGCTACGGCAAAGCCCTCAATGGAGGGCCACCGCGCCGCCGAACGGTACTGACCACGATGGGGTGGGCCGCCGAAGCCGTCGCCGAGTGGGTCACCGAGATTCGGCCCCTGTACGACACCGACCATCTCGCCATGTGGCCGACAGAACGTCGGGCACGCGTCGGCACCGAGTCGATTTCGCACCGTTTCGCCGAGTACCGGGACGCAATCGGACTGGAGAAGCATCTCGGTCCGCACTGCCTACGGCACTCGTATGCGACACACCTACTCGAAGACGGTTTCGACCACCTGTTTGTTCAGCAACAACTCGGACACTCCTGGGGATCTACCACCGCGATCTACACCAGCGTCGGCACCGACTACAAGAACAATGCCCTCCGACGGGCATTGGACCGAGCGTTCACCGCAGAGTAGGACGGAGACAGGGATGCAACAGCCACGCTTGAACTACGACTGGCACCTACGCCGACTGTTGGCCGAGAGGGGAATATTCGCGACGACCGGTTTGGGACCGCTGCTTGCCGAGCGCGGGATCAGTTTGTCCGAAGCTCAGGTGTATCGCCTGGTCACTGGAACGCCGGAACGCCTCAGCCTGCGTACCCTCGCGGCGCTCTGCGACATACTCTCGTGCACACCGAACGATCTGATCGAACCAGTCGCCGAACGGGCGACGGTGCGAGCGACCGGTACAACTACCCATCGGCACAAGACCGCAGCAACACCATCCGACGCGAAGACGCGCACACCACGGCGAGCGGAAATCAAACGTAAGAAGTGATCAATACTGTTTGTGTACTGTGCAATTCAGTCGTAGACCGCGTCCGGGTGTGCGACCGCTGCAGGAAAAGACGACGACAGCATCGCGGCGCGTGCACCGGCTGCACGAAACCCGACAAGCTGTTGGACGACAACGCATTATGCCGATGGTGTCGCGAGAAGGCGCAGCGAAGCTGCCCGCGGTGCCCCAGCGTCGGTCAGCCCCTGATCGCCATGGACGGCGAACGCATGTGCGCGCGATGCGCGCTCCGCTGCCACCTCGAGCACGTCTTACCACCGACTGCCGACGGGCTCCTGGAACCACTTCGTGACGCCATAATGCAGGCTGAACCGACGACCACACGGCGATGGCTGAACCGCAACACGGACCTATTGCGCGGCCTCCACGACGGCACCATTCCCCTCACGCACGAATCACTCGACCTGCTCCCTCGGCCCAAGTCGGTCGACTACCTCCGATCACTCCTCATCGCTACGGGCATCCTCGACCCCGACGTGCACCGTAGTCTCCGGCGGCTCGAGACGGAGCTCCCGCAACTCCTCAGCGGACTCGACACAGGCCATCGCAAGCTCGCTAGCCAGTGGACGCACTGGGCTGTACTGCCGCGTTTGCGCGGACTCGAAACGCACCGACCGATCGGCACCGCCGTACAGAACGCACGTTGCCAGATCCTCCAAGTCATTCAGTTCCTCAACACACTCGAACGACGAGGAACCGAGATGCCTCGATGTGCGCAATACGACATTGACGCCTGGTTCGCAGAGCCCGGTGCGTCCCGATGGCACATCCGCCCGTTTTTGAGCTGGGCACAAAGAACACGGCACCTATCGAAAGAGATTGCCCTCCCGAAAGAGCGTCGAGCCCATGCAGAACTACCGACCGACGCCGAGGATCGCTGGCAGATCGGCCGGCGCCTTATCCACGACGAGTCACTCGACCCGGTAGATCGACTGGCCGGTGCGCTGGTCGCCCTCTACGCCCAGCCGCTACGGCGAATCGTCAGCCTCACCACAGCCGACGTGATCGCCACCGCGACAACCACAGGTCTACGACTCGGTCCCACCGACGTCCTCGACCTGCCAGATCCGTTCGCAGCCATCGCCCGAAATCTACCCCTCAAGCGGCGCACCGGAACTGCGGAACAACTACCTACGACATGGCTTTTCGCAGGTGGCCACGCAGGCAAACCGTTGAGTGCAACCAGTCTAGGAAACAGGCTGCGCGCCATTGGAATCGAGCCCCGAAAGCTACGACTGTCCGCCACCGAACAGCTAGCCCGTGAGCTCCCGCCGAGTGTGCTCGCGGGAATCCTAGGGCTCAACGCTCATACCGTCGCCAAACACACCTTCAAGACGAACGGCCAATGGGCAAACTACGCCGCCGACCGCCGACCCTGAGCGACGGCATTCGCACCCCCGAATACACCATCCCTGCCAGTGCTGTAGGAGTGGAACGAGGCCACGTGATCGAGGTACGCGCGCCAGGTGTCGGAGCTGGTCAGCTCGGCTACCTTGTCGGTGATCGAGGTGTGCAGTGATGCCGCCAGCTCGCGGCGTGCATCGGCCTTGTCCGCTGTGCTGGTCTTGGTCCGTGATGCCATGACTGGCCCCTCTCCCTCGTGACCGGTCCCCCGGCCTGCTGTTGCCAATTTCTTGTCGCCGTCATCTGGCGTGAGGAGAGACAGCAGCGCACGGCAACCCCGCGGCCGGACAGTTTTCGTGGGAGCGCAGCGAGTACGGGACGAAAAGTGTTCGGAGCCTTCGGCCGTAGCGCAGCGGAGCGCGGGGTTGAGGCGGCGGGCCCGGGTGATGCAGTATCGCCGGGAGCCAGATGTGCGACAAGAAATCGAATGTCTTTTCACGGTGCGGAGCGCAGCGGAGTTCGGTTCTGGGGACGCCCGCAGGGTGGCCGGCACCGCCGGCAGGCGGGATGCATCACGCTCGTCGACGTCAGCGGGGTGGCCACCTCCCACCTGTGGAGCTCGCAGCGTGATTGTGCGGGAGCGACGGAGACCGGCAACGCTCGGTGTCGCGGCAGCAATGGGACGAATTCGGCGGTCGGGGTGGCGTGGAATGTTGACAGACCAACATGGGCGATGTTGGAGCAAGGCATGATGCCAAGGCATGAAGTGGGTTCGTGGTGTGTTGTTGGCGTTCGGTGTCCCTGTTGTGCTGATCGTGGGAGGAATCGTGTGGGGTCCGTTGATGGAGTGGGATTTGACTCAGCCGCAGGCGACGTTGATCGCGGGGTTCGTGGCGGGGCCGTTTCTGATCACTGCGGCCTATATCGCGTTTCATGGTCAGCAGGAGAATATGAAGACCGAGCGGGAGAAGTTCGACGAGCAGATCCAGGTGCAGAAGGATCAGGCTCGGGATGAGTTGCAGCTCAAGCGTGATCAGTGGCTTGCGGAGCAGCGTCTGGTGAACGCTCGGAACGTGCGCGATCGGGACGGTGCACTGTTTGCCCGGATGCTGGCGTTCTATGCGGAGTTCGCCCGTGCCGTGGGGAGGACGAGGAATGCGATACCGCGACTTGCTGTCGCCGATCCGGACCGTAGTTGGGCCTTAGTCGACTCGTATCTCGTCGACGTCGTAGCGGCGGCCAACAGTAAGAATGACTTCACTTCTGAGTTGCGTCTTGCTGGGTACGACTCGACACGTATTCCGCTCAACCCCGTTCACCGGGCGATGAGGCAGGCCCGTGACCATCTTGAGTACGCAGTTCGAGCCAGGCTGCAGGACGCGGAACTACGTGACTATGCAGACTCGCCGATCGACGAATTCGGCACCGCGTTCAATGATTTGACGGCGAGGGCTGTCGCGGCTCTCGACGATCGCGATAGGGACGTTCTGAGGCTTGCGGACGCATTGGAGTCAGTGGACCGGCCTACAGGCGGCGCCTGATCGACCCCCGACGGCTGGCTCACTGCGTGCTTGGTCGACTATCTGCAGGGTGGTGAGGGCGATTGCACGGGCCGCCTGTTCGGTTATTTCGGCGGGTAGTGGTGGACCGTCGATGGTTCGTATTCGCATGACGGCAAGCATGGCAGTGGGTACCGACTCAGTTGTTCTCTCGCAACGGTTTCAGTTTCGTTTGTGCGCACTGTACTGGCGCTAGATGGATAGCGGCAGTGTGGTGGTGGATGCGTTCGAGGTTTTTTCGAGCGGTGGCTTGCCTGCAAATCCGGACGGTCGTGAATACTGGGTTGTATGCCATTTTCGTGCACCGGCTTATCTGTTCTCTTCACTGGTCCCAGTGACACTGAGGGCCTGGTGAAGGCCGCCATCGAAGAGGTGCACAAGTGGAACAGCCGTCGAGCAGTGTCGGCGGGTTTCGTGTTGGTTCCTCGACACTATTCGACGGATGCGGTGTCGCTGTTCGCGACCGGAGGTGATGGGCAAGCGATGATCAACGATCAGTTGGTCAATGATGCCGACATCGTGATCTCTTTGTTCCGGCACAAGCTCGGATCTCCCACGCCACGCGCGGTGTCGGGCACAGCGGAAGAGATCGAGACGACGTTGGCGAACGGACGCCGATTGCACATCTTCTTCTCGAACGACACTCCCGACCTGCGCGAGCAGGCCGCACGCGATCAGTGGGACAGCCTAGCCAAGTTCAAGGAAAACCTGAAGGGTGGCCTGTGGGACACATTCGACTCACCCACAGGGCTGCGTGAGTTGGTCGGTCGTGCGATCGAATTCGATGTCAATGACCACTTCACCAAGACGCTCCCAAAGGCTGGAACGCCGACGTCGTCGGCCACTGCTCCAACTGCTGCATCCGTGTTCGACTTCGCTTTCGATACGCCCGAGTCGTCGGTAGTCACGTTCGATGATTACGACATCGCTCGGGACCGGTACATATCTAACGTTATCGACGAAGGTATGAAGGAACTGCGCAGGAAGCGGTCAGGCTCCGACCTGATCCAATTTGGCTCACCGTCGACCTTGCCGTCGGACGCGGAATGGAAATCGACGCTCGATGAGTGGGCTGACGCGGTACGTGAGTCGTGGCGGGAATCCGTGCAGTACCTGGCCGGGTGGGCTTTCACACCCGTGCGTCTCAGTGTTGAACAGCTATCGGATCATTTCCTCAAGTCCGTGCGGATCGATTTGAGGTTCCCAGGGGTCCGTGGCGCGAAGCCAAAGGTAGGCCGCGAGTTCGATCCACGAAAGTTCGCGCTGCAAAAACCACGATTGCCGGGTTCGACACCGCTGGTGTCGCCTCCGACTTACAGCTTCTTGAAGCCCGGCTACGACTTCTCCGATTTGAAGCCCGTCGGCTATCCGGTCGAGTGGGAGAACGTCGGTGACGAGGTGGTCGTGACCATCGAGTTGGAGCGCCTTCGGCCTCGGACTGCGTGGAAGAGCGAGCCGGTTGACGTTGTTTTGCTGATTCCGGGGGCTGTAGACCGCGAGTCGGTGGAGGTTGTATGGACTGCTACTGCCGAAGGTGTTAATGGTCTCGCGGAGGGCACGTTCTCGATGCCGGTTCGTCGTAAACAGGTGCTCACGTCACTGGGCTTGCTCACGAATCGCCAGCAGTAAGGCGGTAAGTCAGTTCACCCATTGCACATCGAGCCCGATCGCTGTCCGGCTCGATGTGCAATAGCATGATTTCAGATGCCCGAGTCGACTCTGCCGATCCGAGGAGGTAGCTCAAGATAGCACCCCGTGCGGCCACCACCAGCAAGGAACTGTGGTGCACGGATGACGACCTTGTCGAGGACGGCTACCGGCGCGTTGGTGAAGCTGTTCGGCAACACGACCGAAGGTCCTGACGGGATTGTGGGGTGGACCTCGGCGTCGGTAGCGAAGATCGAGGAGTCGATCCTCGAACCTGCATACCGCCTGATTGCCGACTTGTTCCAGTCGCTCGATGATGCCGACACCATGCAGGCTCGTGTTGGCTACTCCCGTTGGTGATCGATACCGTCACACAGCCGCCTGCCCATCTGATGCTGCCCCGCGCTATATCCACAGCTCGATGTCTGCGGCCGGTTGATCGATTAATCGAACTGCGTGCAAAACCTCATCTTCAATGACCTCGAGCTCAACCTCGGCTGTGGCGAATTTCTCGAATGCGTTCACGTAGTCTGTAGCACGAACTAGGTTGCGCGCCATCCCTTTCCACTGTCGCACCTTGCTGTATTTGACCTTCTTGGTCTCCGCACTTCTGGAGAAAATGGCCTTGAGCGTTCTGTCTCGCGTTTGCTCGCCGACTATCTGTCTGTCGTCGCCCCCGTTCGAGGCAACGTAAGTGAGGTCGTGGTCGAGCTTCTCCAACCTGTCGAGTAGGTGTTCGGACAGTGCCTCGGCAAGCTTCTCGGGTGCGTCGATGGGTGACTGCGCCAGAAGGCTCTCTGCGTAACTACTGAGCTTGTGGGAGTGGTGGCGTTCGCCTGGATATAGGGCGTCGAGTTCCGCTGTTACAGCGCCGATCTCGATTGGTTCCGGAAGCGATGTGAGTCGCTTCATGAGGTCACACACCACGTATGTGTAGATTTTTGCCGCCGTTTCGATGGTGGCCGGCCTGACCTTGTCTTCATGATAGATCTCGTTGCGGTAGCGGTGTAGGCGCGTCAGAACGGCTGCGTGGGACTCACTGAAGAGCTTATTCCGTTGCAGATAAAGAACTTTGGGGACGAACTTGCCGACGATCTCGCTCTGTTCTTTCTCCGTAACGGTCTGGCGTTTCAGCTCTGCTTCGATGTCGGCGAGCTTGCGGGGTGTCTGGCCCGGGGCGGCACGCGGCGATGTCGCCTGGTGGGTTTCACCGCGATGCATGGCTTCGCGCACCTCTTCATACAACTGCCGCCCAAGGTAGTTGAGCGCGAGCTTGCTGTTGCACTCTCGCCTGAGCAATAGTTCGGCCGTGTTGTCGAGAAGCATCAGGCTGATACGCCAGCGAGCTACGCCGCCCTGACAAAGTAACCGGTTCGATTCTGAGATCTGCACAACAAGCCGTTCGACACTCTCCATTTTCGCCTCTTCCTCGGCCTGCGGATTCGCCACAGTAGTCCAGTGAGGTTCGGGCTCTACCGTCACCTACCAGAATTAGGCGTGTCATAAACGATCGTTTGTGACACATCAGGATCTTGGTACGTCGACGACGCCCGTTCCATGTGTCAAAGGTCGTGTCCAAAACCCGACCTGCAAAATGGTTCGTAATGTTGGGTTTTGACACACTGGATCGTCATGGGCGAGCTTTTGGGGTATGCGAGGGTGTCGACGGCCGAGCAGAGTGTCGGTGCGCAGAGAGATGCTCTGAGCGCTGCGGGGTGTTCGCGGGTGTGGGTGGAGACTGCGAGCGGTGCGACGACGTCGCGGCCGGAGTTGTCGGATCTGTTTTCGCATCTGCGGTCCGGCGACACGTTGGTGGTGTGGCGGCTCGACAGGTTGGCGCGGTCCCTCCCCCACCCGTTGCAGACTGTCGAGGATCTGGAAGCCGGCGGTATCGGTTTTCGGTCGTTGTCGGAGTCAATCGACACAACGACGTCGGGCGGCAAGCTGATCTACTCGATTTTCGGAGCGCTGGCGGAGTTCGAGCGCAACCTCATTCGTGAGCGTACGCAGCTCGGGTTGGCGGCCGCGCGTGCGCAGGGTCGGGTGGGTGGTCGGCCCCGTCAGATGTCGGATGCAAAGGTGAAGCAGGCCAAGCGAATGCGTGCCGGTGGTATGTCGCTGACCGACATCCGCGATGTCGTGGGTGTTTCTCGGTCGACGCTGTATCGGTATCTGAAGTAGTCCCGGCTTGCCGCGTGAACTAGACGCACTAGACGCATTCCTGGTGACAGAGCACTCCCCTACGAGGTCTGGTGGTCGGTCGAGCTTGGATCGGACTCGGTCGAGAGTGCGTTCACCGCTGCGCGTAGCCGCTGGCGGTCGACGACGTGATCGGGGTCGCTGACGATGACCGCGCCGTCACCGGTGTGGTGGGTGTGGATCCGGAATCCGCGAGCTTTCGCTTCGGCTCGTAGCTGTGATCGCCAGGCAGTGAAGTCCAGGCTTTCGACCGGTTCGCGGCGTATGACCAGCGCCCCTATGTCTTGGACTCGGTCCAGAAGGTAGGCGTCGGTGAGTGGGTGCCCTTCGTTGTCGATCACGGGTTCGACGTAACCACACCGAGGCGATACGCGGGCACTGAACTGCATACCGACAACCACAAGCAGACCTTGCTTCAGATGAAGAATGCGCTGGCGAGCATCGACGTGCGGTCGCGTTCGTCGATCGCGCACAGGTGGTTGTCCGGGCCGACGATCTGTCGGTAGTGGGTGGCTTTCGATGGGGACGTGGCGATTTGGCCGAGTTTGAGGACGAACTCTTCGTAACCTTGCGGTGCGAGTGCGGCGCCCCAGGCGTCTGCCTCGTCGGGGTCAATTGAGGCGATGCTGCCGGTGCGGGCGTGGCGCGCGCTGAGCGAGACGAACATGAGCTTCGAGCCGGTCGGATAGTCCCCGACGAAGCCGGGGTCTCCATTTATGAGGTCGCGGGAAGCAAGGATGCGGACGTCGAGCATCTTGTCGAGCACGGATCGAGCCTCATACCGGGGTGTGTTGCGGCCTGTTCGCGTGCGGTTCATCGCGACTGCAGAGCCGGCGTCGCTGAGAGCTGTACGGCGCAGCCGCTCCAGGTGGCGTCCGTGCTTGGTTCGTACGAGAGCGAGCAGTTCTTCGGGACTGGTCATCGGACGGCCTCGGCGAGTTCACGAGTATGGGACTCGTCGGTGGTTGCGGTCTGATCGGATGCAGTTGGTTGTTCCTGTGGTGTGTCGAGGACCGGACTACTGCGCTTGTTTGCGATCGCTCGTTGCATATAGGTTTACAGGCTTATCCACTCGCCGGTGTCAGTTCTGGACCAAGAAGCTTTGCGTTTCGGGGCTAAACTATCGGCGGACGCTCTGTACAGGTCGTACTTCACAACCTCCGAGTAGCTGTTGACGATCTCGATCGCATTGACTTCGCAATGCGATCGTGCCGGCCCTGTTGGAAAGAGCCGAGTCACTGCCGACGCAGGTAGCCACCGGCCTCCCAGTGCCGCGTCTGGATCATGAGGGAAAGCAACCGCCTTCTCGTAGCCCGTTCTCCATCGTGTGACGACGCGTGCCAGTGATAGTTCCTGCTCGGCTTCGACGTCGATCACGTGGATCTTGTAACCGAAGTCCCCCAGTTGCCGAACCAGGCCCTTCGCCCACGGCATGTAGCCCAGCGTCCCGTCGATGACTATGTTCTCTCCAGCACGCATCGCATCGCTCAAGGCACGCTCTTGAAGGATCGTCGACTCGCGGTGCACTAGGGCAGACAGCTCGAGCGGGTGGAACCGTTCTCCGAAGTTGTCTCTCAGAGGTAGCGGTACCAGAGAGTCGATTGAGCCGTCCTCCACTGCAGATTGAAGCAATAGCGCCTTGAAGTCGTCGGCATCGATGCGACGATGCTCTACGAAATGTGTATCCGATGCCCGCATCAAAGTGCTTTTACCCGCGGCGGGCGGTCCGGCGAAGAGCTTCGCCCTGCGCGCATTCCGCACATCCTTGCAACTGTCGCGCCATATGCCCAGTAGGGCTGCGTGCAGCTTTCTACGCGACGCTGTGGGTACCAGCTCGCCAGCTACTGTCCGGAAATGGCGCCGATCCTTGACGGTCGACAGCGGGGCGTCGATATTGAGCGGGCCGACGGGCGTCGACAAGCTTTCCAGCCGCGCCCGGCGGTCCTCTGTTGCTTCGTAGGCCAAGTCAGTCTGCTACTGCCTCGAGGATGCGGTCGTAGTCGGCCTCGTCGATAAAACGCTCGTCCAATGCCCGGCCGACCTGGAGGTTGAACCCCGACAAATTCAGTCGTGGGACATCGCCTTCGCCGACCGGAGCCTGCTCGACCGTCTCGTAGACCCATGTCGACAGCTGTTCGATCATCGTCTTCCGATCAAGCATTTTCGCTGCGTAGCGTGCCGCGATTTCGTATGGGGTACCGCCAGCCAGACCTGGCCGCACATCCGGCGCATCGATGCGCGCCATCTTCAACCACTGCGAGATGGCGGGCTGGCTGACCCCGTTTGCTTCTGCCAGACGTGTCTGCGTCCACTTCTTCTGCTCATGGAGCTGCCGCACGCTTCGGAGATGTTCGATGCGATCGACAGCGCCACGCGCTTTGGATGTCGTCATGGTCGTCTCAAGCGCACGTTCCAACAAATCGGACATGACTACCTCCTTCGATATAAGTAATCTTATACCCCCGGCGCAAGGGGCCAGCAGATGGTGTCCGAGGGCTGGAAGGAGCGAATGCCCCGGACCCGCCACTGGGTCCAGGACATGCGCCATCGGCGAGCCCCAAATCCGCCTCGACGATCTGCGTCGCGGCCTGATACGCCCGCATAGAATGAATTTCGACCTATTCTCCTGGGCTATGCCACACAACGGGAACGAGCGCATCGCGATTGACGACATCGTCTCGGCTGGGCTCGTCTTCGACCTCTCATCGGACAGGCTCCGAGCGACTGTCCGGATGCTCACCCCCGCCAGCGAGCCGATTCTCACTTTCGGATCGGTCACCAAGCGAACCGCAGCTAGATTCGCAGTTGGACGACCCGGCGAGTGCTCCAGCGTCTTCCGCGTATGGGCCAATAAGGGAAAGCTCGACGTCTACGCCTCGATCCGCACATGGAAGAACATGGCCAAGTTCTCTTTTCACCAAAGCGGTCGCTGTATCTTTCACTTGTCTTCGGTCGACCACCCCGGTGCCAAATGGGTCGAACGGCCTGATCCTGAGAACCGCCGCATCAGCGCATGGGACCGTCCCGCACCGTTCGTTCCTGGCTGGACACACCTCGTCACGATCATGGTGCCGACAGAAGACGTCCGCCTGTCGCCGAACTCGGGATGGGAGGACTACGAGAAGGTCCGCTGGATCGCCAGACCAGAACGAATCGATACTGTGACCGAATTCCGAGTGGCAATTGGCGACCCAGGGATGCGGCTGATCGACGCGGGGCCGGCCAACTACTTGATTGACGCAGGCATCGTCGACGGGTTTGTCCTACCCGACGGGCGCCTCGTTCTCATCACCATGCACGTCACCCACTTGGACGCGACAGGTCGCGGCCTACTGACAGATCTACGCAAAAAGTACATTAATTGCGCCGAGAACGCCGGTTTCGACCTTGACCCCAAGCTGGGTCCTCGTTTCGCCGATCACAACGTTCAGTCCGACGGACGTCACGCGCTCTGGGATCTATCTGCGCAACCTAGTGATCCTCGCTCTACCCCTGGTGAACAGAACTTGTCACAGTAAACGTTCGGGATTCTTCGCCTCGCGAAGCGATTGGTCCGCTGCGCGTTAGAGCAATGCGACTACATTGTTCGTTTCCTCACTTTGCGCGGTGAGCACGGTACACATCTCGAAGCCGCTCATAGCGCACGTCGTCGATAGAGCTGAGGTAGGCAACCGCAGCGCCAGAC
>NZ_NOXZ01000021.1:0-264689 GCF_002258225.1 Rhodococcus sp. RS1C4 | reverse complement strand
CTCCGCTGCCCGGCGCAGCGCCGATCACTCCCGGAGGATGACATTCCCACCCACATGACCCGCGCCGAGTTCGAAGAAGCCGTCGCCGACGCCCTCGACACCCTCCCGCCCGACATCACCGACCGCATGGACAACGTCGTCATCCTCGTCGAAGAAGAACACCCGACGGAAGACATCCTCGGCCTGTACGAAGGCGTCGCCCTCACCGAGCGCTACGAATACAGCGGACACCTACCGGACGTCATCACGATCTACCGGCTACCCATCCTCGACATGGTCGACGACGCCGACACCGCCAAACGCGAAATCGCCATCACCGTCGCCCACGAAGTCGGCCACCACTTCGGTATCGACGACGAACGTCTGCACGAACTCGGCTTCGGCTGACCCCCGGCCCAGCTGCGGGCGGGAGGCGCTAGGCCGAGACCGCTTCCCTGGTGGGCGAGGAGGTGCGGTCGGTGAGGAAGGCGAAGACCAGGCCGAGGCCGAGCCACAGTGTTGCCTGGGTCGCGAGGGACGACAGTCGGAATTCCCAGAGCAGGGTGGCGGGGAAGTCGTCGCCGACTTCGTTGATTCCGGGTAGCAGTACGTATCCGAGTGCCGCGATGACGAGGAAGGTCAGGGTCGGGGCTCCGATGCGGATGGCGACGGAGGTCTGGGTCGACACGAGCTTGGCGACGTAGACACCGATGCCGACGGCGACGAGTCCGAGAACCACTGCTGCCAGCCACAGCCAGGTTCGCTGGGTGATCGTGTCCGGGTCTCCGACGGCGGGTGGGTTCGCGGGGTACTTGAAGAACGGGACCGCTTCGATGGCCACCCACCCGAGGAACGCCGTCGCGAGCGCGAGGATCGATCCGGGCAGTGCGGTGAATCGTCGGGCGTAGTGCAGTACCGCGGCGAAGATCGCTCCCAGAGCGAGACCGGCCAGCCCTGTCGCGAGGAACAGTCCTGCGCGTTGTCCGTCGCGGCTGACGAGAGCGTCCTCCTCGTCGTGCGAGTGTCCGGCCGCGGCCTCTTCACCGTGCGAATGCTCGCCCGCGCCTGCGGCTTCTTCGATAGCGATGGCCGAGTCGATGTGTGGCTCACCGATGGTGAAGGCCACCGCGCCGGCGAGTAATCCGGCGATCAGGCCGGCCAGCAGACCGCGCACGAGAAGCTGGAGGAACGTGCCTCCGAGTGTGGTCAGTGGCACGGGAGCCCCAGCAGGTGGCGTCCGTCGTGCATCAACTCGTGCATGTACATCCCGCTGCGGGAGATGGCGCCCTGGTCGAAGCCGACCAGATAGAGCACGAGGAATGCGAGAAGGATGACCGCTCCCACCACGAGGGCGAGGGCCGCGGACTCCGCGGATCTGCTGGGATGGACGACTGTAGCCATGATTCGGTGTTGCCTCCTGGGATTGTGCGTCCCGTAGAAACGTCCACGACGTGTGAGTTTTCTGGCTGACAGGCCGGGACCTGCTCACAGTGGCGCAACCGCTCCGGATTTCCACCGGATTACCTGCACACGTCGCACTTACCCGCGAACTGTGGCACCGATCTCCTACAGCTGTCAATCGGAACTACAGTGACGCGCGTGGGCAATTCGGTGCTGCGACTGACGCTGGTCAGCCATGCCGTCACAGAAGCGCAGCGTCGGGCGCGCTTCGAATCGGACGAACCGGTCATTGCTCCTGTCGCCGTTCGGTATCCAGGCATCGCCGACGCAGTCGTGATCGCTCCCGAACTACGCGCCCGGCAGACTGCGGAGGGGCTCGGATTGACGGGGTCGACGACGCAGGCGATCGCGGACATCGACTACGGCGACTGGCGTGGCTCGACGATGGACCGACTCCCCGAGCCCGACGTTCTGGCGTGGCTGACGGACACATCGTTCACACCGCCCGGTGGCGAATCCGTCGACGATCTCTTCTCTCGGGTCACCGGTTGGATGGATCGTGTCGCCTCCGATCCGACGAGGGTCTGCGCGGTGACTCATCCCGCGGTGATCAGGGCGGCGGTCGTGCGAACTCTCGACGCACCGAAGCTGTCGTTCTGGCGCGTCGACATTCCGCCGCTGACCTCGACGACAGTGCAGTGTCGGGCGGGTCGATGGACCCTCCGCTCGGTCGCGGAAAAAATTAGCTGAGCTTTTTCTCGTTCTGCTGGAACCGATCGGGTTCCGGTCTCGTCCAATCCATACGAAGGGCGAATTCTCGGCAACGAGGGCCGCCGCATCGCGAGAACAACTTGAACGAGGAGTGAGCATGCCAGGTACCGTGCGGGTCGACCCTGTGGCCCTCGACGCTGCTGCCGCGGATCTCGATGCCGCGGCCGCGCGGTTGCAGGCGAACCTCACCGCGGTGTCACTGCCCATTCAACCGATTCCCTCCGGTAGCGAGGAAGTTTCTCTGCTCGCCAACCGGTTCTTCAGAAATTCGGCAGGCACGTTCTCCCCGGCCGCGGCCCAGGCGGTGGGCGAACTGATCGAGACGGCAGCTGCCCTCCGTGCGCAGGCGGCGGCCTACCGCAACGTGGATTTCGAGCACGGAAAAGCGCTGGGCAGCTGAGAACCTCCGCGCGCCGAAGAACCTTCTTTCACGCCCACTCATCCTTGGGAGCAAAACGATGACACTCGGAGTCACCGGTGTGGTGTGGATGCCACGCTTGGCGATGGTCAACTCGACGTCGCTGTTGGCAGGTGCGGGCGCTGCTCCGTTGGCTGCTGCCGGCGGAGCCTGGCAGGCCGTCGCGGCTGCGTACGCGGACACCTCGATCACCCTCACTCGCGTGATGGCCGTTCTCGCCGCGGGGTGGGAGGGTGAGGCCGCCAATGCCGCTCAGGAGCGACTCGGTGGTTTTCTCGCCTGGACGCAAGGCGTCACGGCGAAGGCCACTCAGATATCCGGAATGGCTGCCGGCGAAGCCGCGGCGTACTCGACGGCCGCGCTGACCATGCCCAATCCCGTCGAGATCGGTGCCGTGCAGAGCGCCAAGATCGCCGCCTACGGTGCCGGTGGTGCGCTCAACGGGAGCGCCCAGGCGCTCGAAGTCACCGAGCGCGCCCTCGACGTCCGGGCGGGCCTGGTCATGGAGGGTTACGAGGCCGCGACGACACCCCTTGCACTGCAGGTATCGTTCGACCATCCGCCGAAGATCGTCAACGACTCTGCCGTGAGCGGAGGCATCGACAGCGCGGGACGCCCCATCGACTCCGCACGATCTCATTCGGAGACAGGCATATTCGGCTTCAGCACCAACACGTCCCCGGCTCAGGCAGCTCTCGCCGCCGTCGGGTCCGCGCTGCAGAATCCCGCGTTGGCCGGTGCCGCAGGCCAGATTGCGAGCACGGCAGGTTCGGTCGCCGGGTCGTCGGTCACCACCGTGGCATCGGCGGCAACCAACATCGGCAGCGCCGCGGTGTCGTCGCTGATGAGCTCGAACTCCAGTTCCACCGGGCAGGCGTCGACCCCTGCCTCGTTCAGAACAGAGTCCCCGACGGCGGGGACGACGTCCACCCGTGCGGTGTCCGCGTCGAACGTCGGCGTGCCGGGCGCCGGTGGGCTGCGCTCGGGCAGCGGATTCGGTTCGGCTGCAGGTTCACTCGGGAGTCCGGTCGCAGGGTCGCCGAGCTCGGGCCCCGGGGTGGGCGGCGAACGCGCAGTCGGTACCGGGTCCATGTTCGGCTCTGCCGCGCCGGACGGCGCCGCGGCGGCACGCGGAGCCCACGGCCCAGGACCCGTCGGCGCAGGCCACAGCAGCAACAACGAAGACGACGAACACGACACACCCGGTTATCTACGTCAGTTCGAGCATTTCTCCGACGGGCGCACGGTTGCTCCCTCGGTGATCGGGGCCGATCCGTCCTGGAACGATCGTTGATCGACTTGGGAACCCAACCGCTCGGCCATACTCTCCCGTTCGCCGAGTTGGACGCGGACAGAACGGATTTCCTCGTCGACAGTTTGAGCATCGTCGAGTTGCCCGTCGTTCTCGACGTGTTCCCTCGCTACGACTCGTTCGAGAAGAAACACGAATCGCTCGCACGCGGTCATGCCGGCCTGGTGCAGGACAATCTGATTGTCGACGGCTTCATCCACCCGGACCTGGAGGCATGGCTCCGGATGCTCGAGCAGCCACGATGGTACGTATCGGCGCGTCGGGTCCCCACGCCGTACACGGAGGACAGTCCGATCCTACGAATCTGCCTGGCAGCCAACAGCACCGGCACCGTGATCGCAACCAAGACGGAAGGCCGTCTACGGCTGCGGATCGCAGCTGCCGACCCGGCCGTCGAGCTGTTCACCGAGCTCGGTAGTGGCCGGCCGTTGGAATTCCGTGGATTGTCGGCTCCGACGGACGGACTCGCGGAGGCCCTCGACGCTGCGCCTACCGACTCCGGGGCCACGGCATCCCGCCTGGCCCACCTCGGAATCGACGCCGACGTGGCCCAGGAGGTGGCGTCGGCGATCAGTATGTGTTCGGCACAAGCCGAGATCACCTCGGTCACCGTCGAATCCGGCAACAGATCGGCAGGCGCTCACCCCGTCGCCTTCTTCGACACCCCGCGGGGACGGATCGCCGCGACGTCCAGCAGCGCTGCCGACGGGAGCCACTGGACCACCCTGTCCGCCGGCACCGACACCCGCATCAGAGCGGCCCTGTCCGAACTGATCGACAGGGCGCGCTGATCGACAGGCCGCTCTAGGAGATCGGGTTGTCCGCGGTCGTGCTTCCCTTGCCTTCGAACGGCGGCAGGAACGTACCCCAACGCTCGCAGGTCCAACCTGTTCCCGACGGCACCAGCTCGACGGTCTCGGTGTTGTCCAGATGGTTGTCCGCGGCGAATGTGCCGTCGACACCGGCGAGTACGGCGGCGACCAACCGGATCACGGCGCCGTGGCTGACCACAACGACATCGGCGGAATCCGGGGACGTCAGGTACTGCTCCCGCAGCTCGTCGAGAACCGGCACGTATCGGTCGAGGATACTGCGCCCACTGTCCCCGCCAGGGACCGTGGCGTCGAGATCGCCTGCGTGCCAACGGCCGTAGATCTCAGTGAAGCCCTTGTGCGCGGCGTCGTCGCTCCGGTCCTCCCATTCCCCTGCCTGCGCCTCGTGAATACCTTCGCGCTGCTGGGGATCGAGTCCGGTGGCATCACCGATGTGCGTCGCTGTCTGCACGGCACGGATCGCGAAGGAAGAGACGAGAACGCTCGGAGGTGTCGACGCGATCGAGGCGCCGTAGCGCCTGGCTTGTTCGTGACCGTGATCGGTCAGCTGCGCCCCCGGAAGCTTCGTGTCGAGGAGCTTGTCCACGTTGGAGAACGTCTGTCCATGACGGACGAGTACGAGCTTGCCCGTCATCGATCCTCCTCTTCGTCTCGGTGCGCACCTCCGCGAAGCGCACTCAACCATTCGATCTCCTCCTCCAACGACGGAGGACGGTGCCCTGTTCCCGTCGCGACAGGCCAAGATCCGAGGAACCGCAATTTCATCTTTCGGTGCAGTGCACGCAGTGCCTCGCCAACGGCTTCGTCGTCGATGTGACCGGCGAGGTCGAGGTAGAACCAGTAAGTGCCGAATTGCTCACGCGTCGGACGTGATTCGATGCGTGTGAGATCGATGTCCCTGATGCCCAACTCCGCAAGAGCCCGGTTGAGCACGCCGGGAACGTTGTCCGGCATGAGCACCAGCGCGGTGCGATCGGCACCGGTTCGCGGTGGTGCGGATCTCGGAGGCGCGACGAGCACGAACCTGGTGCGCGCGTTGTCGACGTCGGCGACGCCCGCAGCAAGCGTCGGCAATCCCGTTTTCTCGCCGGCCAGCGGCGTGGACACCGCCGCGTCGGCCAGCCCGGCCGCAACATCCTCCGCCGCAGCGGCATTCGAGGAGGCGAATTGCACCTCCGCACCCGGGATCGTGGCGTCGATCCATTGCCGAACCTGTGCTGCGGCAATCGGATACGCACGGACCGTACGAACGTCGGCGAGCGCGACACCGGGCGCGCCGAGAATCGAGAACGCGACGTCCACCTCGGTTTCGGCGAGAATCTGCAGCCTGCTGCCCGCGCCGAGAGCGTCGAGAGTGGGTGAGACCGAACCCTCGACGGAACTCTCGATGGGCACCACCGCTGCATCGACGTCGCCTGCGCGGACCGCGTCGAGCGACGCCGGCGGACTACCGAGTGGACGTCGTTCGATATCTCCGACGAAACCGAGATCCGCGAAGACGCCCTGCGCTTCGAACTGGCCGAGTGCCATCTCGGTGAATGTTCCCGATGGACCGAAATACGCGATTGTGGGCACGGAAGACGAGATTACGCCGACGGTGCCGGAACCAAGCCCGCTGCCGCGAGATCGTGATGCGCGGCGATGGCGTCGTCGACCTCGATGCCGAGAAGTACCGTCCGCACCGCCTCCGCGGCCTCGGGCCTCAATGCCGCCAACGCGGCCGTGTCGGGGTTCGCCCACGCGGTGGCGATGTCGTCACCGCGCAGGGCTGCGACGGTGGCGGACAGCAACGCGATGACCTCGGAACCCGACCGAGCCCGCGCGACGAATCCGCCGTCGGCGTGGGCGACGACGGCGAGCACGTCGGCGACCTGCCGCGGCGACGCCGACGCGATCAGACCGGGGATGCGGTGTGCTTCGACGATCTGCGTGACCGCGTCGAGCGTCGGTCCGTCACCGAGGTCGGGAAACAGAACCAGCGGCGACGGGACGCGCAGGGCGGTGGCGTCGTCGATGGTCTCGGCGTCGACGTCGAGGTGGAACCGGACGGCTTCGTAGACGGCGCGGGATCCTCGGAGTTCCTCGGGATCGATGTCGAGGTCGACGACGAGTCTGCCGAGCGCGGGTTCCCCCGGATGGTCGCGCAACACCGATGCGGACACTATCGCCGGACCGCTCGTCACCTCGTCGGCATCCCGCTCGACGCGCTCGGAGCTGCGGGAACGCTGGTGGAGGAGGCCGGCGACGAGGGCCCCCGGTTCCGGTCGGTGGGGCACGCCCAGGGTCAGGGGAATGGACACGGCTCTCACGCTAGCGCGGAGGAATTTTCGTCGTGCACTTGCGATACCGGCTCCCGTCATTTAACTTAGGTTTGCCTCACCTACTAGCAACCGCATCGGAGGAGCCCATGATCGGCGCCACGACGACCGGACCGTCGACCGCAGAACGAGTCCGCAGCGCTTGTGCGCGTGCCGAGGGTGCGGCTCTGGCGATCGAAGGCAGCGAACCCGTCGTCACGAGCCTTCACCACCTGCGGTCCAACGGTGAAGTAGTGCTTGCGGTGCCCAGCGATTCCGCTACCGGCGCCATTGCGTGGCAGTCGACCCGTGCAGGGGTCCCGGCTGTCCTCGAACTGACCGATCACGCACCACTGGCGTTGCGTGAGCCGGTTCGTTCGCTGGTGTGGCTGCGCGGCGAGCTACGGCCCGTGCCCGAGTCGCTGATGCGACCCATGGCCGGTGCCGTTGCCGCCGAGCACCCACACCCCGCACTGCTCGACGTCGGACATTCGACGGTGTTGCTGCGGCTGATCCTCACCTCGGCCGTCGTCGCGGACAGCACCGGCGCCGAGCCGGTCGCCGTCGACGACCTGCTCTCCGCCGAGCCGGATCCGTTCTGGGAGATGGAGACCAGCTGGCTGCAACACCTCGACGAGGACCATGCAGACCTCGTCAACCAACTTGCCCGACGCCTCCCGCCGTCGCTGCGACAGGGACGCATCCGGCCTCTCGGCATCGATCGCTACGGCATCCGGTTGCGCATCGAAAGCGACTACGGGGACAACGACGTTCGGCTCGGTTTCGCCGAACCCGTCGACGACACCATGGCGCTGAGCCGCGCGCTCCGTGTACTCGCTGGGTGCCCGTTCCTGAACGGATTGCGCGCACGGGGTTAGCTCATACTTGATTCGTGATCGATCTGAAGGGCTGGATCAACCCGCCGAACGTGCCCGACGGCCCTCCGCTGGATCCGCGAGAGCGACGAGCGATCAAGATCGAGATCGTCATCGTTCTGCTGGTGACGTTCGGCCTCAGCGGCGCGAGCAGCATCCTCTCGCTCGTGGAAGACGCCCTGCTCGCGGGCAGTCTGTCCGACCGATCGGTAGCGCTGAACACGTCGAACTCCTCCCTCGGTGTCATCGATCTGCTGTACCAGGTACTGCGCATCCTGCGACTGTGCGCGTGGGGAGCCCTCGGTCTGTACCTACTGTGGCGCGCCGGGCTGGGACCGAGGCTCGTCGGGCTCGCGACACCGAAGCTCGGTAAGGACCTGCTCGCCGGCATCGGGCTCGCCGCGCTGATCGGCCTGCCAGGCCTGGTGTTCTACCTCGTCGGAAACGCCGTCGGACTCAATCTCACCGTTGTCCCCAGCACGATCGACGACACCTGGTGGCGCATTCCAGCCCTCGTGGCCTTCGCCTTCGCCAACTCCGGCGCCGAGGAGATACTCGTCGTCGCGTACCTGATCTCCCGATTGCGAAAGCTCGGACTCGGCGAGAACTCCTCCCTGCTGCTCTCCGCCCTGCTCCGCGGCTCGTACCACCTCTATCAGGGCCTCGGAGCCGGCGTCGGGAACTTTCTGATGGGCCTGGTGTTCGGACGGTTCTGGCAGAAGACCAACCGTCTGTGGCCACTGCTCGTCGCCCACGCCCTCATCGACATCGTCGCTTTCGTCGGCTACGCCCTCCTCCGCGACCATCTCTCCTGGCTACCCTAGATTTGTAGGTACATTCGACGGGTGAACGACGACGACCGCAGAAGACGAGGCACCCCGCCACAGGGTCCACCTGCTGCGCCTCGAAACCCTGGGCGTCGTACACCCTCGCCCGGCTACCGGCCTCCGCCGCCGGCCGGCTCTCAGCCCCCGCCCGGTCATCGTCAGCCGCCGCCTCCGGTCGATCGCCGGCCACCTCCCGCCGGCGGCCGACCACACGACGGCTACCGGCCGCCCCCTCCCGGCGCTCGCCCGCCGCTCCCACCGCGGCAGGAGGGCACTCAGATCATTCGACGCGACGGCCGGCCGGACTCGCACCGGCCACCGGCATCGCAGCAGGCGTGGTCGCAGGCGCCCGAGCCGGGAGTCGTCTCCCGCGATCGCACCGCCGGGTACCGCCCGACCGAGCAGTACCCGCCTCGTGACAGAGCCGATCGCTACGACGGCGATCACGCGCCGAGGCAGACTCCCCGGCCGTACGTCGAGGAACCTCCACGCCGCCGGACTCCGCCTCCCCCGCAGCGGGCCCTGCGCCGCCCCGAGCCCGCGAAGCCTCCTCGGGTTCGCAAGAAACGGCACTGGGGTCGACGCTTCGGCCTGACGTTCCTGGTGCTGCTTCTGATCGTCAGCGGACTGGTCTACTACGTCGACAGCTCGCTCACCCGGGTCGACGCGCTCACCAGCTACGACGGGCGCATCGCGGACACACCGGGAACCAACTGGCTGCTCGTCGGCTCGGACTCTCGAACCGGCTTGACGCCCGAGCAGGAGGCATCGCTGTCGACGGGTGGCGAGACCGGCCCGTCGCGCACGGACACGATCATTCTCATCCACATTCCCGAGGGTGGTGGCGCCACGACGATGGTCAGCCTCCCGCGTGACTCGTACGTGTCCATTCCCGGTTACGGCCAGGACAAGCTGAATGCGGCATTCGCATTCGAAGGCGCGCCCCTGCTGGTCCAGACGGTGGAAGGCGCGACGGGTCTACGCATCGACCATTACGCCGAGATCGGTTTCGGTGGCTTCGCGGGGATCGTCGACGCTGTCGGCGGCGTCGACGTCTGCCTGCAGAACGCGATTTCCGATCCCCTCGCCGGGATCGACCTGCCCGCCGGATGCCAGGAGCTGGCCGGATCGGACGCTCTCGGATTCGTTCGCACCCGCGCGACCGCGCTCGCCGACATCGACCGCATGAACAATCAGCGCCAGTTCATGTCCGCCCTGCTGGACAAGGCGACGAGTCCGTCGACATTCCTCAACCCGTTCCGTTTGTGGCCGCTGGTCAAGGACGCCGCCGGATCCCTCAGCGTCGACGACGGTGATCACATCTGGAATCTCGGCTCGCTCGCCTGGGCCATGCGCGGAGACCTCGTCACGACGACGGTGCCCGTCGCTGGATTCGAGAACACCGACGTCGGCAACGTCCTGTTGTGGGATTCCGACCGCGCCTCGCAGTTCTTCGGACTGCTGGCCGACGACCAGCAGATCCCGGAGGACCTCAGGACGTCCGGGCCCTGACGCAGGAGTGGAGCCTGCGGAACGACCGGGGCGGTGACGCAGGAGTGGAGCCTGCGGAACGACCGGGGCGCTGTCACAGGAGTGGAGCCTGCGGAACGACCGGGGTCGAGCAACCCCCAGCGGTAATCTGGGGTGCATGACTTCGAGCGACGGCAGCAACGCTTTTCACGACCTTCTTCGCGCTCAGGTGCGTCACGAGTTCACGGCGTCGCAGCAGTACATCGCGATTGCGGTGTGGTTCGAGACCAATGATCTCCCCCAGCTCGCGGCGAGGTTCTACGCGCAGGCGGCCGAAGAGCGCGGGCATGCCCTGATGATCGTGCAGTACCTCATCGACCGGAAGGTGAAGGTCGGAATCTCCGGGATCGGCGACGTCGTCGACGAGTTCGACCGGGTCGCCCAGCCTGTCGAGTTGGCGCTTGCCCAGGAGAAACAGGTGACCGAGCAGATCACGGCCCTTGCGCGCACGGCACGGGACAACGGTGACTACATCGGCGAACAGTTCATGCAGTGGTTCCTGCAGGAGCAGGTCGAGGAAGTGGCCAGCATGAGGAGCCTGCTGAACATCGTGCACCGGGCAGGCAATCAACTGTTCGACGTCGAGACGTACGTTGCGAGGGAGACCGCCGCGCGAGTGAACCGCACCACAAACGCCCCCAAACAGGCCGGCGCAGTATGACTTTTTCGCTGGTCATAGTCAAGAATTAGGGCCCTCTTATTTAGGCAACCTTGACCTCAATAAGGGTGAACTTGGGTGACAATAGCCTCTGACCTGCATATTCTCTTCACCATGAGCGCAGACGTCAAAGAAACCAACCATTCCAAATTCCACGCACTCCTCCGCGATCAGATCCGGAACGAGTTCAACGCTTCGCATCAGTACATCGCCACCGCGGTCTACTTCGCCAACACCGACCTGCCGCAGTTGGCCAAGCACTTCTACGCGCAGGCCGTCGAAGAGCGCAACCACGCGATGATGATCGTCCAGTACTTCCTGGACCGCGACATCACCGTCGAGCTCACCGGAGTCGACGGCGCCAAGTCCGTCTTCACCGACGCCCGCGAGCCGATCGCTCTGGCCCTGGCCCAGGAAGAGACCGTCACCGAGCAGATCATCGCGCTCGCGAGCACCGCACGCGAAGAGGGCGATTACCTCGGCGAGCAGTTCATGCAGTGGTTCCTCAAGGAGCAGGTCGAGGAAGTTGCGAGCATGAAGACGCTGCTCAACGTCGCGGACCGTGCCGGACACAACCTGTTCGACCTCGAGCAGTTCGTTGCTCGTGAGTACAGCAACACTGTCCCCTCGGACAGCGGTGCACCTCAGGCTGCCGGCGGCGCCATCTAACTCGCGCGTCCCGCGCTCGTGAGTGGAAATGTGTCCTGGGGGACACATTTCCACTCACACCGGATCACCTCAGCGTCACCTGACGCCCGCGAAGTCCGTCGCGCGACCGCCGCTGCTCCGAGGTCAGCGGCGCATCCACAGCCAGAGCCTCGGCAAGCTTGTTTCCGAACCGAACGGTGGGCGCGGCCCATTCCGTCGGGTGCATCTCCGGATCCAGATCGAACACCGGCACGAGCAGCCCGTGCGTCCGGAACGAACCGGCGTACCGCGAGCCCTCGCCGAGCGTCAGATCACCGGCAGCGTGCAGACGCGCCAACGCGAGCATCAGATCGTCCTCGCTCTCCGGACGAACCCACCGCAGATGCGCTTTGTCGCCCGCATCGACCCACCACGCAGCAGTCAGGCCCTCACCTTCGAGGCGAGCCGACGGCATGATGGCCCCATTCGCACGCTCCACCGTCGCCGCGACGTCGGCAGCAGGCTCAGCGCCCTCGGGAAGCCACCAGTTGAAATCCTGATGCACCGTGATGTCGAGTTCCAGCGTCGGATCCAGCACCTCCGACAGCGCAGGAGTGTTGCCGTCCGGCCCCGCGGACTCCAACGACTCACCCGGCTGCGCGATGGACGCCCACGACAATGCACTGGACAGATCAGCAGCGACATTCGGCGAATGCACCTGAACCTGCAGGCCCGCAAAGCCCCGCACGTCGCCGCTCTCCTCACGCACCAGCGCCGCAACCGCACCGGGCAACACCGTCGCCACCGTCAGCGTGCGACCGTCGACCACAACCGGGGCCGTCGCCGACGGAACGAACTCCCGCATCGCAACGAGATCGCACTCGGCCCGCACACCATGGAACGGCCGTACCGGCGCCGCGGACAGGTTCTCCCGCTCGGCCGCGCGCTGAGCAAGCTTTGCTGCGCGGTTACTGTCCTGCTTCGGACCACTGTTTCTTTTACTCTTACCCACGCCCGAAACCTACAGGGTCACCCCACCTGCACGTCCAGCAAGCCCAAAGCTCCAGCTCACTCCGCAGGCTCCGCTCCTGCCTTACCGAGTCACTCCGCAGGCTCCGCTCCTGCCCCACCGAGTCACTCCGCAGGCTCCGCTCCTGCCCCACCGAGTCACTCCGCAGGCTCCGCTCCTGCCAACCAAGCACGGGTGCGCGCTGGGTTGTTGGTGGCAATCCACCCGACGCCCAGTTCACGGCACAGGTCGACGTCGGCCTTGTCGTCGACGGTCCACACGTACGTCGCGCGGCCCGACGCCGCCGCGCGGTCGACGATCGACGGGTGCTCGCGCAGGCTTTTGATCGACGGTCCGACTGCCGTGGCTCCGACGGTGGTGGCGGCGCCTCCCCCGAGGTAGTGCGACGACTCGCCGAGGAGAACTGTCGGCAGCATCGGCGCGGCTCGTCTGATTCGCCAGACAGCGGTGGCCGCGAAGGACATGATCACTGCGCGCGAATGGTCGGCGGACGCAGGTTGGCCGATGCCGAAGCGGTGCAGTTCGGCCAGCACCTTGCTCTCGATGAGCGACCCGTAGCGCACCGGATGCTTGGTTTCGATGAACAGCTTCGTCGGTTTGGACGTCCAGTCCAGCACCAGCTGAATCAGGTCGCTGAGTGTCAGCAGATCGGCGGGCTCGGCGCCGTCGCCGTAGTCGTAGCCCTTGAGGGTGTCGTAGTCCAGCTCGCTGACGATTCCGGTACCGGAGGACGTGCGGTCGATTCTCCGGTCGTGCACGCACACGATGTGGCCGTCGCGGGTCAGCCGAACATCGCACTCGAGGCCGTCGGCTCCGTCGCGTAGCGCAAGGTCGTAGGCAGCCAGCGTGTGCTCTTTCTTCTCCGCCGACGCTCCGCGATGCGCAACGACGAACGGTCCGCGACGATCTCCGCTCACGACGCCGCCGCCTTCTCCGTCTCGGTGACCGAACGTGACGTTCGGTCACTCTGAGTGACCGAACGGTTCATTCGGTCCGGGAGGGGGGCGTCGGCGACGGTTTCACGTGGAACCGACATGACCCATCGCGTCGGCGAGGGTTTGTGGGTGCCGCGCCAGCCGAGGCCGTCGATGCTGTGGAGGAGGTGGACGGTCCACAGGGCGGTGAGGACGCCCACCAGGGCGACGATGGCGGAGAGCAGTACGCCGTCGGCCTGAGCTTGGAGGGAGTCGCGCAGCCGCCAGAGGGATGCGGCGACGACGAGTGCCCAGTTCAGGACCCACAGTCCCCACCAGATGCGGATGTCACGGACCAGACGTGGCTTGTCGACGCCGGCTTTGGCGTCGGCCAGCTCGGTGAGAAAGACTCCGGGGAGTGCGAGAGACAGCACCGGGACGAGTGTTCCGACGAAGAGGGTGCGCGACGAGCGTGGGTCACGTGTTCCGGCTCGCTCGAAGAAGATTCGTCGTCGATCCACCAACCAGCATGCGGAGCCGACGGCGGCGGCGATTCCGATGACGATCGACGCGGTCTCGGCGAACAGAACCAACGCGTCGGACGTCACGAGCGTGGTCTGCCCGACGAGGCGTGTGCGGTTGTACAGCAGGATTCCGTACCGAAACAGCTCCGCTGCTGCGGCGAGGCCGAGTAGCGATGCGGCGAGCACCAGCAGACCGGGTGCGGCGCCTGCCCAGCGTCGAAGTCGCGGTTCCCGTTCCTGGACGTTCGATACGGGCTGGTCGATGAGACCCCAGCGCGGGATCTCGTCGTACTTCGGTGTCGCGGTGCGGCGTGGATGCGACGAGCCGGCCGGCCGCGAGGTCTTGTTCCGCGGCTTCTTGGCGACCCAGCGGAAGTTGCGGGTTCCGGTTGCGGGCGCTTGCGCCGACACCGGGGACAGCAGCACGCCGTGGCAGCGCGGACACCACACCGCCGGTCGCGTTCCGACGGGCCACCGCGTCGCGCAGCGGGCACAGACCTGAAATGCGGACACTAGACGATTCTCGCCTCGGCGCCGTCGTCGCGCACGAGTGGACGGCCTGCGTGCTGCCACGCCGACATGCCGCCGTCGACGTTGGTGGCTTCGTATCCGATCTGCGCGAGGTATTCGACGACGCGGAGCGAGCGCCCCCCGGCCTTGCACACGACGTACAAGTCGGCGTCGGCGTCGATCTCGCCGATGCGGGACGGCACTTCGGCCATCGGAATGTGCACGGCACCGGGAGCGTGGCCCTGCTGCCATTCCTCGTTCTCGCGGACGTCGAGCAGAATCACCGACTCGCTCAGCTCGGTGGGCAGCTGGGCGACGGTCACTGAGGGCAGATCCGGAGCAGACACAAAACGATCTTGTCACGCAATCCACCGGCCCTGCCACCCGTTCCCTGTGGATAGAGCAAGGAAGTTATCCACACTATCCACAGACCGATCCACAGAAACCGGGCATCTGCCGGTTTCATCCACAGGCGCGGAGCGCTCCCGGCTCGATTCCCTAGACTCGAATCCATGGCCGCAATCGAACTTCGAATCTTCACCGAACCTCAGCAAGGCGCCACCTACGACGATCTTCTTCGCGTCGCCCAGACCACTGAAAGTCTGGGCTACGGCGCGTTTTTCCGCTCCGATCACTATCTGGCGATGAACTCCGACGGCCTGCCCGGTCCGACGGACGCGTGGATCACGCTCGCCGGAATTGCTCGCGAGACGAAGACGATCCGCCTCGGCACTCTCGTCACGTCGGCCACCTTCCGTTATCCCGGCCCACTGGCCATCAGCGTCGCGCAGGTCGACGCGATGAGCGGGGGGCGAGTCGATTTCGGTCTCGGCGCAGGCTGGTTCGAGGAGGAGCACACGGCGTACGGCATTCCGTTCCCACCGCTGGGAGAGCGTTTCGACAAGCTCGAGGAGTCCCTGGCCGTGATCACCGGACTGTGGGAGACCCCCGTCGGCGAGACGTTCTCGTACGACGGCAAGCACTACCCCATCGTCGACTCACCTGCGCTTCCCAAGCCGGCGCAGTCCCCGCGGCCCCCGATCCTGATCGGCGGTGGCGGCAAGAAGCGCACCCCGGCACTGGCTGCGAAGTACGCCGACGAGTTCAACATTCCGTTCGCCTCGCTCGAGGCCACCGGAACGCAGTTCGGTCGAGTGCGGGCCGCGGCGTCCGAGACCGGACGCGAGTTGGCGTATTCGAGCGCGCTCGTGCTGTGCTGCGGCAAGTCCGAGGAGGAGATCGCCCGCCGCGCTGCCGCGATCGGTCGTGACGTGTCCGAGCTGCGGGAGAACGGTGCGGCCGGTTCCCCCGCAGAACTGGTGGACAAGATCGGACGCTACGGCGAGCTCGGAGCATCCCGGGTGTACCTGCAGGTCCTCGACCTGGCCGACCTGGACCATCTGGAACTGGTGGCGTCGGAGGTCATGCCTCAGCTCTGATTCGTCGGCCCCGGCTCGCGCACGCCTGCCCTCAGGCGTGCGCGGGTCGACGCAGCCGGGCGCCCAGCCAGCGTGCAGCGGGAGTCTCGACCCATCGGTAGACGATTTCCGACACGGCGGCCGTGGCGACGAGAAACGCGACGACCGCGCCCGTCGGTCCGGTGTACGGAACCACGTTCTCGTACACCCGGTAGAGAATCAGCGTGTGGACCAGGTAGATCGCGTAGCTGCGGGTGCCCGTCCAGCGAACGATCGCCCAGTGCGCGATCCTGCCGTCGTACCGCGCGAGGAGCAGGACCAGACCGGTGACGACGACGATGGTCCACATGTACTGGTCGCCCGCCCAGTAAGCGTGGACGTCGGTTGCCAGTCGCACCACCTCGGCCTGCGCGACGACCGAGACGACGACCCATCTCCAGCTGATGATCCGGGCCCAGCCGAGGTAGATGATCTGCCCGAGGAACAGCGTCGGGAGCGTCGCGGCGATCTTCGACAGCATCGGCACCGACCACGGCTGCGGGATGTAGAGGTTGTAGATCAGCACGGCCGCGCAGAGGAAGGCCCCGACGAGGGGAACGACGACGGGCCACTTCCGTAGGATGTCGCGGGCCGCGATGCAGTACAGGTAGAACATCAGCTGGACCGTCAGCGTCCAGGTGACGCCCAGTACGGCGACTTCGGGCTTCAGGAAGAACCCGCCGAGCACGAAGCTGAGCGCGGCTTCGGAGTTGCTGATCCCGTTCTGACCGCTGAACATGCCGTTGATTCCCAGACGTACCAGCAGAATGGCCAGCGCGACGGACACCCACAGCGCCGGGACCAGGCGGGAAAGCCTGCTGACCGCGAAATCCCGTCGCGACTGCCGCATCGCCGAGCGGGTCACCAGCAGGCCGGTCAGGAGCATGAAGATCGCGACGCCGACGAACGAGAGATGGTTGTTGAGGCCGGCTTCCTGGACGAACACCCGGTAGACGACGTCGATCATCCACCAGCCTTCGCCGCGGTCGTCGATCAGGTAGAACGAGATGTGCGAGTAGAGAACGGCGAGTACCGCGATCAACCGCAGCAGGTTCGCGCCGTCGAGTTGGACCCTCGGCGCATGGACGTCCGTGACCGCCTGTCTGGCGTCGACCGCATCGGTCGACCTGCGATGGGGGCTCACGGCGGCCAGTCTAGATTCCTGTTCACCTGCCGGACCAATCGTGACGCCGAGCCGTGACCTCGCCGTGACCTCCCGAGGCTGCCGCGGCAGCGCGGTTTTATTCCGAGAAATGAGTCTCGAGTACAACAGTTGCACTGGGGGTAGTAATGAGATTGGGTTGAACCCGAGAGAAGATCCGCAGCACTACGCGCCGCGCTTCGATCGATGAAGCCGGCGTCGACAAAGAAGGGAACCACGTGTCCGAGTACACCTTGCCCGACCTTGATTTCGATTACTCCGCCCTCGAGCCACACATCTCGGGCGAGATCAACGAACTGCACCACTCCAAGCACCACGCAACGTACGTCGCCGGCGCCAACACTGCGCTCGAGAAGCTCGCTGCAGCCCGCGAAGCCGAGGATCACGGCTCGATCTTCCTGCTCGAGAAGAACCTCGCGTTCCACCTCGGCGGCCACGTCAACCACTCCATCTGGTGGAAGAACCTCTCCCCCAACGGTGGCGACAAGCCCGAGGGTGAACTCGGCGCAGCCATCGACGATCAGTTCGGTTCGTTCGACAAGTTCCGCGCACAGTTCACCGCGGCAGCCAACGGTCTGCAGGGCTCCGGCTGGGCCGTTCTCGGCTACGACTCGCTCGGCAAGAAGCTGCTGACGTTCCAGCTCTACGATCAGCAGGCCAACGTGCCGCTGGGCATCATCCCGCTGCTCCAGGTCGACATGTGGGAGCACGCCTTCTACCTGCAGTACAAGAACGTCAAGGCCGACTACGTCAAGGCGTTCTGGAACGTCGTGAACTGGGCCGACGTTCAGGCCCGCTTCGAGGCAGCCACGTCGAAGACCCCGGGTCTGATCTTCCCGTAAGTCTTCCGCACCGCAGAGGGCCATCACGCATCGTCGTGGTGGCCCTTTTCGTGTTCCCTTCGTTAGCACTCGACACGTCTTGTGTGCCAGCACGTTTCTGGTTCATATTGGGGTGTACCCAGCGTGGCGTACCGGATATTTCTGGGCGAACGAGGAGTGCACATGAGCGATCGCGATCTGATCGGCGTTTCCCCTTTCCATGCCGCTGGGCTTCTGCGCGGGTTCGTGATCTCCGGGCGGTGGCCGGACACGACGAAGGAATGGGCGCAGTTTCTCGTGCTGGCCGTCCAGGTCGCATCGATGCCGGGCCTGCTCACGACGTCGACGGTCTTCGGGGCTCGCGAGGAGCTTCCCGACGATCCGGCCCCGGGAACGATAGGGCTGGTCCTCGCCGAGGGGCCCATCGTGGGTGAGACTGCTGTCACACCCGAGCGGTTCGCGCACCACCAGCCGGCGGCGATTCTGATGCTGCATCCGCCGTCGGAGACCACCCCGTCACTGCCCGAATGCGCGGGTGCGGCGTCCGGGTGTGTCCTCCTTCCCGGCCTGCCGCATCTCGGCCTCGACCACCGTGCTGCCTGGGTGGAAGCCGAATCCGACGGCACCGTGACCTCGATGGTGAGCCGCATCGGCCTCGACCCGATCAGCGATCCCGACACTGCAGTTTTGGCCATGCTCCTCGCGTCCTGAACGTGGCCCGTACAAGAGTTTTCGGGTTCCCAAACTTGCTGCGGCATTGGACTTTTCGACTACCTCCTCCTACTGTGGAGTGCAGCGAAGGGGAGTAGCCCCCAATCATCGTGTCGACATACTGGTCCGCAACCGGGCCCGGCACCGTGAACCGATACCGCTCACGCACAGGCTGCGTGCTCGGCGCCGGTGGGCGAGACCTTCGGTCATTCAGACGACCGAAGGAGTGCCTCCACATGCTGTCCGCGCTGCTGTTGAGTTTCGCAGTCATCTTCGTCGCCGAACTCGGCGACAAATCGCAGCTCATGGCCATGACGTTCGCCCTGCGCTACAAGTGGTACGTCGTCATCGGCGGCATCACGATCGCCACCACCGTCACCCACCTCGTGTCGGTCGCCGTCGGGCACTTCCTCGGACTCTCGATTCCCACCCACCTGATCTCGATCGTCGCCGGAGTCGCTTTCGTCGTCTTCGGACTGTGGACCCTCAAGGGAGACAAGCTTTCCGACGACGAAGGCGACAAAGCCTCCAAGGTCACCCGCTCGGCGTTCATCGCAATCGCGTCGGCATTCTTCCTGGCCGAGCTCGGCGACAAGACCATGCTCGCCACCGTCACCCTCGCCGCGGACAACAACTGGGTCGGCGTCTGGATCGGCTCTACCGTCGGCATGGTCGCAGCCGATGCCCTCGCCATCGTCGTGGGCGCGGTCCTGGGCAAGCATCTTCCCGAACGCATCATCCAGTTCGGTGCCGCAATCCTCTTCTTCGTGTTCGGCGTCTCGCTGTTCTTCGAGGGCGTCATGCCCGGAACGTCCGCGCCCGTGATCGCCGGCGGCGTCGTTCTCGTCCTGTCGGCAGCGGTGTGGGGAGCAATCGCAACCGTCCGGCGCCGTCGCCCGACGCCGGTCGAGGTATTGAACGACAAGTAAGAATCGACGTATCATCTGCCCCGATCAGAACCAGGGGCACATGACAACCATCGACCACGATCCCAGCAGGACGCGCCGCACCACCCACGACGACAACACGTCGTCGGATCGGCTTCTCCGGACGGTAGCGCGCTTCGTCGCCGCCGGTTACCTCATCTATTTCGCGATTCTGCTGCCGGATTTCCTCCGCACCGCCTACGTGACGGAATCCTGGTGGACGCCCGCAGCGATGGTCGCCGTGTTCGGAACAGGTCTGTCCATGGGAGTGGCTTCCCTGGCCACGGACACCAGGTGGATCCGCGTCACCGGTGCCGTAGCGACCTTCACCTTCCTGGCCGCCGCGCTGAGCTGGTGGCTCGCGTGGGACAGCTCCGTCGTCGACACCAACGGAATGCCCCTGGCGTCGTTCCCCGGCCTGGCTGGACTGGCCGCGGCCGCGTCGCTGCCGTCATGGTTGGCTTTCGCACAGCTGACCGTCACTGTCGTCTCGGTTCAGCTCAGCATCAACATTCTCCGTGGTCCACTGCTGGACGGCCCGTTGCTGGCGGACATCACGTTCGCGCTGATGTTCTGCTCCATCTTCGTGGCCGCCACCTTGGGCGTCATCCGCACCGCACGCATTCTCGACAGCACGCGCGAAACCACCCACCGACAGGCGGCGACGGAGGCTGCCGTCAGCGCCCGCGCCGTCGAGCGTGAGCGTTTCGACGCCCTCATCCACGACGGCGTGTTGTCCTCCCTTCTCGCGGTGGCTCGCCTCGGACGCACCGAGGGCGTGATCCGACAGACCGAGCACACTCTCGCTCAGCTGGACTCGCTGCGAAACCACTCGTCCGCCACGACGTTCGATGTCGACGAGGCGCTTGCCCGGTTACGTTCGGCCGCAACGAATGTCGACGAGGAGATCGAAATCGCCGTCGAATCACGCACCGACGCTCTGTATCCCGCCGAGGTCATCCGCACGGCCAGTGCCGCCTTGGCCGAGGCAGTTCGCAACAGCGTCACGCACGCAGGTTCCGACGCGACGCGGGTCGCAACGTTGTCGCTGACGAGGGACGACATCTCCATCGTGCTGTCCGACGACGGGTCCGGGTTCGACCCCACCTCGGTCGCGCCGCATCGCATGGGGATCGCGGTGAGCATCGTCGGACGCATGCGCAGCCTGCCCGGTGGCTCCGCGCGCGTCGAGTCGGACAAGAACGACGGTGGCACGACGGTGGCACTGCACTGGTCGGCACCGTCGTGAACGGCACCCGGAGCACGCACGACGCGTGTCAGGACGGCTCGGGTCAGGATATTCGCGACCTCATCGGACTGCGGTCGCGATTCGCGACGGGACTGGTCGCCCTCTACATCTTCACGTGTTTTCTCTGCGCCGCAGCGACGTTGGAGGGAGTGAGCTCCCCTTGGCCGATCTTCGTCTCCGCTGGGTTGTGCTCGATCGGTGCAGTCACGATGATCACCGCACCAGGAGATCCACTGCCGTGGCGGTACACCGTATTCATCGCTGCCCTCGGCCCCGTCAGCTGCGCGTTGACTTACAGCGTGATTCCCGTTCCGGTCAGCAGCCCACTGCAGACCTGGCCGCTGGGCACGAGCGTCGCATTGTTCACGGCCCTGTGCGTCCGAGGACGAACGTCGGCAGCGTGGGCCGGACTGGGGACGACGGTTGCCGTGACGATCTTCTGGTCCGTCCAGACCGGGCAGGGCGCCGCCTACGGCATCGCCTTCGGCGTCATCAACGCTGCCCCGCTGCTGATGTCGACGTTCTTCGCGTTCACGCTCCGGCCCCTCGCTCGCTCCGTTTTCGCGCTGCGTGACCAGTCGACGTCGCGAGTCGCATCCGAGGCGGCCGCCGCAGCCGTGCTCGAAGAGCGTGACTCGCAACTGCGTCGGCTCGACGAACTCGCTCGCCCACTCCTCGAACGGACCGTCCACGGCCCCGACCTGGCTCCCGAGGAGATCGCGTCGTACACCCTGCTCGAAGCCGAGTTGCGGGATTCGTTGCGAGCGCGCGCTCTTGTCACCGATCGACTACGTACGTCGGTGCGGACGGCACGCGACCGCGGCGTCAGCGTCGTACTCCTCGACGACCGCGCCGACGTCGAACTCGACCCCGCGGTGCGCGACCTCGTCGTCGACTCCGCAGCGGAGCACATCGACGGGATGGCGAGCGGATCGGCCACTGTGCGCCTGCTCCCGGCAGGGCGGCCCGCCCTCGCCACGATGCTGGTCGATTCCGACCGGACCTACCGAATCGAGTACGAGCACGACGGTCGCGCCCGCGAAATCAGCCACTGACACCGAGTGTGATCCACTGCACTTCTGTCACTCCGCCGGCTGCGGCTCACTGCTGTCCGGTTATGGTGCAGAACGAGACAATCACGGTCAGCGCTGATCGTTTGCGCCGATCGTCCACCGCTCTAGTCGAGGAGATGTGCACGTGGAGATTTCGGGAACAGCAGCGTTGGTCACAGGCGGGGCGTCCGGCCTCGGTGCGGCAACGGCCAAGCGCCTCGCCGACGCCGGGGTGACGGTGTTCGGCCTCGACCTGGCGCAGTCGATCGAGCGGGCGGGCGACAGCGTGCCCGACGGTGTCACGCTCATCGCCGCCGACGTCACCAGCGAAGCCGACGTCGAGGCAGCCCTCGACACCATCACCGCGTCCGGGGTGCCCCTGCGCATCGTCGTCAACTGCGCCGGTGTCGGCTGGGCGGGACGCATCCTGTCGAAGAAGGGCCCGCACGAGCTCGAGCTCTTCCGCACCGTCATCACCATCAACCTGCTGGGCACGTTCAACGTGATGCGCCTCGCCGCCAACCGAATTCAGTCACTCCCGACGGTCGACGACGCGGGGCAGCGCGGCATCATCGTCAACACCGCCTCCGTCGCCGCCTTCGAAGGCCAGATCGGCCAGATCGCGTACACGGCATCGAAGGGCGGCGTGCACGCGATGACCATCACCGCGGCCCGCGACCTCGCCCAGGTCGGCATCCGCGTCAACACCATCGCCCCCGGAATCGTCGACACCCCGATGCTCGCCGGCGTCACCGAGGAATACCGCAAGGGCCTCGAAGCCAGCGTCCCGTTCCCCTCGCGCCTCGCACAGCCGGCGGAGTACGCACAGCTCGTGCAGATGCTCGCCGAGCACGACTACCTCAACGGCGAAACCATCCGCATGGACGGCGCAATCCGCATGGCGCCGCGGTAAGCGCATCCGGGTTTCGGCAGCCGCGATTTCAGGCTCCGTTGCGCAAGGATTCGAGGGTGGGGATTTCGAGGTCCGCGCGGTCGGTCATCCACTCGCGCAGGACTTTCGTGGCTTGGACGTCGTCTTCGTTGTAGACGAGTAACCGTTCGCGCTGACTGAGGTCGGGTTCTCCGTCGTAGCCGACGGCGTCGCGGTACCAGCCCATGGACGCCTCGCCGCCGGCTTCGTCGTCACGCCAGGTGAAGCCGGCGACGGGGGCAATTTTCTTCAGCCCTTTGCCGCCGGGGCAGATAAATTGGTCGCTGACTGCCTGGTAGATGTCCACCCATTGTTCGCTGTCGATGAATTCGCGGATCTCGGCCTCGGTGGGAACGCCGGGAACGGCGCCGAAGCGTCGGGCAGAATCAAGAAGCCACTTGTCCTCGGCCTGGCGCGAATAGCAGTACGCAGCAAAGGTTTTACCGCGTTCGGCGGCGTCACGGCGCTTGCCCATCAGCCAGCCCCAGAATTCCGCGAACGATCGCCCCTCGTCGACGGTCGGCAGCGGATCCCACGTGACGAATCCTCGGTAGACCGGGGGCTGCCCTCCCTGCTCGGTGAGCAGCGTGCCCCACAGGTAGGCGCCGTGCTCCTGGTAGCTCTCCATGTCCACGTCGACCTCGACGTCAGCGCGGTGGACCGTCGTTCTCTCGGTCCGGCGCAGAAGCGGAACATCCGCGCGCCACGCCGTCGCTGCGGCAACGGCGTCGTCGAAGCTGCCGAACGGCCAGTCCTCCGGTTCCGGTCCGGTCCAGTCGGCGAGGTCGTCGATGGTGAAGACGCCGTGCTCGCGCAACACCTCCGCACGCATCCCCGACGCCACCAGCGACACGTCGCGGTTGGCGGTGAGCTGCGGTTTGCAGTCCGACCACCATGAGCACGACCGACACTCGCTCACCTGGGAGGGCACGGTGAAGCTCTCACCCCGCGCGACGGCGAGACGGTCCGCGAATCGTGAATCGTATTCTGCGAACACGGTCTCGAGGTCGTGAACGAGGATGCACTCGGCGCGATATCCGATTGCACCGCCGATTGCAGTGGGAGAGGCGAGGCCTTCACGTTCGAGCATTCGGTAGAGATGCGCGAGGCGCAGTTGGTCCCGCAGCTGACTGCGAACCTTGCGGGTCTCGTCGACGCTCGGTGTCCATCGGTCGAACGGAGTGGTGGTCGCTCCCCGGCCGGGGTCGGTGACCTTGTGGTTGACGACGATGACCGGGATGTATCCGGCACCGGACGGATCGAGCATCAGCATCTCGCTGCGGCCGCGTCGACCGTGCTCGTGATCGAGGGGAAGCACGGCGTTCCAGATCCAACGGGCCTTGCGCCTGCACGCCGCCATCGTCATCTCCGACGCCGACCTGGCGTCGGGGGCGTCGATCTCCGTCCACCCGGATTCGGTGGCTGCGAAGGCGGCACGGGTGGCCTCCCGGTGGGCCGCCGCGGCCTCACGCCGTTGCCGGACGCCGGGATTCTCCGGTTCGTCGCGCTGCAGCGCGGAGTAGGCCGTGTCCAGGTACAGCCGGTGACGGCACCGCGTCAGGGACCCGGCGTCGATGAGTACCGACGACCGCATTCCGGCTGACCGTGTCGCCGCGACAGGCTGGCTGTTCACAGTTGATGAGCCTATGTCCCCGCACCGACACGCCCCATGCGACCCACCGCTGCGTCAGCGATAGGCTGTGTGTCAGCCAGCGCGAATACCGCGCCCGAACCGTACCGAAGCTGACGTTAGGGGCCTTGTCGATGGGGTTGTTCCGCAAGCGCAAGGGTCGTGCCACTCGTAAGGCCGAGGCCAAGGCGCTCAAGCACAAGGCAACACTCGAGGCCAAGCTCGGAGCGAAGAACGAGCGCAAGCAACTGAAGTCCATCGCGAAGGCACAGAACAAGCTGAGCGCGGTCGAGGCCAAGTCGCAGAAGAACGTCGAGAAGGCGCAGATCAGGACACTTCAGGCGCAGCAGAAGGCAGCGCTGCAGGGGTCGTTCAACGCGGCTCAGGTGCGCAAGTACATCTCGATTGCACGGGTGTTGATCCCCGTTCTGACGCCCATCGTCTACCGCGGCGCTGCGGTCCTGCGGAACCGTCTGGACGAGCGCAAGGCAGGCAAGCTGGGCGTCAACCCCGCCGAGCTGAGCGAGTACAGCGGCTACGGCGCGAAGCTGAGCGCACGTATCGCCGGTTCGGAGAAGTCGCTTGCCCAGGTCACGGCCAACAGCTCCGACGCCGAGACCCGCAAGTTCTCCGACGCGATCTCCCAGCGCCTCACGGATCTGGGTACCGCGGTGCGGACGTCGGAACAGATGCCTCCCGCACGTCGCAAGGCTGCGCACAACGCCATCTCGGCCGAGCTGGACGGCATCGAAGCCGACCTTCTGGCTCGTCTCGGCGTTCGGTAGTACCTCCGGTTCCATGAAGTCGCCCGATGCTTCGCTTCGCGGCGGAGCTGTCGGCGCGACGACGGTGTCACTGTCCGTGGCAGCGCACGGGTGGGCCGACGGCGGGTATCCGTCGGGCTCCGCGGCTGTGCTGGTACTGATCGTGGGCCTCGGGATCGGCGCCGTGTCCGCTGTGCCGCGGTCCGGCCGCGCGACCGTGCCCCTGCTTCTCGCGGGGATGGTGCTCGGCCAGTTCGCGTCGCACGTCGCTCTGGTCGTCGGCGACCCGCACGCGACGATTCACGGCCATACCATTCTGCCGAGCCCGGCCATGGCTGCATTCCACGTTGCCGCATCGGCGCTGGCTGCGGTGTTGGTGTGCGCGGCCGAGCGGCTGTACGGGCCCATCACCGCCGTCGTCCGATCGGTACTGGACCCGCCGCAACGCCTCGCCGTTCCACCCGGGCTCGCCGTCGAGATCGCGAGCCCACTTCCCCGTGCACCATTCGAGTTCACGACATCCATCTCGAGACGTGGCCCGCCGACGCCGGCGTGACTCTCCGATCATCTCTGCCACATCGTCTTTCGAGAAAGTACCCATGCCATGAACAGCTTCGTTCGTCGTGCCTCGATCATCGCAGGCACCGCGTCACTCGCCCTCGTCGTCGGAGCGGGTGCAGCCTCCGCACACGTGACGGTCGCCGCGCCCGACGCCGCGCAGGGCGGCTACGCCGTCCTGACCTTCCGCGTCCCCACCGAATCCGACACCGCCGCGACGTCGTCGGTCCGGGTCGAACTACCGGGCCTCAACTCCGCACGTACTCAGCCGATTCCGGGGTGGACCTCGGTCGTGGACAAGAACGCCGAGGGCCTCGCCACCGCGGTCACGTGGACCGCGGGCCCGGGCGCCGAGGTGCTTCCCGGCCAATTCCAGCAGTTCCTGCTGTCCGCGGGTCCTCTGCCCGAGGAAGACACTGTCAGCTTCCCGGCCGTTCAGACCTACAACGACGGCGAGGTCGTCGAGTGGACCGAGGAACCGGCCGCCGACGGTAGCGAGCCCGAGTACCCGGCCCCGTCGCTGACACTCGCAGCCGCCGGTTCCGACGGACACGGCGGTCACTCCGTCGATTCCGCCGCGGCGTCGGATTCGACGGAGACAGCACAGAGTTCCGATTCCGACACGACCGCCCGATGGCTCGCCGGCGGAGCCTTGGTACTCGGGGCTCTCGGTGCCGCACTCGGCATCGGCGCGACTGTGCGAGGACGCCGGTCATGAGGAAACTGATCGTCGCGGTGCTCGCGATCTCGGCACTGCTGATCGGTGCACCCACAGCATCCGCCCACTCGGTGGTCACCGGATCGAACCCGGCCGACGGATCCGAGATCGCGTCCGGCCCGGCGCAGGTGTCGATCTCGTTCAACGAGGTTCCGCAGTCGCAGTTCGCGACCTTGAACGTCGTCGGACCCGACGGCAACCTGTGGTCCAAGGGCGACCCGCGCATCGAGGGACAGAGCATCGTCGTCGACGTCGGCGAACTCGGACCGGTCGGCGAGTACACGATCGCCTATCGCGTGACGTCGGCCGACGGTCACCCCATCAGTGGGACACTGGGATTCACGTTGACCGCGGAAGGATCCGGCACGCCGGGCGCCGCCGCATCCGCCGCCACGGAGGGTGAGTCCGACGACGGCAGCGGCGGGGGAATTCCCGTCTGGATCTTCCTCGTCGCGGGTGTCCTCGTCTTCGCAGGCGGACTCGCCTACGCGTTGCGCAAGCCGAAGGACAAGTAGCTGAACGCGTTCCGCCGGTGGTGGGTGCTCGCCGCGGGGGCGGCGGGCATCGTCGGGGTGGGGCTGGCATGGTTGCTCGCCCACCCCGACGGCCCCGACCCGTCGTCGGTGCTCCGTGTCGTCGCGGACTGCCTCGGCGCGACGATGCTCGGACTCGCGCTGCTGCGCACGGACCTGTTTCCGGATCGATCGAAGCCTTCGGTGTGGCGTACCGCCGTCGTCGTCGGCGGGACGTGGACCGCGGTGGAAACGGCACTGCTGGCGACGGCAGCAACCGAGTCGTTCGGGGGCGGTATCGCAAGATTGTCGGTGTCGAACTTCGCGACGTTCCTGACCGACATCACCGTCGGGCAGTTGGGTGTGGTGACGATCCTCTGTACCGCCGCGGCAGTGGCGTATTCGCTGTTCGCGTATCGGACGGCGCCACCTTCGGCGCCGATGCAGCGGCGTCGGCGCGATCTGCCCCCGGTACCCGTCGTCGTCCTCATCGTCGTCGCGCTCGTGGCGCGTCCCGTCACCGGGCACATGTCGCAGCAGGTCCTCGGCGCGTTGTTCGTGTCCGTGCACACCGTGGCGGCGTCGGTGTGGATCGGCGTTCTGGCCGCGATGGCCCTGACCTTGCGCGCCCGGGGCGCCTGGGCCGCAGTGTTGCCCGTGTATTCGCGCCTGGCGTGGTGGTCGGTGTGGACTCTCGCCGTGAGCGGAACCGTCAACGCTGCTGTGAAACTCGGCGGTCTGCCTGCCCTGTTCGACACCGGATACGGCCGTATCGTCCTCGGCAAGACCGTTCTTCTCGTCGTCCTCGTGGTGCTTGCCCGACGGTTGCGCGCGACCTGGCTGGTGTCGGTGGCCGCGCATCGCACGAAAGCCGACGAGTCGACCGTGCGTGCTGCTCTCCACGTCTGCGTGCTTGCTGTGGCGTTCGGTTTGGCTGCGGCTCTGGCAACGACGGCGTAGTCCTTCACGCCCCGTCCACTTCGCGTTTCCCGCGGCGACCGACTCGCGTCGTTCGGGACGGTCACGATGTCAGCTTCGTCGTTCGTCGGGAGCTTGTCACGTGATACCTTTTCGCCGCCCGGTCGTGGGCGTCCTCGTTTCGATTGCCTCGATAGCTGCGCTGTCCGCGTGCTCCGAGCCAGCCGACCCGACTGTCGACAGCACGGAGTCCAGCGGCGGGACCCTCACGGTGTACACCTCCGAACCGCAGGCGAAGATCGACGCACTCAACGCGGAGTTCACTGCCACGAATCCGGACATCGAGGTGCAGGTCTACCGCGCCGGCACCGGAGATCTCAATGCGCGTATCGCTTCCGAGCGTGAGACGGGTTCGATCGGCGCGGATGTGCTCCTGGCTGCGGACGCACCGACGTTCGAGGGGTACAAGGACGAGAACCTGCTGCTCCAGTACACCCCCGCGGACGTGTCCGCGTTGAACCAGGAAATCGTCGATCCGGACGGATATTACGTCGGAACTCGCATCATCCCCACGGTGATCGCCTACAACACGGGTGCCGTGTCGGAGCCACCGACGTCGTGGCAGCAACTCGCCGACCCGAAGTACAAGGGGCAGATCACTCTTCCCAATCCGGATGTCTCCGGTGCGGCGGCATTCAACACGGCGGTGTGGTTGAACGAGGAGTCGCTCGGTCAGCCGTGGCTCGAAGGCCTGGCCGCGAACGAACCGATCGTCGCCGAGAGCAACGGTCCCGTCGGGCAGTCCGTTGCGGCCGGCACTCAGCCGATCGGGATCGTCGTCGACTATCTGGTTCGCGAACTGGCGGAGAAGGGTTCGCCCATCGCGCTCGAGTACCCGACGGACGGTGTTCCGTACATCTCCCAGCCTGCGGGCATCTTCGCCGATTCGAAGAATCAGGACGCGGCGAAGAAGTACGTCGACTTCCTCGTCAGCAAGCAAGGCCAGGAACTCGCGGTCGAGCAACAGTACCTTCCCGTGCGCGGTGACGTCGGAACCCCCGACGGCGCACCGGCTCTCGACGATCTGAACCTGCTGAACCCCGATCTCGCCGAGATCACGGCATCTCAGCCCGAGGCGGTCGAGAGGTTCAACGAACTTGTCGGGTAACCCCTATGTGAGTGGTCTGGTGTCCCTCAGACTGCTCCTGTGGGTCGTGGTGTCGGTGTCGATCCTGGCGCCCATTGCTGCCGTGGTATCGATCGGGCTGGGCGGCAACCATGTTCGTGAACTGATCGACGGCGGGATCGTCGACGCCGCCGTGAACAGCGTCGTGTCGGCGGGACTGTCGGCATTGTTCGCCGTGGTGATCGCCGTCGCGATGGCCCTGCTGCTCGACCGGACGGATCTTCCCGGTCGCTCGGTGCTGCGGCTCGTCCTGCTGTCGCCGTTGCTGATTCCGCCGTTCGTCGGGGCGATCGCGTGGACCGGCCTGCTCGGGCCGAGCGGGATGATCAACAAGTTCTGGGCCGAACGGTTCGGCGGACCACTGTGGAACGTCTACGGCGGAGACGGCGTGGTCTTCCTCCTGACCATCCACTCCTATCCCATTGCGTACTTGATCGTCGCAGCAGCACTGCGCCGCATTCCCGGTGACCTCGAAGAGGCTGCGCGGATGTCCGGGGCACGCCCGCTGCGCGCACTGACGTACGTGACATTGCCGTTGCTTCGGCCGGCCGCGGTCGCGTCGTTCACGTTGGTTGCGGTCTCGAATCTGGCGGATTTCGGGATTCCCGCCCTCGTCGGACTGCCGGACCGATACGTGACGTTGTCGACGATGGTGTATCGGTTCATCCAATCGGGAACCGTCGCACAGCCGTTGGAGGTGGTCTCGGCCATCGGCATCGTCCTGTTGCTGCTGGCGGTGGTCGCGGTTGCGGTGGACCGAGGACTCAGCCGCGGCAGTGCAGCTCTCGATGGGCCGGTCACTCCCCCGACTCGGCTCGCGTTGGGGCGGAGCCGGTCGGCGGTGGGCGTCGCCACCTGGCTTCTCGCACTGAGCATCACGGCCCTGCCGATCTTCGCGCTCGCCACCCAGGCATTGCTGCCCGCGCCCGGTGTTCCCCTGACGTGGGCCAACCTCACTCTCGATTCCATCGTCGCAGCCGTCACTGCACCTGGAACGGTTGTCGGTATCCAGAATTCGCTGATGCTGGCGATCGGCGCTGCGGTGATCTGCGGAGTGGTCGGCCTGACTCTGGGTGTCGTCACGACGCGCACCCGCTCACGGGACAATGCCGGCCTCGACCTGGTCGCGATGCTCCCGCAAGCCATACCGGGCCTGGTCATCGCAGTCGGATGGCTGATCGTCGGACGTTGGACCGGCCTGTTCGACACCCGCTGGGTGATCCTGTGCGCTTACGTCATGGCGTTCCTCGCGATCGTCGTGCAGGCCGTCCGAGCGCCGCTGCTCTCGACGCCGCTCCAACTCGAAGAGGTCGCCCGCTCCTCCGGCGCCTCACCCGCACGAGCCTTGTACGACGTCTCGTGGAAGATGACGATTCCCGCTGCCGCCTCCGGTGCCGTTCTGGTGGGCTTGACGGCGGTGCGCGAGCTCACCATGTCGGTTCTCCTCGTCGCCCCCGGCACGCAGACCCTCGGAGTGTCGATCTTCAACCTGCAGCAGGCGGGCGACTACAACGCGGCATCGGCCCTGTCCCTTCTCGTCGCCCTGGTCGGGATCGCCGGACTCGGCCTCGTCGCGGGTGTCTCCGACCGAAAGAAGAATGCCTGATGTCCGCCATCTCCCTCGATGCCGTCGACCTCGAATATCCCGGTGGCGCCGTCGGTCTGCGCGGCATCGACCTCCGCATCGCCGACGGCGAATTCCTCGCCTTGGTCGGTCCGTCCGGCTCCGGTAAGACGACCCTGCTGCGCACGGTCGCGGGATTTCTGACGCCGACGTCGGGCACCATCACCATCGGCGGCGACGTCGTCGCAGGTGGGCGTCGCCCGATCGCACCCGAGCATCGCGGACTGGGCATGGTGTTCCAGCAGCACGCTCTGTGGCCGCACCGCACCGTCGGGAAGAACGTCTCCTACCCGTTGGAGCTCGCCGGGATGTCGCGCTCGGATCGCAAGCGGCGTGTGAGCGAAGTCCTCGAACTCGTCGGCCTACCCGGTCTCGAATCGAGAGATCCTTCGACGTTGTCCGGAGGTCAACGGCAGCGAGTTGCCTTGGCGCGGGCTCTGGCGAGGACGCCGCGGGCACTGTTGCTGGACGAGGCGCTCTCCGCGCTCGACGAGCCTCTGCGCGACCGACTCAGACTGGAACTTCGCTCGCTGACGCGCGCCGCCGGACTGACCGTCATCCATGTCACGCACGACCGGAACGAAGCCTTGGCGCTGGCCGACCGTGTCGCGGTGCTCGACGGTGGTTCGATCGCGCAGATCGGCACCCCTGAGGAACTGGTGCAGCAGCCTTCCTCGGCGTTCGTCGCACGGTTCCTGTCCGACGCCAACATCATCACCGGCGTCGTCGACGGCGGCAGATTCCACGCCGACGATCACCCGCTGGAAATAGTGCTCGACGTCGTCGAAGGCGCTAGGCAGGGCCGTGGAACGTTGACCGTCATGCCGTCGGACATCGCCCTCGGTCCAGGTTCACCTCACGACTGTGGCGCAGGCGTGATCACGTCGTCTCTGTTCGGCAGGGAGGCAAGCGACGTCGTCGTCGACTCGCACGGGGTCGACTTCCGCTGCTCGGTGCGCGGTCCGCGCCCCGCAGTGGGCGACGGCGTCATCATGACCATCGAGCGCGGAATGTTCACGCCGACTTCGGGGTAGTCCCTACCGTCGCACGCGGTGTCGATCGGATTGTCCGTTCTCGCCGTCGGTGTGACCCACGAGATAGGTAAAATAGTTGTTTACCTCATCTATTTATCTATATGGTTGCGGACAGCAAGTAATTGACTCGAACCGTTGGAGCCCTCATGGCAGTAAGAACTACCACCGCGGAAGCGTTGGTCGAAGAGGTATTTCTCTTCGGTCGTGCGCTGAAGCGGGCCGTGACCACCGGAGATGAGGAGTCACCCCTGCCGCAGGCACTGACCGGAGTTCTGGCCATCCTCGCGACGGAGGGTGAATGCAGACAGACCGACCTCGCCAACAGGCTCTGCGTCAGCCAGTCCGCCCTCAGCCGGCAGATCGCAGACCTGGTGGATCTCGGATACATCGACCGAACGCCCGATCCCGACGACAAACGCGCATCACGCGTGCGTGTCTCGTCCCACGGCGGCGAGAAGCTCAAGGTCATCTGGGACCGTCGCGCGAATCGACTGCGCGAGATGTTGAGCGACTGGAGCGAAACGGAGGCGCTGGCCGCCCTCGATTCGATTCAGAAACTCAACAACACATTCAACGAAGACGCGCAGGACACAGCGCACTTGAAACTGATTGCGAGATAGAACAATGTCAACCACCGAAGCTCCGCCCAATATTCAACAGGCCGATCCCGACGCCATGTCCCACCGGCAGATCCTCGAGGCCCTCACCGGACTGCTCGCCGCGCTGTTCACCGCGCTGCTGAGCACCACCATCGTCTCGACGGCACTGCCCACCATCATCGGTGACCTACAGGGTTCGCAGACCGCATATTCCTGGGTCATCACCACCGCTCTGCTCGCCAACGCAGCATCGACGCCCATCTGGGGCAAGCTCGCCGACCTGTTCAACAAGAAGGTCCTGGTCCAGAGCGCGATCGTCATCTTCGTCGCTGGTTCGCTCATCGCAGGCTTTGCACACAACGTGCCACTGCTGCTCGTAGCCCGTGTCATCCAGGGCATCGGCATGGGTGGTCTGACGGCACTCGTCATCGCCATCATCGGCACCATCGTCTCCCCGCGTGACCGCGGCCGTTACTCCGGTTACACCGGCGCTGTCATGGCTGTGTCCATGTCCGGCGGACCGATCCTCGGCGGCGTGATCGTCGACAGCCCCCTCGGCTGGCGCTGGTGCTTCTTCGTCTGCGTTCCGCTGGCCGTCATCGCCCTCGGACTGCTCCAGAAGACGCTCCACATCAAGACCGAACGCAAGGAGAACGTCTCCATCGACTGGCTCGGCGCGCTCCTGCTCACCGCGGGCGTCTCGGTCCTGCTGGTCTGGGTTTCGTTCGCAGGCAAGGCGGACTACTACGCATGGATCTCCCGTGAGACCGCCTACCTCGTCGGCGGCGGAGTTCTGCTGCTCGTCCTGACCGTCATCGTCGAAGCCAAGGCCAAGTCGCCGATCATCCCGCTGAAGATCGTCACCGAGCGCACCACCGGCCTCGCCATCATCGCCTCCATCGCAGTCGGTGTCGGCCTGTTCGGCGCCACCACCTTCCTCGGCCAGTACTTCCAGACCGCACGCGGCTACACCCCCACCGAAGCCGGACTGCTTTCCATCCCACTGGTGTTCGGAATGCTCGTCGCCTCCGTCGGATCCGGCCAGCTCATCACCAAGTTCGGAAAGTGGAAGCCGTTCATCGTCACCGGATCGGTACTGCTGGTCATCGGATTCCTGCTTCTCGGAACCATCGACCACGCAACCAGCCTGTGGACCGTCGGCGTCTTCATCACCATCGTCGGACTCGGAACCGGCATGTTGATGCAGAACCTCGTTCTGGCAGTCCAGAACACGGTCAGCGTCCACAACATCGGCGCAGCGTCGTCGACCGTCGCGTTCTTCCGCACCTTCGGTGGCGCGATCGGCGTCTCGGTTCTCGGATCGCTCCTCGCGACCCGCGTCGCCGAGAAGTCCGCAGCCGGCCTCGCCCAGCTGGGCGTGGACAGCTCCGGAAGCGCAGGCGGAGGATCACTCGACCTGAGCTCGCTGCCCGCACCGATCCTCGCCGTCGTCCGCACCGCCTACGGCGATGCCACCGGACGGATCTTCATGATCGCCGGATTCGTCGCCATCGTCACGCTGCTCGCGGTCATCATGATCCCGAACCGCCCGCTGCGTAAGACGATCGACTTCGCCCAGGCACCTGTCGAAGGCGAAGAGACCATCGAGGTCCCGTCCTTCGGTGACACCCGCGAGTACGTCGCAGCAGAGCTCGACGGAACCGGGCGCCACGAAGCACCAGCAGGTTCGGCACCGTTCGAGGGCCTCAGCACCGATGCACGTGATCGACTGCTGAACCTCCTGCTCCCCGAACCCAAGGACACCCTCGAAGCACTCGACGAAGCCGAGGCCATCCGCGCCGAAGTCGTCGCACTGCAGCAGGAACTCGACGCGAAAATGCTCGACTTCGACGCCGTCTGCGAGCGACTCCGTCGCCTCGGACTCAGCGAAGATCAAATAGCCCGAGTACTCGGCGACGCACACGTCCCTGATCCTCATCAGCACTACGTCAACTCCGGACTGAACGGCCACAGCGTCAACTAGTTCGACAACACGAAAGAGCCCGCACACCCCCCGGTGTGCGGGCTCTTTCGGTGTCGGAGCACTCCCCGCCTTTCCGGACCGAACGTGACGTTCGGTCACTTGGAGTGACCGAACGGTACGTTCGGTGCGCGAAGAGGGCCGGACTACCGCCCCGGAAGGTACTTCAGTGCCTTCACGAAGGGAGGCATGATCTTCGCCCACAACTTCGGAGGCAATCCGCGGGGGCCGCCGAGGTTCAGCAGACGCGTCGTGGCGATGGTCTGCGATTCGGTGTACTTGAGCAGGCCGTCGGGTCCGTGGCGTCGGCCCATTCCCGAAACGCCCATTCCGCCCATCGGTGCGCCGGTGGTGCCCCAAGCGGGTGCGTACCCTTCGTCGACGTTGACCGTTCCCGAATGCAGCTGAGCTGCAATGGCTTCGCCCTGAGCCTTAGTCTTCGCCCAGACGCTGGCGTTGAGTCCGTATTCGGTGTCGTTGGCCTTCGCGATGGCTTCGTCGACGTCGGCCACCGGGTAGATCGACACGAGCGGCCCGAAGGTCTCGCTCGCGGCACACTCCGCGTCGGCGGGCACGTTCGTCAGGACGGTCGGCTCGTAGAAGAGCGGACCGATGTCGGGGCGTGCGTTTCCTCCCGCGATGACCTTGGCGCCCTTGACCTTTGCGTCGTCTACGTGCGCGGAGACCGTCTTGACTTGGTCCTCGGAGATGAGGCTGCCCATTTCGATGCCGAACTCGTAGTCCGCACCGAGGGTCATGTCCCGCACCCGCTGACCGAATTTCGCGGTGAACTCGTCGGCGATGGACTGTTCGACGTAGATGCGCTCGATGGAAATGCACAGCTGGCCCGAGTTGGAGAAGCACGCGCGCACGGCGGCGTCGGACACTTCCCTGAGGTTCGCCCCGCGCGCGACGATCATCGCGTTCTTGCCGCCGAGCTCGGCCGAGAAACCGATGAGCCGACGCCCGGCCTGCTCGGCGAGGAGCTGGCCCGTTGCGGTGGAACCGGTGAACATGAGGTATTCGGTGTTCTCGACGATGGCGGTGCCGACGACCGAGCCGGGGCCGGGCACCACGGCGAACAGATCACGCGGCAGACCTGCTTTGTAGAGGAGTTCTACGACGGCCAGCGCACAGTACGGAGTCTGCGAATCCGGCTTGAGCACCACTCCGTTGCCGGCGAGCAGCGCGGCGATGGCGTCGGACACCGCGAGAGTCATCGGGTAGTTCCACGGCGAGATGACCCCGACGACGCCCTTGGGCTGGTACCGCACCGTCGTCTTCGTCAGCACGGGGAGCATGCCGGCCACCCGCTTGGGTGACAGCAGCTTGGCTGCGGTGCGGGCGTAGTGACGCGACGTCATCGCGATGTCGAGCACTTCTTCCTGCGCGGCGGCGCGGGACTTGCCGGTCTCCGCCTGCGCCATGTCCATCAGTTCCTCGCGATGAGCGAGCACCAGGTCGCGGTACCGGTGGAAGATCTCGGCGCGCTCGGACACCGGGCGCTTGGCCCATGCCTTCTGCGCGACCCGAGCACGAGCGATGGCACCGACGACGTCCTCGGCGGTCCCGACGGGAATGGTCGCGAGCTCCTTGCCGGTGAACACCTCCGTGATGGATTTCGTCGGCCGCGCGTCGGCGTCGGGAATGGCGATCAAGTCGGCGAGCCGCGAGAAGGTCGCAGCGCTCGGAGCTGGCATTTCGGTACCCCTACTGGTGAGTAGTTCTTGGAGTTACACATAACCTACATCGTCGGTGGCTGGGATCACAGTGCCGATTCCGCTGCCCTGGTCGGCACCCGTCGACGTGTGGCACCATGGGCGGTGGTCTTTCCTAGGCGTCGGGGCGCACTGGAGACGAAGCAGGGTGGGGCAATCTCATGAGAACGACCACACGCAGGGGACTCGTCGTCGCCTGCGCAGCAGCTGTAGCGCTCGCGATGGCACCGTCGGCGCAGGCAGATCCAGTGGGTGACCTCGTCGCCCCTCCCGCCAATCCCGACGCCTACCTACCCACTCCGTTGGGTGACCCCTGGTTCACCCCTCCGGCGGGTTTCGAGAGCAGTGAACCCGGGACCGTTCTGAACACGAGAAGTGTTGCGGTACAACCCGGCGCTACCTCGACGCAGTTGCTGTTCCGTTCGACGGACTCGAAGAACAATCCCATTGCGGCCGCGACGACGGTCCTGGTTCCCGACGCGCCGTGGACCGGCGGAGGCCCCAGGCCCGTCGTCGCCTACAACGAGGCAACGGATTCCTTGGGCAACGCGTGTGCGCCGTCGTCGACGCTGCCGCGCGGCACCAACAAGGAACTCGACCGGATGCAGGAGTTGCTGGCTCGCGGGTATGCCGTCGTCGTCACCGACTATCAAGGTCCCCGCCAGGCGTACTCCGCCGGTCTGGTCTCCGGTCACACCGTGCTCGACGGGCTGCGAGCGTCCCGGGCAGTCGGCATCGCACCGGACGCCCCCGTCGCGATCACCGGATACTCGGGCGGTGCGATCGCGTCGGGATGGGCGGCGCAGTTGGCGCCGTCGTATGCGCCCGAGTTGAACATCGTCGGAGTGGCCTTCGGCGGGCCTCCTACCGACTACAAGATCCTGCAGCGTTCGCTGAACGGCGGTATCGGCTCCGGGCTGTTCACCGCCGCGACAATCGGTCTGAGCCGCGAGTACCCGGAGATGCGGTCGCTGGCCAACGACAACGGTAAGCGGCTCGCTCTGGTGCAGAAGGATCAGTGTGTGGACGTCTTGTCCTACAGCGGACTCGCACTGTTCGACCAGCAGAACCTGTCCAACGTGCCCGACGTGTTCAACCATCCGATCACCCGCGCGGTGGTCGAGGAGAACCGGATGGGTCAGATCGCGCCCGAGGCACCGATCTACATCTACCAGGGCCTGCAGGACTTCCTGATCCCGAAGGAAGGCGCCGAGGCCGTCCAGGATCAGTGGTGTGCGGCCGGTGCGTCGGTCCATCTGGAAGAGATCCCCGGAGACCACACGGTGGCCGAGGGCGGCGGTAGGCCGGGCGCGTTCGAGTGGCTTTCTCAGCGTCTGGCCGGCGTTCCCACCGGAGGATGCGAGAGAGTGGTCCGGTAACTCTTGACCCTCACGCCACGGGAGGCTGCACAGTGTCCTCTGTGAGCGATTCGGAAACGATGTTGGTGGGCGAAGTGGCCCGCCTCGTCGGAATCAGCGTGCGGACGTTGCACCACTACGACGAGATTTCGCTGGTGGTGCCGTCCGGACGCACGGCGAAGGGCTACCGCAGTTATTCGGCAGTAGACGTCGAACGGTTGCATCAGGTGTTGACCTACCGCGAACTCGGTTTCGCGCTGGACGACATCGCCGCCCTGCTGGACGACCCGTCGGTCGACGCGATGGCGCATCTGCAGCGTCAGCGGGAGCTACTCGACGCACGGATCGATCGCTTGCATCAGATGGCTGCGGCCGTGGACAAGATGATGGAGGCAAAGAAGATGGGAATTCAGTTGAGTCCCGAAGAGCAACGCGAAGTGTTCGGGGAGAACTGGACCGGCGAACAGTACGCCGATGAGGCAGAACAGCGTTGGGGCCAGACCGACGAGTGGAAGCAGTCCCAGGCGCGTACGGCGTCGTTCACGAAGGACGACTGGAAGCGCATCAAGTCCGAAACCGATGCGCTGGAAGCAGATTTCGCTACGGCGTTGGCCTCGGGAGTGGCTACCGACTCACCACAGGCGGCGGCTTTGGCCGAACGTCACCGCGCCGGCATCGAGAATTTCTACGACTGCGGATACGACATGCAGGTCTGTATCGGCGAGATGTACATCGCCGACGAGCGCTTCACCAAGCACTACGACGACATCACGCCCGGGCTTGCGCAGTACATTCGCGACGCCATCGTCGCGAATGCTGCGGGCAAGTAGGCAATTTACCCCCTAGTTGTGCGTTCTCGAGCCTCGGAAACGCACAATCGGGGGGTAGATCGCCGGTCATTGCCACGGAATCCTGTAGGGCTCTTCGTCGTCCGGTGGTGGAGTCTGCTTGGCCGGGAACCAAATCAGCGCTGGATCTCGTTTCAGCTCGCCGATTTCGGGCGGTACAGGCCTGGACAGGGTTTCGATCTCGTCCCATGAGCACTCTCCAGCCGCTACGCGCCCGGCGTACGCCCTCAGTTCGGGTGACGCACTCGCCAGCGACGCGATGGCGAACATCAGAGCACTGTCGACGTTTCGCGGTTCGTCGATGGACGAGAGCGGGGTCCGTTCGACCACGGCCCGCGTCTGTGCCATACGGTCGAAGGCATCGGTCATCTTCTGTACCGCGCGGCGCAGGATCGGGTCGTCCGGTGCGTTCATGCATCTTCCCATGGTTGTCTACCTGTTCCGACCGAGAAAGAATCCTTCGGAACGTTGTAGACGGGCTCGGCGGACGCGGTGTCGTACACGTCCTTCACCAGTCGAGCGTTGTGGATTCCCTTGGTGATCGGTTCGAGTTTCTGCTGGAACTGCTCGTTCAAGTAGCCGCTGGGACTGGCAACGAGCGAAAGGAATTCGTTGAACGCGTCGGTGACCATCCGAATGTCATCGAGCAGCTTCTTGGCGAGGGTGTATCCCGAGTACAAGATGTCGGCGATCTTGTATATCTGGTAAAGGCTCCCCAGCGGCGATACCTTTTTCGACAAGAACTCGGCAACCTTGGCGGGGCTGGACACATCGACTTGCGCTTCGAGACGTTCTCTCATCGTAGTCACGAGTGTGAACACCGACTTGCGAATTTCGTCGGCGGCTCTGTCCGCGACAGCTTCGATGACGCGACCGCACGAACCCTCCCAGCGCATCGCTGCGATCTGCCGTGCGGCGTAGTCTTTGTACGCGACGGCAGCCAACCCGTCCCAGAACTCGTCGACGCGCGAAGTCCCTTCGGCGAGAGAATCACCGCCGGCGGACATAGCCTCCCCTGCAATCCGGTATGCCGCACCGAGACGTCTCAGATCGTTCCAGTTTCCGCCTATTGGATCGATGAGTTCGCGAAGCGGACTGTGCCCGATCAGCTCCTCGATCGCGTAATCGAGGTCCCCCAGCCACCCTGCTGCATCGGCGATGACGTCGGCTACGTCGTCGGGGAAGTGTGCGGGAGCCGGGTAATCCATACCCTCCGGAGACCCGTAATGTGCACAGTCGCTGTAAGGTTCGGCATTCCCCCGCGCCGGTCGATCTGCGTCACCCGGGTCCGGGTACGGCACCGGTACCAGGTCCGTGTGTGCGTTGAGCGCCTCGTAGTTCTTCTTTTCCTGATCCGCGTAAAGCCAGGCCGCGGTATTGAGTTCGTCACCCAATCCGGCGCAGTTCGTTGCCAAATGGACATGCCGATCACGCCACACATCGCGGAGAGCATCGAACGTGACGGCCAACGAACCGAACAATTCCCCGTTGTCGACCCCTGTCAATTGTCCGTGGTCATTGAAATACCGATAGGACGTCAGCGTCTGCTGTCCGATCTCGGCCGTAAGCCGGCCGAGCCCGGCGACCTGCCTTGGGTCCGCGAAAAATGTTTCACTCATGTCCAGGCACCTGTCTTATTCGGTTCGGCGGAGCGTCGACACAATCCGGTCTACGACATCCGGCGGCAAGGACTCGTCGATCTGCTGGTCGGTTTGAATCATGAATACAGCGACGGTCGCATTCGAATAACCCTCCGTCGCAACCACGTCGAATGTTGCTTCCGTTGGATCGCAATCGAAATCCTGGGCGAGATTCGATGCTTTCACCGAGTATCTGACGGCGGGAGCTCCACCAATGTCGAATTGGATCGGCTCCGAGTAGTCGAGTGTCACGGCGTCATCGGGAGCATCCCGAAAGATGATCTCGGCCTGGCGGCTTGCCTCGAAGGCTGCTGTGGGAACGTCGACACCGTTGCGGCCCGTCATTCCTGAAACAGCTTTCCGCGCCCCGTCTCGATGTTCCGGACAGTAGTCGTACCCGTACATTGCGACCGCGCCGTATGTAACCGACCCTCGTGTTCCCTCCCAGCCCGCTACTCCACCTGAGGCATTCCTCCAATCCCCCGGCACTGTGTAGCTGAGTCCGTATTTGGTGTCGATGGGGATCGGGTCACCCTCGGGCACCTCGATTTCCGGCGGCGCGAATTCCATCGACGGGAAGCCCGGTGGCAGGGTCGCGGTAGGTGCCGGTGCCGGTGCCGCCGTCGACGAAGGACGGGAGGTAGGCGGTGCCGCGACGCCTTCGAACCTGCCCGGTGCCTGCGGCCCCAATCTGGGCAGCAGCGCGACAGCGGCATACAGCAACGCCAGAACCAGCGCCGTGCGCAGCAGCTGCTTCTTCAGCCCCATGTTCACTCCCCCCGAAGTCGGCACACGCTAACACGCCGGAGCGACAACCCTGGGTGGATACTCGTGGACATGAACCTGACGATTCGCTCGGCCGTTCTGTCCGCCGCTGTCGGTAAGGCAAGTGGGTTTCGCAGTTCCGTGGGAATCAGCGTCGGGCTGCTGACCTGGTTCCGAGGGTCGAAGTACGAGCGTTGGGCGATCGGTGGATCAGCCGTGGCCACGGCGGGAGAACTCGTCGGGGACAAGTTGCCGTCGACGCCGTCACGTCTCGATCCGGCGCCCCTGGGTGGCCGTATCGTGGCCGGCGCCGGGGCGGCCTACGCGATTGCCCGACGCTCGGGCGACCATCCGATCCCGGCGGCCGTAGTCGGGGGCGTGTCGGCCGTCGCCGGTTCCTACGCCGGCCACGCATACCGCGCATGGGCGTCGAAGCGGGTTCCGCCTGTCGCCGCCGCGCTGGTGGAGGACGTCGTCGCGCTGTCGATCGGTGCGGTCGTTCTGAAGGAAATCGGAGCGTAAGGTCCGTGAGGTGAAACCGAACTTCTGGCAGTACCTGGGCTACCAGTTCGGCCGAGTGCTGCCGCCGTCGATGCAGGATTGGGTTCGCGAGGATCTGGTCGGTCACGGTGCCCAGGCTCGCTACCTGATCCGCTTCACGCTGCCGGTGATCCCATTCCTGTGCCTGTTCCTGTTGGTTCCCGGACCGTTGTGGATCGGGTTGGCGATGATGGCGCTGCTGTTCATTCCGCTGGTCTACTTCGCGATCGCGCTCATGAACGTGTACCGACGCCACCGGCTGCTGGTGCACGACCTGGATCCGCAGCTGCTGGGTGCCAGCACCCAGGCGAAGTTGGATCGCACCCGGGACGACTACGAGAGGCGTCACGGAAGGCTGGACTAGCCAGGAGTGGAGCCCGCAGGAACGACTCCGATGAGCAGGAGTGGAGCCCGCAGGAACGACTCCGATGGGCAGCAGTGGAGCCCGGAGGAACGACGCACTTATGCTGTCCGGTATGACTTCCGTCGAATTCAAGGCAACTGCTGACCTGGCCGACGAGATCGGGCCTGAAATCCGCAGCTGCGATGCACAATTCATTCAGTTCGGCAAGAACACCGAGTTCGCCGGACCGATCACGACGATCAAGTGCTTCCAGGACAACCTGCTCGTCAAGCAGACTCTCGGTGAGCCGGGTAACGGTGGAGTCCTGGTGGTGGATGGCGATGCGAGCGTTCACACCGCGCTCGTCGGCGACATCATCGCAGGCAAGGGAGTCTCCAACGGCTGGGCCGGGGTCATCGTCAACGGTGCCATCCGGGACTCGGCGATTCTGCGGACTCTCGACATCGGTGTGAAGGCACTCGGCACCAATCCCCGCAAGAGCACCCAGACGGGCTCCGGGGAGAAGAACGTTCCGGTCGAAATCGGCGGTGTCACGTTCAATCCGGGCGAGATCGTCTACAGCGACTCCGACGGCGTGGTCGTCGTGTAATTTGCCGAACATTCACCCTCCTGTTGTGCGTCCGTCAGCCCTCGGAACGCACAACAGGTGGGTGGATTCCGCTTCGGATCGGTCATACGTTGGACAGAACCAGAACGACGATCGAGAACCCCAGCATGCCAAGGCAATTGATCCAGAACTCTTGTGTCATGAACCGTGCGCGGTAGTGTGCGTAGGCTGCACAGAGGAAATAGACGATCACTCCGGCGTTCGCGGCCGACGCGGCACCGGGGTATGCGAGTCCGACGGCGAGGCCGGCGGCTGCGGCGAGCTTGACTACTATCAGCGTCCACCACCAGTCACGCGGAAACCCGACCCCGTCGAGGCATTTCACGATGAACATCGGCGGTCGTATGGACATCAGCGCGTCGATCAGCAGTACCATCGCGAGAAGCGCTGTGAGCCACCAGTAGTCGATCATCTTTCTCCCCCATCGGATTGGTTGGTCACGAAGTCGATGACTCCCTCGAGTCGATTCAGGTCGTCGCCTACTCCGACGGACATAAGCATTCCGAGGTACGCGAAATAGATGACCTGGGCGCCCTGGACTGCACGGGTGGAATCGTGACCCGCACGCCGAAGCGTCTGCTCGATTTCGTCGGTCAGAGCGAGGCCCAACGATCTGAAGATTTCTGAGTCGACGCGCCCTCCGACGATGATCGACGCGTACACCCGAGAGAGGGCGGTGTCGCGCGCGAAGTGTTCCAGGAACGGCAGGAACAGCCCCAGCACCTCGGCGGGAGCATTGTCCTGAGCAGAGACATCGGCCCGTCCGGCGACGCTGCGTTGTCGGTGGACGTCGGCAATCCATTCGTCGTAGACAGCGACCAAAATGGCGTTCTTGTCGCCAACGGCCATCACGGTGCCGACACTGACCTGCGCGGATGCGGCGATGGACCGGATGGTGGTTGCGTCGAAACCGATCTCCCGAAACAGCGCGTCCGCCGCGGTCAGAACCCTCTGACGTGTCGCTTCCTTCTGATTATTCCGTGACTGAACACGTTCAGTGAACATGTTCAGTAGAGTAGACCGACGTGTGGACGGCGTCAATCAGCGGCGCACCCGCGGAACCCCACGCCATTCGTCGAACAGGAACAGGGCGAGCGCGACGACGAGCATTCCCGACGCGACCCAGGCCGCGCCCACGCCGAGGACTCGTACCGCGAAGGCGCCGAGCACGGCACCGGCGAGGAACCCCGCGATGACCGATCCGAAGTTGACGGCACGCAGTCCGGCGGCGGTGTCACCGTCGGACAGTCGGTGGTAGATCGCCTGAGAGAAGCTACGAAGGTTGCCGGTGGTCATCGTCGTGCTGAAGGCCTGGTCGACGAGCACCCTGAATGTCGTCACCTGCAGAGCGGCAACGAAGGAAATAGACACCGTGACAACGGCATTCGGTGCCGACTCCGGGACGAAGCCCACGACGAACAGCACCAGGATCTCGATCACGAGGACGGCACGGATCGGCCGACGAACGACCCGCGTCAAGCCGGGGCTGGACATGGACTCGGCGACGAAGACACCGAAAACGAATGCCACCAAGGGCGGGAGGTATCCCGCCGCGGACCGCCAATGGCCCCCTGCGGCATCGATACCGAAGAGGACCACGTTGGCGGTCTGAGCGTTCGCGAACACGCCGTCGCGCGTCATGAAGGTGTAGACGTCGACGAACCCGCCGACTGCCGCCAGAAGGACGCCGAGTCGCACGGACTCCGACGTCACGACCGGCTGTGGAGTGTCTTCCGGCACGGCCGGATGCTACCCCGCTTCGAGAGTGGAAATGTAGGCTCTGGCCTACATTTCCACTCATATTGGTTACTTGACGAAGTTCAGCAGAGCCTCGTTGACTTCCTGGTAGTGGGTCCACAGAAGTCCGTGCGGGGCACCGTCGACCTCGACGTACCGAGCCTCGGGGAATGCCTTGGTGAATTCGCGTCCCGTCGAGTCGATGGGAAGAATGTTGTCCTTGGTGCCGTGCAGGATCAGAGTGGGCTTGCCGGATTCGCGCACCTTCTGCACGTCTGCGCGGAAGTCCTCGAGCCACGTCGGGACCACGGCGTAGGCCGCTACCGGTGCGCTTCCTGCCGCGGTGGCGAAGTTGGCGCGCACGGTTGCTTCGCTGATGCGGCTGCCCAGGTTCTCATCGAGGTTGTAGAAGTCCTTGTAGAAGTTGTCGAACCACGCGAAGCGGTCTTCGCGAGCGGCTGCGTCGATTCCGTCGAACACGGACTGCGGGACGCCTGCCGGGTTGTCGTCGGTCTGCAGCAGGAACGGCTCGAGCGATGCGAGGAACGCGAACTTCGCGACGCGGTCCGTGCCGTACTTGGCGGCGTAGCGTGCCAGTTCCCCGGTACCCATCGAGAAGCCGACGAGGATGACGTCGGTCAGGTCGAGTTCGGTGAGGACCGCGTTCAGGTCGGCGGCGAAGGTGTCGTAGTCGTAGCCGGTCACGGGCTTGCTGGACTTGCCGAATCCGCGACGGTCGTACGTGATGACCCGGTAGCCGGCTTTCAGAAGCTCCCGGCTCTGGCGCTCCCAGGAGTTGCCGTCGAGCGGGTAGCCGTGAATGAGCACCACTGCCTGCCCGCTGCCGTGATCCTCGTAGTAGACGTCCACAGGTGTGCTGTTTTCCGTGCCCACATTGACGAAAGCCATGTTGTTGCCTTTCCCTCGGGATCTTCCGGTGGGAGAACGGTCGTTCTCCCGTCATGGACTACGGTAGAGAACGATGGTTCTCTGCGCAAGGAGGTGGTGGCAGTGGAAACGAGCGACGCACGATCGGCCGTCTTGGTAGCCGCTGACGAGCTCTTCTACACACGTGGCGTTCAAGCAGTGGGCATGGACGAACTGCGGACCGCCGCCGGGATCTCGCTCAAACGCATGTACTCGCTGTTCCCGTCCAAGTCGGACATCGTCGCCGCGGTACTTGCCGGCCGGACCGCGGTGTGGAACGAGCGCATCCTGATGGAGGCCTCCAAGCACGATTCGCCGCGAGACAAGGTCCTCTCCATCTTCGACTTCCTGGACGCCTGGTTTCGTGAAGACAACTTCCGCGGCTGCGCTTTCATCAACTCGTTCGGCGAGCTCGGTGCAACCATGCCGGCTGTCGCCGACGCTGCACACCAGCACAAACGCGAATTCGTCGAGTACGTGACCGATCTGGCCGTCGAGGCAGGATGCCCGCAGGATCTCGGCCTTCAGATCGCATTACTTGCCGAGGGCGCGCAGACCACCGCAGCCATCTCGGAATCTCCCGAGTCCGCCGTCGCGGCAAAGCGAGCCGCGACGGTCCTCCTCGACGCGGCCAGCCGATGAGCGCGTCTGGGCCGATGAGCGCGTCTGGGCCAATGAGCGCGTCTGGGCCAATGAGCGCGTCTGGGCCGATGAGACTGAAGGCGTGCATCAACGGCCCTCGAACACCGGCCGAGCACAGCGCAATTCCGATCACCCCGGACCAGATCAGGGCAGAATCCATCGCCGCAGTGAACGCAGGCGCCGAGGCAATTCACGTACATCCGAAGACTCCGGACGGCACCGATTCGCTTGCCGCAGAACACGTGGCCGCCGCAGTTCGCGCTGCCCGCGCAGCCGGAGTTCCGGTCGGCGTGACTACTGGAGCGTGGAGCACACCCGACGCCGTATCCCGGCTGGCCGCAGTCGAATCCTGGACCACCCTGCCCGATTTCGCGTCGGTCAACTGGCACGAGGAGGGCGCAGCGGATCTGGCAAGACTGCTGATGCGCCGAGGCGTCGGCGTCGAGGCGGGTCTGTGGACCGCCGCATCCGCACGCGCATGGCTGGCCTCCGGCCTCACCGGAGACTGCATACGGGCCTTACTGGAAGTCCAGCCGGGAGATAGCCCGGACGTCGCCGACGAACTGATCACACTCACCGACACGAGCGGAGTCCCGCTGCTGCTGCACGGCCAGGACGACACATGTTGGGCCACACTACGATCGGCCGTCGCACAGGGATTGGCCACTCGCATCGGCCTGGAAGACACCCTGACCATGCCCGACGGCTCTCCTGCCACCGGAAACTCCGACCTGGTGACCTCTGCGCTCGCATTTTTCCGTGTCTGACGAAGTCCGCCGGTAATGTCCGAAGTGTGAACCTTCGCTCGGCAGTACTCCCCCTTGCAGCTGCCCTTGTGCTTGTCTCGTGTTCTGCTGAGCAGAGCTCGCCTGCACCCACCGATCCAGGAACCATTCGCACTGCCGACGCCCAGGCCGTCGTCGACCAGTTGGTGAGCGCTGGAGCGCCGGCCGCGGTCATCGCCCTTCGGGACGGCGACAGTGAATGGGAAGGCGCGGCAGGCGTCGTCGAACGCGGGTCCGACGAGGCCGCGTCCGCCGCGGATCCTCTGAGAATCGCCAGTATCACCAAATCCATGGTGGCGGCCGTTGTTCTGCAGTTGGTCGACGAGGGGAAATTGACCCTGGAGACAACCGTCGACGACGTGCTTCCCGGTCTTCTGCCCAAGCCGGTGACCGTCCGTCAGCTGCTCGATCACACCAGCGGTCTGCCGAACTATCTCGAGACTCTCGTGCCGTCCGACGTGGCGGGGCTCGTCGCGGCCGCCGACGATACCTATTCCGACGACGAACTGATCGCGCTCGCGCTGGCACAGCCGTGGCCCGCGGCTCCCGGTGCCCAATTCTCCTACTCCAACACCAACTACGTCGTACTCGGCAAGATCGTTGCTCAGCTCGACGGCAGGAGCATCGCAGATTCGTTGCACGAGCGGGTGTTCGAACCCCTACAGATGACGTCGACGTCCTATCCGAGCGTCGCCGCCATTCCGGAGGACGGACTGCACGGGTACATCCTCGAAGGTGACACCCTCGTCGACATCAGCGATGTCGATCCGTCGATCTGGTCGGCAAGCGCAGCTGTCGTCTCCACCGTCGGCGACGTCAACACGTTCTTTCGCGCTCTCTTCGACGAGACCCTGCTACCGCGAACGCTCGTCGACCAGATGCAGCAGGTGACCCCGTCGGGGTACGGCCTGGGGTTGCTCGTCGGCGGTGACGCGTGCAATCCGGGGGCGGCCGAGGTGGTGTTCGGTCAGCGCGGTAACGGTTTCGGGTACCGCACACTGTCGTTCTCGAGTCCCGACGGCAGCAGGCAGGTCACTCTCGGATGGACGGCGTCGGCCATCGACCCGGCGACGGATCCGTTGGAGCAACCCGCCCTGAACGGTCTCGTGGCCGGGCTCGCCGCCACCTGCCCGTCGTGAACGTCAGAGGACGGTGACCCAGCCGTGCGCCTGGTCTCCGGTCAACGCGTCCTGATGTCGCTTGCGCAGTGTCGCCGAGACCGGGCCGAGCACGGGAGCGGATCCGACGGCTCGGCCGTCGATCTGGAAGACGGGCGCCACTCCTGCTGACGTGCCGCACACGAACACCTCGTCGGCGATGTACAGCTCGGTGAGGTCGACGACGCGTTCCCGCACTTCGAGTCCTTCCTCGCGGGCCAGCGTGAGGATGGTCCGGCGGTTGATGCCGTCGAGGATGTCGCTCGTGACGTCGGGAGTAATCAGGACACCGTTTCTGACCAGGAAGATGTTCGCGGCGCTGAGCTCGCAGACGTGGCCGTTGATATCGAGGAAGATGCAGTCGTCGAACCCGCTGTCGATGGCGTCCTGCTTGGCGAGCACGGAGTTGACGTACGCGCCGTTGACCTTGGCTCTCGATGGGATGGCGTTGTCCGGGATTCGGCGCCACACACTGGTTTTGAGGCGCATTCCGTCTTGCGGGACGATGGGCACCGCGTCGTACAGGAAGATGGACACCGTGGTGCTCAAACCACGGACTCGTGTCCCCGGAATGGACTCGTCCACGTGGACGGTCGCTCTGACGTACACCTCGCGCTGAGGGTCGTTGGCCTGAACGACCTCACGCACGACCTGGGTGAACCGCTCGTACGTCCACTGCTGCGCAAACGTGTCGATCCCGATTATTCTGCAGGACTCCAGAAGTCGCTGAAAGTGGTCCTGCAGCCTGAACGCCGTGCGCGTCTGCGCCGATACGTGCACCGGGAACACCGTGTACACGCTGAGCCCGTACAGGACTGCGGAAGTGGCGACCCCCAGCTTCGCGTCGTGGGCATCGACGATGCCGTTTCCGAAGAACACTTTGCCGTGAGGAGTAGCCATGCGGCGATGGTATCGGCAGCTGCAGCACGGGCGACAGCGAATATCGGGCGTAGGGTCTGTAGTCATGGTCCCCACCCGAACACTGTGGAAGAACGGCCCGACCGTCGGCGCAATCGGCCTCGGCTGCATGGGCATGACCTGGGCATACAAAGCGGACGAGCACTCCGAGAGTCCCGACCGCGTCATCGGCCACGCACTCGATCTCGGGGTGAACTTAATCGACACCGCCGACGTCTACGGACCGTTCACCAACGAGGAAGTAGTGGGTGCAGCCATCGGCTCCCGTCGCGACGAGGTGACCCTGGCAACCAAAGGCGGGCTCGAATCACACGTCGGCGACGCTGGGGAACCGGTCATTTCGGGCCCCAACGGTCACCCGGACCACCTCCGTTCGGCCATCGACGACTCGCTCAGGCGACTCGGGGTTGACCACGTGGACCTCTATTACCTGCATCGCCCCGATCCGGCGGTGCCCGTCGAGGACAGCATCGGCGCGATGTCGGAAATGGTGCAGGCCGGCAAGGTTCGCGCACTGGGCGTTTCGGAGTTCACCGTCGAACAGCTGGATCGGGCGCAGTCGGTACATCCCATTTCAGCGGTGCAGTCGGAACTGTCGTTGTGGACGCGGGATCATCTCGCGACGTCGCTGGCGTGGACCGAACGAAACGGCGCCGCCTTCGTCCCGTTCTCACCCCTCGGTCGCGGTTTTCTCACCGGAAATTTCCGTGGAACGGCCCCTGCCGCAGACGACTTCCGTGCACAACTACCCAGGTTCAAGCAGGAGAACCTGGATGCGAACCTCGTCATCGTCGACGCCGTCGCAGCCGTCGGTCACGAGGTGGGAGCCACCCCTGCGCAGGTTGCTCTGGCGTGGGTACTGGCGCAGGGTGAGCACGTCGTCCCCATTCCCGGTACGCGGCGCTCGTCACGCCTGGACGAGAACGCAGGCGCCGCGTCGGTACGCCTGACCCCCTCTCAGCTGCAGACTCTCGACGACCTCCCGGACCCGGCGGGGGCGCGTTACTGATCGCTCCGGGCGTCGAACACGCCTTCCTTCTCCCGAACTTGTCGGACTCCGGTGATACCAATGGAGCTACAGGCCAAGACGTGCAAGAGAAGGGAGTGTCGATGCGAACCGTCGAAGATCGTTGTGAAGGAACGCTCGTCATCCACGCAGTCGGCGACGCCGAGTGCACGGAGCCGGACTGCGTGGACATGGAGTACGTCCGTCATTTCCTGGTGCTGGACTGCGAGGAGATCACCGGCGGATGCCAGTGCGTCGGCGTGATCGAACTGGCCGAGGCGTCGTAAGCCGATCCTGCCCGTACGCGCGTGCGCTGTGTGCTAGACCTGATCGACAGTGATTCGGCTCACAGGGGGTTTCGGTGCGACGTGCCTTCCGACTTCTACTGGTCACGACGGTGTCGACGGCACTGCTTGCAATCGGCACGACCGTTCCGGGTCAGGCAGCGCCGCCGGATAAACGGTCGTGCTCTGCGCCCGAGGCCGCGGCCGATGGTTTCGAGCGTGCCTCGGCAGCGGAGGTCGGCATGGATGCGGCCGCGGTGCAGCGGGCGGTCGACTTCGCGTCGTCGAGGTTGCGAACGAACATCCAGATCTTCAGAAACAACTGCCTCGTCGGATCGGGTCCGCTCAACGACGTCACCGGCAACACCCCCTGGCATCTGTGGAGCTCGACCAAGAGCATCGTCTCGATGCTCGCCGGCGTCGCTGTCACTCAGGGGCGGCTGGACGTGGACTCACCCATCGGTCGGTACCTCCCCGCCGGCGAGGGCGACGACGCACACCGCGCGATCACCGTACGTGCGCTGCTCACCCAGAGTTCGGGTATGGATCAAGGGATAGTCGCCGAGGGCATCGTTCCTGGCCTCGGATTCGGCGTCGACGCACCAGCGCAGGCGCTGACACTGCCGATCTCGCAGCCGGGCCGGTTCCAGTACTCACAGCTAGGCCCTGACCTGCTCGCCTACGTGGTCGAGAATGCCGTCGGTGAGGATCTTCAGGCGTTCGCGCAGCGAGAGCTGTTCGATCCCATCGGCATTGCTCCGCAGGATTACTACTGGGCTCGCGATCGCACGGGCCACACGTACGGTTTTGCACTGATGTTCCTGCCGCCCAACGATTTCGCACGGCTGGGCATGCTCATGGCGAACGACGGCGCGTGGAACGGACGGCGCATCATCGGCAGTGAGTACATCCGGCAGTTGCGGACTCCGTCAGAAGCCAACCAGTGTTACGGATACTTGTTCTGGCTGAACAACACTCCGTGCATCGGTCCGAGTTTCCCGTCGCAACAGACGCTGAACACACCGATGCTCGCAGGCATGCCCGACGACGCCTATGCCATGGTGGGCTTCCTGCAGCAGAACAACTTCATCATTCCGAGCCTGGGCATCCAGGTGACCTGGAACGGGGTCCTCGGTGACGTCTCTCCGGACCTGTCGACCATTCTGAGCGCCAGCACCAACAGCGAGCTCTACACCAACTTCTTTCGTGCACTCGGGGAAGCGCTGCCCGACGAGGACCTTCCGTCGATCCCCTACGAGCCGACGTTCAACCGCGACATCGACGTCAGCAGCTTCTTCGACCCCGACATCCTCCTCGGCACTCTCGGGCTCGGCCCTGACGCCGCCGTTCCGACCGGGCCGGTAGCGCCGCCACTGTCCGACGCCCCACCTGGTTGCCTGGTGTTCGCATGCCTGCCCGTGTCGCCGGAGACGCCTCGACGCACCGGCGGTTGACGGGACGAGAGCGCAGCGGTCACTCCCAGTCGATTCGTTCCGCCAACTCGAGCAGTTTCCGACGCCTCACTCCGCTCGTCGCGCCGATTCGTGCGATCCGCCCGTAGAGGTGCGCACGGAAATCGGGGATCGCGGACAGGTTCTGCGGATCCGGCCCCGTGACGGCGCAGTTGTGCAGGATTGCGCGCAGTGCGTCGTACTCTTTCCGCGGCACCGACGGCCAGTTGTTCACCACCAGGCCGGTGAGCTGCTGGCGCTTGTGTGCACGACGCACGCGGGTCTTGTACGGATGGACCGCGAATCCTTCGTCGGCGATGATCTTGCTCGCGCTCCAGATGATCTTGTCCGCGTCGATGTCACCGGAGAATGCCAGGTCGTCGGCGTACCGGGTGTACCTCGCGCCCAGGGACTTCGCCAGCGCGGTCAGCCGAATGTCGAGCCGCCGCGAGACGAGGTTGGCAAGCGCAGGGGACGTCGGCGCGCCTTGCGGCAGGTGGCGTGTGCGCAGCAACGATGCAGTGGCGTAGGGGAATCCGCCGAGCTGTTCCGCGGGCGTTGCCGTCGTACAGAGGTAGGCGAGGCTCCATGCCACGGATTTCGGGTAGCCGAGCGCATCGAACACCGCGACGACACGCTCGATTCCGATCGAGGGAAAGTAGTCCTTCAGATCCACCGAGACCACGACGGTGTGCCCCGCATGTGGAATTCCGAACGTGCGTGGGCTTCGACCTGTGACGAATCCGTGCGCTGCACTGTGAGCTGGAACGTTGTCGAGTATGCGTCGCAGTATCTTTCGCTGGATTTCACGCAACCGCGGTTTGGGTATTTCGAGAATTCGGAATCCGACTCGCTTGGGTACGGGCGTGACGCGGTAATGCCGAAGCGGCGTCGCGGCCGTCCGGAGCCGGGACTGTGCGTCGGTGAACCACTCGATTTCGCTGATCGTCAGATCGAGCGATTCTGCCAGGTCTCCGGTACTCGCGTACCGGGGGACTTCGAACAACCACGGCTTGAAACCATCTGTGCGACGCGATGGTTCGACGGTGGCAGGCTCGGGTAGCAGTGGGAGTCCGGCGATGAGTCCGCGGAGCGATTCCGGATCGTACGGCGCGACCGGCGACAGGTCGATCAGACGATCCGCCAGACGCGGCGCCTTCTCACCCAGAATCGGCAGGAACGCCTCTTCCAGACCACTACGCGTCCACAGAGCATCCGCAGCGAGCGACGCGAGCCACGCCGCCATCTGCGGGCTGAATTGACGGCTCATCGAGGCACCCGGTGTACATGCAGCGGCGCCGGGCGACCTGAATCTTGTGTACTCGGCGCCGCCGAGCACGCGGAGCGTGCGGACCGGCGTCGGACGCAGTGACCAGTTCTTCTGTCTCGCCCAGGGGTTACCCCTGAGATCGGCCCAGCGGACCGACTCTCGCCCGTGCACCGCTGCATGATCTCCACTGTGCCAGATGAAGAGCTATCGCAATACCGCTCCGGGATTGAGAATTCCGGAAGGATCCAGGGCGTCCTTCACCGACCGCTGCACTGCCATCGACGTCTCGTCGTGCTCGATTGTCAGCCACCCGGTCTTGAGCCTCCCGACACCGTGTTCACCGGTGATAGTGCCACCCAGCTCGAGCGCGCGTCGCGTGATCGCGTCGAACGCCGACATCGCCGCCGCGCGGCTGTCGGCGTCGGCATCGTCGTAGATGATCGTCGGATGCAGGTTGCCGTCACCTGCGTGGCCGAAAACACCGATCGTCAGACCGGCCTCCTCTGCGATCGTCTCGATGGAGGCAATCAGATCGGTGACACGTGAACGCGGAACTGCCACATCGTCGAGGAGCCAGTCGCCGAGGAGCTCGAGCGCTGGAAGCGCCAACCTGCGCGCCTCCAACAACAAAGCGGCCTCCCCCTGGTCCGCACTGACCACCACGTCCACCGCACCGTGCTGCGAGCACATCGTCTCGATCGAGGCGAGCACAACCTCGGCGTCGACGTCGTCGCTTTGGACAAGCAACAATGCAGCCGTTCCCGGCTCGATACCCATCTTCGACATTCGGTCCACCGCGAGAACAGTGGTGCGATCCAGGATTTCGAGCATCGACGGCGTGCGATCCGACGACGTGATCTCCGCGACCGCACGACCTGCGCCGTCCAGCGTCGGGAACGATGCCACCAGAGTCTGCGCCGGGCGAGGTGCAGCAAGTAGTTCGACGGTGATCTCGGTGATGACACCGAGGGTGCCTTCCGACCCGACCAGGAGATGCGTGAGGTCGTACCCGGCAACACCTTTCACGGTCCTTCTTCCTGTGCGCAACACACGGCCGTCCGCCAGCACCACCTCGAGACCCAGTACGAAGTCACCCGTCACTCCGTATTTGACGCAGCACATTCCGCCGGCGTTCGTAGCGACGTTTCCCCCCACCGTGCTGAACTCCACGCTGCCGGGGTCGGGGGGATAGAACAATCCGGCTTCGGAGACACGTGCACGGAGGTCTGCTGTGATCACTCCCGGTTCGATCACTGCCAGTCGATTGGCTACGTCGATCTCACGGATGGTGTTCATCCGATGCAGACTCAGCACTACCGATCCCGCAGTGGCGTTCGCTGCCCCGCTCAGGCCGCTTCCTGCTCCACGTGGGACCACTGCGACACGGTGTCGATGCGCGGCGGCCATGCACACCGAGACTTCGGCGGTGGTACGCGGAACCAGAACGGCGAAGGGCATTCCGCCGTCGGTGAACTTGGATTGATCACGGGCGTACGCCGCGACGATGTCCGGGTCGTCGACGACGATGTCCGCGGGCAACGTGTCGATCATCGACTGCACGAGCATGGTCACAGAACCCTCATCGCCAATCCACCGTCGACGGGCAAGCACACCCCGTTGATGTACGCCGCATCGTCCGATGCGAGGAACGCCGCAGCGTTCGCGACGTCCCACGGAGTTCCCATGCGTCCGGTGGGACTACTCGCGTGGCGCGCCGCCAACACCTCGGGATCGGTGACCAACTGACTCGACACGAGCGGGGTGTCGATCAGTCCCGGCACTACCGCGTTGACCCGGATTCCTTGCGCCGCGTACTGCAGCGCCAGCGCAACCGTCAACTGATTCACCGCGCCCTTCGACGCACTGTAGCTCGGGTAGTCGAAACCGGTGTACCGCATGCCCGCGGTGGACGAGACGTTCACGACAGATCCGCTCCTGCGCGCGAGCATCGCGGGAAGCGTGTGTTTGCAGGTGAGGAAAACACCCGTCGCGTTCACCGCCATCGCCGTGTCCCAGCTGCCTCGGTCCATCTCGGTGATATCGCCGACGGTGGCCGCTCCGACGTTGTTGTGCAGCACATCCGGCGGCCCGAATCTGTCGGTGGCCAGTGCGACTGCCTCTTGGACCTGCTCTTCGTCGGTGACGTCAGCGACCAAGGCGACCGCGATTCCGCCCTCGCCGACGATCTCCTCGGCTGTCAGCTCGGCCTCGTCGCCATTGCGATCGATCGCCGCCACCAGGGCCCCTTCGCGCGCGTAGGTCAGCGCGGCGGCGCGACCGTTGCTGACCGCGGCACCACTGGATCCTGCGCCGAACACCAGCGCGATCTTGCCTTCCAACCGCCCGCTCACAAGAGCTCTTCCAACAACAGCTCGAACGTCACGGCGACAAGATTTCCGTCCTCGACAAGCTCGCCCATGTGAACCTTCCCGTAGCGGTCGACGACGAAGGTGGGGAGGTGAACCTCCACGAGCCGGCCACCCTCGCAGACGACATGACCCGACATCGTCACCTCGGTGGCCGGGCCGGGCGCCACGGCGATGTCGTCATCGCGCCGCAGGGTCGCACCGACCAGACTTCCGAGGCTGCCGCGGACCGATGCACGGCGGAACCCGTTTCGAGACATCACTTCTCGTACAGCATCGTGAATCTCGACTCCCGGGCGGACGCGGGTCATCACCGCTCGCGCCGACCCGGTACTCGAACCGTCACCAGCTGACGGCGTGAACACCGGCATGAGTGTTTCGTCGTCTTGCTTGCTGCGTAGCTCGCAGGAGGCGAATCCGCGTATCACCACCTCGACAGAAGTCGCACCTACAACCGTGTCCGGCCACAAGTGGCCACCTCGCAGCGAACCGTGAGCGTCGTACCAGGCGGCGTGGCAGTGCATGAAACGCTCGCCCTCGCGGCGACCGACGGTTGCGCTTCCTGCGACGATGGTGGCAGGCGCAGTCGCCTCGATCGTGTCGCTGTACCACGCCGCGCGAGAGCCGTCGGTACACAGAGCAGGGACGCAGTAGGACACCCGTGCGAGCGGTCCACCGAGTATCTCCACCTGCGCAGAATCGACACCGAGTTCGGCCAGTTCGCCGTCGATGGCGTCGACGAGCCTGCTTCCCGGCGGAAGCGATGCCCGCTTCACGAGTACTGCGCTGGACACGGATTCGAGCCGGTGGTCGGCAACGGGACCTGGGTGGACCAGGGCTGCAAGGACAGTCGAGGTGGTCACGACGCGCTCACCAACGTCTGCGAGTACGGCCCCCACCCCTGCGCGGCGAGCTCGTCTCGAATGGTGCGCTTGACGATCTTGCCGTAACCCGACTTCGGGAGAGAATCACGGAACAAGATGTGACGTGGGAGTTTGTACCGGGCCATACGCTCGCCGAGCCAGTCGGAGAGCTGGTCGGCGGTGAGATCTGCACCCTCTCGCAGCACGCAGATCGCGACGCCGACTTCACCCCATTTGGGGTCCGGCACACCGAGGACTGCAACTTCGTCGACCGCGTCGTGCGTCAGGATCTTCTCCTCGATATCCCGCGGGTGGATATTGGAACCGCCCGAGATGTACATGTCGGAGGATCGGCCGGTGACGTACACGAAACCGTCTTCGTCGACGACACCCAGATCGCCCGTGCGGAACCATCCGTCGCGGAACGCCTCTGCGTTCGCGTTGTCGTTGTCGAGGTAGCCGGCGAACACTGCGGGCCCGGCGACGCACAGCTCGCCGATTTCTCCTGGTCCAAGTTCTGAGCCCGTCTCGTCCTGCACACTCACCAGCATCCCCGTCCGTGGATAGCCGCACGTTCCTGCCGAAAGCCCCTCCGGCACTGGGCGACCGTGTTCGGCACTGGGCAGCACGGTGATGTTCCCCGTCACCTCGGCGAGCCCGTAGTACTGCACGAGAACCTCTCCCAGGGTCTCCCGAGCTTTCTTCTGATCGGGTGCGTACATCGGCGCGCCCGCGTAGATGACGTGTCGCAACGACGAGTGATCGTGCTGGTGCACCGACGGATGATCGACGAGCACCTTCAGGATCGTCGGCACGGTGAACATGTTGGTCACTCGTTCGGACTCGACGAGGCCCCACACCTCCGCGGGCACGAGACTCCCCGACGGAGGTAGCACCGTCGCCGCACCGCGGGCCACCTGCGGCAGCATGTGTACACCCGCACCGTGGGAGAGCGGTGCCACGACCAGGGAGACGCAGTGACGATCTGTGGTGGGCATCAAGTCGGCCAGATGATTGTTGACGACGAAGCCCAGCTGATCATGCGTGAGGATCGCGGCCTTCGGTGTCCCGCTGGTACCCGAAGTGAAGAAGTACCAAGCCGGTTCGCCCTCGTAGGTTGCCACTGGCGCGGCTGGCGTCGATTCGTCGACGGCTGCAACCGCATCGGCGTCGCTACCCTCGATCCACAACACACCCGCGCTCAGCCCACCACACGCACGCACGGCGTCGACATGTGATGCTGTCGAGCTGTGGGCGACGATTGCACTGGGACGACAGACCCCGGCGATGACCGCGACATCGTCGTCGTGTAGGCGCGAATTGACCGGCGCGAGAACAGCTCCGATTCGCCACGTCGCATACATCGCTTGGACGAACTCGGGATGGTTCGGGCTGTCGAGCATGACGACGTCGCCCTTGCCGACGCCTCGGCGCTCCAGTTCAGCGGCCAATGAGTCGACACGCCGGTCCAGGTCGTGCCACGTCCAGCGGACGTCTCCGTGGACAAGGGCGATGCCGTCCGGCAACCGTCGCGCGGTCTGACGGAGTACTTCGGCCAGGTTCGCTGCTCTACGTAGGGATCTCATCCGACCGTCTCCAATACTGTTGCGTAGTTGGCGACGGCTGCGCCGCCCATGTTGAAGACCGCTGCGCGCTGCGGTGACGGCAACTGCATGTCGCCTGCTTCTCCGACCAATTGCATCGCTGCCATGACGTGCTGCGACACGCCGGTGGCGCCGAGCGGGTGGCCTTTCGCCTTCAGCCCGCCGGATCGATTGACCGGCAGTATCCCGTCGCGTTCGGTACGGCCCTCGGCCAACACCTCGGCGCCCTTGCCCGGTGCAGCTAACCCGAACGCCTCGTATTGGAGAAGCTCGGCGATGGTGAAGCAGTCGTGCGTCTCCAACAGATCCAGGTCGTCGAGAGTGACACCCGCGTCGAGCAGTGCACCGCGAAACGCCCGCGCCGCGCCGTCGAATGCCAGCGCATCCGCTCGCCGTGCGATGGCCAGATGATCGTTGGCATGCGCACGGCCGATGATGCGCACCGACCGCCGGGCAGCGGAAGCCACCTCTGGCAGTGCCACGATCATTGCCGCTGCGCCGTCGCTGACGAGCGAGCAGTCGGTGCGTCGTAGTCGTCCGACCACGGCTGGGTTCTTGGACGACTCGGTGGAGCAGAACTCGTATCCCAGGTCGCGTCGCAGGTGCGCATACGGGTTGTCGACGCCGTTGCGGTGGTTCTTGGCCGCGATCCGCGCCATTGCATCACGCGGATCGTCGTAGCGGTCGGCGTACTGGTCGGCCAGGCCCGCGAACACTCCGGCGAAGCTGCCCGCTTGCTCCTCGGTGGCCCGGTGCGAACCGGACAGCAGGATGTCGTTGACGGTGTCGTTCGCGGTGGCGGTCATCTTCTCCGCGCCGACGACGAGTGCCACCCGTCCGCGACCGGCCTGGAGGCTGTCGAGTGCCGTGTACAGCGCCGAAGACCCCGTTGCACAAGCATTTTCGACATGGGTGGACGGCACGAGAGCGAGACGGGGTTGGCCTGCCCCGACCAGTGCGCCTTCGAATCCCTGACGCGAGAAGCCGTTGTTGAAGACTCCGACCGTGACGATGTCCACATCCGCGTCGTCGAGACCGGCGTCCTGGATGGCGGCTAGGGACACCTCGGCGATCAGCGATTCGACGTCCGGACTTTCACTCTTTCCGAAGCGCGTATGCGCCCAACCGATGATGTGCGGTGCAGTCACGGTGGAACCTCTCGTTGCGGTGCGTACGGAGCGTGAGGCAGGTCACGTCCTCGATGCCTGTCATGTTCGTCGCGAATCGGAGCCAGGTGCACCGCCGCCGGACGAGAGGCCGAGCACCGAATTCCTCCCGTTGTCGAATTTCGCCGTTTCTACAGCGGGAGGAAACGGCGCCCCGATTCCTCACTCCGCGCTCGATGCCCCGTGATCGGCGTCACGCCCACACTGAGCCCACACCGATTCACGACGAGGGGTATGACGTGCGCGCAGTGCTCAAGACCGAACCTGCACCAGGCTTCGACCTGGTGACCGACCACCCCGAGCCCGAACTCGGCCGAGGGCAGGTACGGATCGAGGTGGGGGCGGTATCGGTATGCGGTACCGACCGAGAAACATTCGACTACGGTCCAGCCGTCAGAGATCTCGGTCTTCGTCTACCCGTCGTCACCGGTCACGAATGCGCAGGCACCGTCGTCGAGGTTGCTCCCGATGTCCAACGTTTCAGGGTCGGCGACCGAGTGGCCGTCGAAACTCACGTCGCGTGTTTGGAGTGCTTCCAGTGTGTTCGCGGAAACGCGCACAACTGCCTCCGCATGGACCTTCTGGGTCTGACGATCGACGGTGCGTTCGCTGAACAGGTCGTGCTGCCCGCGTCGACCTGCTTTCGTCTACCGGACGAGCTGAGCCTCGAAGCGGCGGCACTTCTCGAGCCCGCGGGCAGTGCCATGCATGCCGTCCAACGCAGTGGGATGAGCCTCGACGGCGCGCACGTACTGGTCAGCGGAGCCGGGCCGATCGGGCTCGCCGCACTTCAGATCGCGCGAGCGAAGGGCGCCGAGGTGTTGGTGGTCGAGCCCAATCCTCACCGCGGTGCGATGGCCGAGTCCTTGGGCGCAACACTCGTGAACTCGGGCGAAGGTCTCGTCGATCGGGTGCGGGATCTGACCGGGGCGGCAGGGGGCGTCGACCTCGTCCTCGAGTGCTCAGGAGCAATGCCTGCCTTGGAGACCGCACTGGAGGTGACTCGTCGAGAAGGCACCGTGATGAGCATCGGGTTGACGAACCGGGCGCTGGAGGTCAGCGCCACTCGCCATCTCATCAGCCGCGGCCTCACTCTCAAAGGCAGTTTCGGGCGCCGTATCTGGGATTCCTGGACCGAGCTGACCGCTTTGGTCGCCTCTGGCGGAGTCGATCTGGACTCGCTGATCTCGCACCGCCTGGAACTCGAAAAGGTGGACACCGCAATCGAATTGCTCACTGGCAACGCGTGCAAGGTGGTTCTCTATCCGCAAGGTGTACCGGCACACCGCCACTTGTCAGAAGGAGCACTCAGCGCGCGGTGAGCGCCGGGAACGGGTCGATTCCCTCGGCTCGCATCAAATCCGCCACCCGCAACCCGAGGTGTAGGTGCAACCTGACCGTTCCGTCGTCCAAGTCGACACCGACTGCCTCGCGGATCCGGTCGAGACGGTAGTACAACGTCGTGCGGTGGATGAACAGCGCCTCCGCCGCACCCGGACCGGACCCCGCATGATCGAGAAACGCGCGCAGCGTCTCGATCAGCCGGCCCGAGCGATCGACCTCTGCGAGACGGCGCAGCTCGTCCGGTACAGCTGTGATGTCGAGTTCGGGGAACGGAATCCTCGCGAGCACTCCCAGGACCCCTGCACGTTCCCATGCAACGACGTGATCGTCACCGATGCGGCGCGCGACCGTCGCCGCCAGTCCGGCCTGACGCGCCGAAATCCAGGCTTCGGACAGTCCTGAAGCGGGAGCCCCGACCCCAGCGTGGACTGTCGCCCCCTTGCCCGCCACGTCCCCGGCGTCGCGCGCCATCGTCCTGGTCTCGGCGAGAACGGTCTCCAGATCTCGCGCGGCCGTCGAGAGGTACACCAAGTAACCGACCTCACCGACAACGCTGTGCAGCGCGTCACCACGGCTTCGAGAACGCGCGGCTACCAGGGCGTGACGAAGGGCGATCGCCGTCAGCTCGGCATCTTTGACGTTGCGTAGCGAAATTGCGACGACCCGCACAGACCCGGCCGCGACGGTCGATTCGGCGAGTGCCACATCCCTGGCTGCCTCGTCCGTTCCGAGCAGATCAGCAACGAGAGCTTCCGAGCGCGCCGAGTCCTCGGGCGTGCGATCACCGACCATCAGCGGTGCGATTTCAGCAGCCACCTCAGCAATGCGCCCGAGGTCCTCGTCGGTGATGGTGCTGCCGGCGTCCATCACCAGAATCATTCCGAGCATCTCACCCCGCCAGCGAATCGGAACTCCCACACGGGCGTGCAGACCGAGCGCCTCCGACCCTGGGACGTGGCCTGGCCGAGTCCACTGGGCAATCCCGCTGGACAGTAGAAACCCGATGGCCTCGCTCCCGGCGTCCCGATTGAGCATCGCGCGGATTCGGACCGGGTCCTCGTCGCCGAAGTGGCGGCTCGCGAACAGCATCCGGACTTCCGGGTCGTTCACCACGACCGACCTGCCGAGCTCGTCGGCGAACCGGTCGACGACTGCTTGAACGGCGTCTCGCGACATGGGCAAAGCGTAGCCCTCACGACTTCGTCGAACCCCGAGTGCCAGGGTTCGACAAATAGAGGAAACTGATCCCTCGAGCTTCGTCACGCAACGGTCGTGACACAGGTCACTATGGGAGCAAGGTGTGTGAGCCCGCCACAATTCGACGGGCTTCGTAGAACGAGACTGGAGCGATGCAATGGCGTCACGCACCCACCTACCCGACGAGTCGGTGCCGGAGAATCAGATGGCCAACCGCGTCATGCGCAAGGTTGCGCTGCGGCTGATCCCGTTCCTCGGACTCGCGTACTTCCTCAACTACATCGACCGTACGAACATCTCGTTCGCGAAGCTGACGATGAGCGAGGACCTCGGCCTTACCGAGACGATGTACGGCTTGGCCAGCGGTCTATTCTTCGTCGGCTACATACTCCTCGAGGTTCCGAGCAACTTGGCACTGCACAAGTTCGGCGCCAGGCGTTGGATCGCTCGCATCCTCGTCTCGTGGGGTCTGATCGCGGCCCTCATGGCGTTCGTTCCCAATGCGACCTGGCTCAACATCGCTCGCGTCGCCCTCGGTATCGCCGAGGCCGGCTTCTTCCCCGGCATCATGCTCTACCTGACGTTCTGGTTCCCGCGTGCAGTTCGAGTTCGACTGGTCGGTGTGTTCATGGTCGCCCTGCCGCTGTCGAGCGCGCTGGGCGCTCCGATTTCCGGCGCGATCATCCAGTACTGGCACGGTCTGTTCGGACTGGAGGGTTGGCGGGTGATGTTCCTCGTCGAGGGAATCCCGACGGTGCTGCTCGGCATCGCCGCGTGGTTCTACCTCACCGATCGCCCGCGGGACGCCAAATGGTTGACCGCGGACGAGCGCAACTGGCTGGACCGCCGTATCGAGACGGAACAGTCGCAGACCGCAACCACCGGCCACGTCTCGGTACGCGAATCTCTGCGCAACTCGACAGTCTGGCTTCTCGGACTGACGTACTTCGGCATCGGCTACGGTCTGTTCGCCATCAGCTTCTTCCTGCCCACGATCGTGGCTGGATTCGCGCAGCAGTTCGACACGACGTTCTCCATCGCCGAGAACGGCTTGATCGTCGCCGTGCCGTTCCTGATTGCCTCGGTATCGATGATTCTGTGGACTCGTCGCTCCGACCGTCTGCGCGAACGTATGTGGCACCTCATCGCACCGACCGCGCTTGCGACAGTCAGCGTTCCGGTAGCCATGTACATGAATTCGCCGTTCCTGACGATGGTCGTCATCACGATCACCGCTGTCGGTATCTTCTCTGCCCTCCCGATCTTCTGGTACCTGCCGACCACCTTCCTGACCGGCGCCGGAGCTGCCGCGGGCATCGCTCTGGTGAACACCATCGGCGCTTCCGCAGGGCTGGCCGCCCCGTACATGACCGGTTGGCTCCTCGACACGACCGGAAGTTCGAAGGCGGGACTGTGGGTCGTCGGCGGCTTCATGGCGATGTCCGTCGCCCTGCTGTTCGTCGTACGTAGGCGTCTGGTGGACAGCACGATGCAGAAGCACGACGAATCGGAGACGGCCGTCGTCTGATCCCGCGCCCCCATGAGCCGGCCGTCGCAGACGCTGTGACGGCCGGCTCTTTGTTCACACGTGCTCGGACACCAGAACTGCTGTGGTGTCGGCGTTCATGGCTTCGAAGATGTGGGGCGCGTCGCCGGGGTAGCTGATGTAGTCGCCCGGGTGGAGCTCGACGGGCTCGTCGGTGGGCCCCACGAGTGCTCGGCCGGCGGACAGGATCACGTGCTCGACGACGCCGGGTGAATGTGGGTCGGACCTTCGAGGCTCGCCGATCTGTGCGCTGACGAAATAGATGTCGCGGCGTGCGTTCGGTGGGCAGGAGGCGAGCAGCGTCGCTACGTAGTCGGCTGTGTCGGAGGAGAACTTCGGCCCGTCACCTGCTCGGATCAGCTGCACGCGTGGCTTCACCGGCTCGACCAGCCGAGCGAACGGGACGTTCATTGCCACGCTCAGCGCCCACAGCGTTTCCACGCTGGGGTTGCCTGTTCCCGATTCGAGCTGGGACAAGGTCGACTTGGCTACTCCTGCGCGTCGGGCGAGCTCGGCCAGCGACAGTCCCATCCTCGTTCGTTCGCGGTGCAGTGACGCGGCGATGGCGGCGATCGGGGCGGACATAGTTGTTCACTCTATCGGTACAAGCGTCCATCTTGACGAACACAGCACACGGGGTTCATTATTCTGTCCATGCGTTCGATCTGGCGAACCCGCCGCGACATCGGTCTCGTCTGCCTCGCCGACGGCCTCGTCGGTGCGTCGTTCGGGGCCATCGCCGTCGGCGCAGGCCTTCCGATGTGGGTTCCCCTGGCGATGTCGGTACTGGTCTTCGCCGGTGCGGCCCAGTTCATCGTCGTCGGAGTGCTCGCAGCAGGGGGAAATCCGCTCGCCGCGATGGCCGGCGCACTACTGGTGAACGCACGGCTGATTCCGCTCGGGTACTCCGTCGGAGATTCGTTGGGTGGAGTGTCCTGGCCTCGCAAGATCCTGGGGGCGCACCTCGTGACCGACGAAAGCGTGGCGTTCGCGGCCGCCGAGCCCGACCCCCAGCGTCGACGATCCACGTTCTGGTTGTGTGGCGTCGGCCTGTTCGTCGCGTGGAACATCGGGGTGCTGGGTGGGGCATTTCTCGGTGGCAGGATCACCGACACCGCTGCTCTCGGACTGGACGCAGCGTTTCCGGCGGTGCTCATCGCACTCGTTGCTCCAGCACTCCGCGATCCACTCACGAGGAACACCGCTCTGCTCGGCGCGGTGATCGCCGTAGCCGCGGCGTTGATTCTGCCGCCGGGCCTGCCGGTGTTGCTCGCGCTGGCAGCGGTGGTGCCCGCGTTCGTCGCAACGAAGGCAACGGCATGAATTACGTGCTTCCCATGGTCGGGCTCGCGGCGGGAACCCTGGCGTTTCGGCTCGTCGGACCGTACCTCCGCAGCCGAACGACGATCTCGCCCCGCGTCGAGCGACTGGTGTCCATCGCGGTGGCCGTCATCTTCGTGGCGTTGATCGCGACGTCCGCACTGATCGTGGACTACGGGTTCGCCGGGTTCGCCTGCCCGGCCGGAGTGCTTGTCGCCGCGGTCCTTGCTTGGCGCACAGCATCGTTCGTGACGATCGTCGTGGCTGCTGCCGCGACGACAGCAACGCTCCGATGGTTCGGAGTTGCGTGATAATGGGCGCCATGAATCCCACCCCCACCGGCCTCCTCCGCGCCACCGCATCGGGCGTCGACGTGGAGATCATCCGCGAGATCACGTCCAGCCGCGACGACGTGTGGAGCAGCGCCACCGTTTCCGATCGGACGGCCCTGTGGTTCGGACCGTGGGAGCGGCTCGCGGACAATCGAATCCGCGTCCAGATGGTGTTCGAAGACGGCGAGCCGTGGATGGAGATGAACATCGACGCCTGCGAGCCACCGCGGCGACTTGCGGTCTCCACCACCGACGGATGGACGCTCGAACTCGTGCTGACCGGGGATGGTCCGATCACCACCGTCACCCTGATTCACCATCGCGAGAGCACCGACGGAGTCGGTGAGATCGGGCCCGGCTGGGAGTACTACCTCGACCTGCTGATCGCATCACGGACAGGCGCCGAGCTACCGACATTCGAGGAGTACTACCCCGCCCAGAAGGGGTACTACGAGTCGCTCACTCCCCGGTAGCGCCGCGAGGCAGCGATGATCCTGGCGATGCCGTCGGCGACGCGTGCGATCTCGTCGGCGCCGACCTCCTCGCCGACGGCGTCCGCCCAGGCATGCTGATCGTCTCGCAACGTGGCCACCGTCTCGCGCCCGCGCTCGGTCGGCTGCAGCAGCTTCGCCCGTCGATGCCGGGGATTGTCGACGTATTCCGCCCATCCCTTGTCGACGAGGATGTCCGCGGTGCGTTGCACACTCTGGCGTGCCAACCCCAGGCCGACGCGACGGGCGATCTCGGCTACGGCGAGAGGTTCGTCGAGGGTCGCGCCCAGTACCTGCCACCAGGCAGGCGTCAGACCTGCGGGTGCTGCGATGTCCTGTGCAGCAGCGAGGAATTCACCGTTCAGCTCGAAGGCGGGAAGCACGATGGACGTCAACGCATCACCGGCGGGAGTTCTGGTCATGCCCCGGCCAACTGCTCGTAGTACCTCTTCTCGCCGGTCGTGTAGAGCCCGTACCAGGCGTCGATGATGCTCTGCGGGAACAGTTCCAACGCTTCGAACACAGCCTTGGCGAACTCGAGCGGCGCCGTTCCCGGAGCAGTGATCAGAGTGCCGTCGGCGACGGTGCGCTCGTCGCGGTACCGATCGGTGCCGGTGTACTGCTGTGCTGCCGTGAGGAATTCCGGAGCATTGCTCGTGTGCGGCCGGGAGTTCAACACGCCGAACCGTGCGAGCCCCAGCGTCGCACCGCAGATGCCGCCGACGGTGACGCCGCGGTCCAGCAAGTCCACGGCCAGGCCCAGAACCTTGTCGTGTCCTTCACCCCACGTGGCACCGCCGGGAAGAATCAACGCCGCGACATCCGCCGTGTCGAGATCCGCGAGGTCGCCGTCGGGCAGGATCCTGATTCCGCCGAGGCTGGTGACCTGTCCGCCACCGTCGGACAGGACCCGCAGGCGGTAGCGCTCGTCGCCCTGCTCGTTGGCCATGGCAATGCCGGCGACGAGATACGAATACTCCCAGTCCGCCATCGTGTCGGTCGCGTAGAGAACGATGTTCTTCGGCATAACTACCTCCGTGATTGACAGTGTCCTGTCAACCTACGGCCATGACAGGACACTGTCAACGGCGGACGCGGGACGCCGTCTCCAGGTACACGCAACTACACACGGGCATACTGGAGTCATGGTCGTCCGCGCTCGCTGGCCCAAGAGCCTCCCGCTGCAGCCGCTTCCCTCCGAATCATGGGCAAAACAAGAGCCCACGTGGAAGGGTGCCAATCCCCAAGTCATCGAATCGGCGTTGAAGCGAGCCAAGACCCGGCCGTCGGGTAACTGGTTCGTCTTCGCCGCGAGCCGCGATGTCGGGACCAAGGAACCTTTCGGCAGGACAGTCGGCGGAATGGAGCTGGTGGCCTGGCGCGACGAGAACCGCGGCATCCACATCGCACCCGGATCCTGCCCGCACCTCGGTGCGCCGCTCGACAAGGCGAAGATCGAGTGCGACACCCTCATCTGCCTCTGGCACGGCATGCCACTCGGACCGAAGGGACGCCCCGGCTGGCGCCCCTTCCCTGCCTTCGACGACGGCATCCTCGTCTGGGTTCGCCTCGACGACCTCGGCGGTGAAGAACCCACGGATGCGCCCCTCGTACCCGTCCGGCCGCCCGCCGCCACGAGCGTCGACGCCGTGATCACCCTGACCGGCATCTGCGAGCCCGACGACGTCGTCGCCAACCGACTCGACCCGTGGCACGGTGCGTGGTTCCACCCGTACTCGTTCGCCCGGCTCCGCGTACTCGACGCCCCCACCGACATCGACGTCCCCGACGAGGACGACCGCTTCCTCGTCGACGTCACCTTCCGCGTCAGCCGCGGCGTCGGCGTCCCGGTGACAGCCGAATTCGTCTGCCCGGGCCCACGCACCATCGTCATGCGCATCGTCGACGGCGAGGGCGCGGGCAGCGTCGTCGAAACCCACGCGACCCCGATTGGCCCCGGCCCCGACGGCAAGCCCCGCACCGCCGTCATCGAAGCCACCGTCGCCAGTTCCGACCGCAAGGGCTTCCGGATTGCCCGACGCGTGGCGCCGTTGTTGCGTCCGCCGATGGGCTGGACAGCCGCCAGGCTGTGGAAAGACGACCTCGATTACGCGGAGCGTCGCTACATGCTCCGGTCGAAGGGGCTCTGACGGAAGACTGAACTACGACGAGGTCGGCGCCACGCGTTCCGGGATCTTGCCCGACGGCTATCACCACGTCCGTCGACGTGAACTGATCGGCTCGGGACGCACCGCCTTCGACGCTGCAGCTGACACGCTGATGACCTGGGAGATGCACCGGCAGTCGTTGCCTCGGGTGCGGCCGTCTCGTGGTCGGGTGGAAGTCGGGTCGACGGTGTCGATGGTCACGGGGTTCAGGTGTGAGGTCGTCTACGTTGTGGACGAGCCCGACCGCATCGGCTTCGCCTACGGAACCTTGGGCGGCCACCCTGAATGCGGCGAAGAGTCTTTCCTGGTCGAGTTCGACGCCGGCGATGTCTACGTCGTGATCACAGCCTTCTCCCGGCCCGGGACCTGGTACGCGCAGCTGGCCGGTCCGGTGGGTCGTTGGGCGCAGCAGCGGATCACCGATCGCTACGTCGCGGCGCTTCGCCGTTGAGCGTCGCTCAGACGACGCGCGCGATTTTGTCGAAGACTCGGTACCGCCCGCGGGTCGGGACGGTCCAGATGTCGTGCCCGGCGAGGCCCCAGCTCTGCAGCAGGGTGTTGGCGGCGTGCAGACCGGTGGTTGCGGCGCGTTCCATGAGGGCGACCGGCAGGTCGATGCGGATTCCGTCGCCGGCCAGCACGAGTCCAGGTTCGGGCGTACGTACCGTCGGCCTCCGGGCGAAATCACCCAGGCCGAACAACGGACAGTCGTTGCGCCATTCCGACCGAGCCGCGATCACGGTGGCATCCCGGGTTTCCGGATAGATCTCGTGCATCCGCGCCATCAACTGTTCGCGCGTGACGTCCTCGGATTCGGTTGCTGCGTAGGCGTGCAACTCGACGACGGATCCGCCGGTGCGGGAGGCCCACTCCGCTGCTTCGTCCTCGAATCGTTCGAGGACGCTGATGTTGTCGATGGGCGGCATTCCACCGGTGCCGATGAACGGTGGACGGTCTGCGTCGACCGGCTTGTCGAGCCAGACTCGGTGTACGAGGAAGGGCGGAGTGTTCTGCAACGCTGCGACATCCTCGCGCCATTCGTCGGTGCCGAGTGAGCCGACGAGACTCTGCAGCCCCTTGATGTCGGCAGCCAGGACGACACCGTCGAACTTCTCGCCGTCGACGGAGAATCCGCGTTCGATCGACGACACCGACGTGCCCATCCGGAAACCGACTCCGAGCCCACGCAGGTACTCGCCCAACGGTTCCCACAGAGTCTGCGGGTACGGGCCGGTAGGCACGTCGAACACGAGCCCCTCGGACGAGCCGAGGAAGTACAGGTGGAACATCATCGCCAGCTCGGCGGCCGACATCTCCTCGGGATCGGCGAAGAAGCTCCGCGAGAACACTCCGAAGGCCAGGTGCCGTGCAGCCTCGGGGAAGTTGATGCGTCGCAGAAATTCTGCTGCCGGGACCTCGTCGAGCTGCTCGTACGTCTCGGGAACGCTCACGGTCATGAGCGGCAGCGCGGCAATACCGTTCAGCGCCTTGAGGTCCCGCCACCGGAACGTCGGACTCTTCCCGACGAAGGCGACGGCGTTCAACCCCGGCGTCGACGGCAGGCCTTTGAATCCGTCGATTCGGCCGTCCGCGTCGATCAGCGGGTAGTCCTCGACAGCGTGCAGGCGCTGCAGACCCGGATCGGTGCGCTTCAACACATTGCGGAGGTTGTAGTACTGCCGGAAGAACGCGTGGAAGCCTCTGCTCATGGTGGCCGTCGACCCGTCGTCCAACGTGGTGGACCATCCGCCGACGCGGCCGCCGAGGAAGTTCTCCTTCTCGAAGACCTCGACGGACACACCACGTTCCGCCAGAGCAGCTGCCGTCGACAGTCCGGCGATACCGCCGCCGACCACCGCGACGCGCGGAACCGACGCCAACGACGACGCCGACGCGTACCCCGGCGCCGCTGGATGCAGAACGCTCTTCTTGTCAATCACGTGGCCGCGCCCCCAGGAAGGTGTGCACGATGCCGTTCTGCCACCCCGTCATCGTTTCGGTGTCGAGCGAGGTGAACCCTGCGTGCTGCATGCGTCGAGCGAATTCCGAGACACCGTCGAAACTGGTGACACTGCGCCACAGGTGGCGGTAGAGCGTGAAGTCGCGGGTCGCGGCGTACCCGAGCGGGATGATGATGGCCCAGCAGACCAGCGTCCAGACGATCTTCGCGCGCAGCGACTCCTTGACCGAGTACTCGTGGAACGCAATGGACGATCCTGGCTTCAGCAGGGACAGCAACGACCCGAGAACGGCGTCCGGATCACCCACGTTCCGAACCAGATACGCCGCCAGAATCCCGTCGAAGGGCCCTTCGACGCCGTGGGAAGCAAGGTCCTCGACCCGCGAGTGAACGAATGTGACGTTCGATGGCCACTGCTTGCTCCGAGCCACCTCGAGCATCTCCGACGACGCATCGGCCGCGATGATCTCCGCATGAGGCGCGGCCTTCAGCAGCGCAGCTGTGGAAGCACCGGTGCCGCAGCCTATGTCGAGCAGACGCAGACCGGCGCCGAGCCCGGGAAGCCGCAGCCGCTCGGCCGACTTCGCGAGATGCGCGTGGTAACCGGGGTTGGCTCCGACGAGCCGGTCGTACGATTTCGCGTCCTGATCGAACGCGCTGGGTACCTGGTCACGGGGCAGACCCCGTCGGCCTACGCTCACCAGCCACCACCGTTGACGACCCGAGCAGACGGGCCTCCCTCGATCGAGACGATGTCGCCCTGATGCAGCTGCCGGCCGCGACGAAGATCCACCTCACCGTTGACGCTGACCACCCCGTCGGCGATGAAGCTCTTCGCTTCGGCGCCGGATTCGATCAGGTTCGCGAGCTTCAGGAATTGCCCGAGCCGAATCGACTCGTCTCTGATCGGTACGTCCACTGCATCAGCCATGCCCCCATCTTGACTCATGCGGGAGCGAAGCGCCGCAATCGCAGACTGTTGGTCACCACGAACACCGAAGAGAAGGCCATTGCCGCACCCGCAAGCATGGGGTTGAGCAGGCCCGCAGCCGCCAGCGGAATGGCCGCGACGTTATAGGCGAACGCCCAGAACAGGTTGCCCTTGATCGTCGCGAGAGTCTTTCGCGACAACCTGATGGCGTCGCCGACGGCTCGGAGGTCCCCGCGCACCAGCGTCAGGTCGCTTGCCTCGATGGCGACGTCGGTGCCGGTACCCAAGGACAGCCCCAGGTCGGCGGTGGCCAACGCGGCGGCGTCGTTGATGCCGTCACCGACCATCGCCACGACCCGGCCCTCGGACTGCAGCTGCGCGACGACGTCGACCTTTCCCTGCGGGAGCACTCCGGCGAAGACTTCCTCGATCCCGACGTCGGCCGCGATCTTCCTCGCGGCCGCCTCGTTGTCACCGGTCAGCATCACCGGGGTCAGTCCGAGTTCACGCAGTTCCGCGACCGCCTGCTTCGACGTGGGCTTCACCGAGTCGGCGACGACGAGCACTCCGCACGCCTGTCCGTCCCACCCGACCGCGACAGCGGTGCGGCCGTCGCGTTCGGCGTCGGCGAAGGCCGCGGCAAGGTCCGCGGGAAGGGTCATGGACCACTCCGCCAGCAACGAGGCACGCCCCAGAACCACGGCCCGACCGTCGACGATTCCCGTCACGCCGAGGCCGGGCACGGCCGCAAAGTTCTCGACGTCCGGCACCGAGCCGCTGCGGCGGGCGGCGTCGGCGATGGCTTTGCCGATGGGATGCTCCGAGCCTGCCTCCAGAGCCCCGGCCACGAGAAGCAGCTCGTCGTTCTCGGGAGTCACCGAGAGCAAGGACATCTGGCCGGTGGTGACGGTGCCGGTCTTGTCGAGTACGACGGTGTCGATGCGTTTGGTGGACTCCAGGATTTCCGGTCCCTTGATCAAGATGCCCAGCTGTGCGGCGCGGCCGGTCCCGACCATCAGTGCCGTCGGCGTCGCGAGGCCGAGCGCGCACGGGCACGCGATGATCAGAACGGCGACGGTAGCCGTGAAGGCCGCGGCGACGGATCCGCCGGTGCCGAGCCAGAATCCGAGTGTGCCGGCGGCGATCGCGATGACGATCGGAACGAAGATTCCCGAGATCCGGTCGGCGAGCTTCTGCGCCTGCGCTTTCCCGGTCTGCGCGTCTTCGACGAGCTTGGCCATCTGGGCCAGCTGGGTGTCCGAGCCGACGCGGGTGGCCGTCACGACCAACCGGCCGCCGACGTTCACCGTCGCACCGACGACCGTGTCGCCCGGCGACACCTCCACCGGAACCGACTCACCGGTCACCATCGATGCGTCGACGGCGGAGGATCCGGATTCGACGGTTCCGTCCGTCGCGATCTTCTCGCCCGGCCGGACCACGAACGTGTCGCCCACCGCGAGATCGTCGATGGGAAACTGCTTCTCGACGCCGTCGCGCAGCACCGTCACGTCCTTGGCACCGAGATCGAGCAGGGCGCGCAACGCTGCACCTGACCGGCGCTTGGACCGAGACTCGAAGTACCGGCCAGCCAGAATGAACGTGGTGACGCCTGCTGCGACCTCGAGATAGATGTTGGCCGAGCCGTCCATCCGGTCGATGGTGAGCTCGAACGGGTGCTTCATGCCGGGAACGCCCGCGGCGCCGAAGAACAGTGCGTACAGCGACCATCCCAGCGCAGCCAGCGTTCCCATGGACACGAGGGTGTCCATGGTCGATGTGCCGTGCCGCAGGTTCGTCCACGCGGACTTGTGGAAGGGATAGGCACCCCACACGACGACCGGTGCCGCCAGCGTCAGCGACAACCATTGCCAGTTGGTGAACTGCAGAGCCGGAATCATCGCCATCGCGATCACCGGCACCGACAGAACCGCCGAGACGATCAGACGCTGCTTCAGCGGATCCGTCTCGGGCGTGGAGTCCGGGTCGGCAGCGGGGAGTGTCGCGGTGTACCCCGCGGCCTCGACAGCGCCGATCAGATCCTCGACGGGCACGCCGTCGGACCGAACACGCGCTTTCTCGGTCGCGTAGTTCACCGTCGCGGTCACGCCGTCGAGCTTGTTGAGTTTTCGCTCGATTCTGTTGGCACACGACGCGCACGTCATGCCGCCCAGAATCAACTCCGTCTCACTCATGGTCCACCTGCGCGTGTTCGTGACTCGTAGGTGCCTCACCGACAGGGCCGACCGCTCCGCCGATCAGGAATGCGGCAAAGAACACCAATGTGATTCCGAGTACGAAGCCTGCCAGTTTGATCGTCGTGTTCACGCGAAGCACCTCTTTCGTCTCACCCGTTCTACCATACCCCCCTAGGGTATGAGGAGGTCTCGATCCGGTCACGGTGTAACGCGGGGTACCTCCGCGGCGACTTCCGTGTAGCCACCGCGTAGTGCAGCGGCGGTGTAATCGGTTCGGGGAACAACTGATTGGGAAGCCATGTCTCTACGCGTTTCGAATCGCAGACCTGCGAATCGTCGACGGCTCGTCACCAGCGCCGTTGCGTTCGTATCTCTGGGCGCCCTGGCCGTCGGTGCCGCCGTCCTCACCACCGACAAGCTGACGTCGTCGGACGCCGAGGTCGAGCTCGCATCGACCGCCACCTGCTACGACATGGTCAGCATCGCCGTCGGTGGCCGAGGCGACTCGCCCGAGGCCGGCAAGACCAAGATGCTCGAAACCCCCACCGGAACGCGACTGCCCGCAGCGCTCGCCGGTGACTTCGAGAGCGACTGGATCGACCAGATGGTCGGCGCTCCCAACGGCCAGGTGAAGGACGGCTCCTACGCAGCCGTCTACATCGAGTACCCGGCCAACATGGCCACCTACGAATCCTCGGTCGAGACCGGCGTCGCGAACACCAAGACGGTCATGAACGCCATCGCCGCGTCGTGCCCCAAGACCCGCTTCGCCATCGTCGGCTACAGCGAAGGCGCCGACGTCACGCGTCGCGCAGCGATGGAGATCGGCAACCAGCAGGCCGACACCAACGGCAAGTTCGGCATTGTCGACCCGGGCAACGTGGTCGGTGTCGTCATTCTCGCCGATGCAGGCCGCAAGGACGGCGAGACCGCATTCCCCGGTTCCGCGTCGGGCACCAACCCCGACGGCTTCGACACCAAGTACCAGAACGGCTCCGGCCCCGCCGGCGCCGGCGCTCTACCGTCCACGCAGGGCAGCTTCGGTGTACTCGAGGGCCGCGTCGCCTCGTTCTGCTCGCAGGGCGACCTGACGTGCGCGATGCCCAAGAACACCTCGCTGCTGCACCTGGCCGCCAACGTCGGACGCCAACTCGACGTCGATGCCATCCAGCGCGACAACACCCTGACCCCCGCCACCGGCGCCGACCTCGCCATGGTCCTCGGCAAGATCGCCGTCGCCGCCTTCGCCGACATCACCAGCCAGGACAACTGGCTCGCCGGCGACGAGACATTCCTCGACGTGCTCATCAAGGTCTCCGAGCCCGGCTACAAGCCGGCCGACCCGACCACCAAGGTCGCCGCGAAGCCCGAAACGGACGAGAACGGCGAACCGCTGCCCGCCGAGAGCGCAGTCAACCTCGCCTACCTGCCGTCGAAGATCGCCAAGGAAATCATCGGCTTCATCGGATCCAACACCGACACCATCCCCGTGGCGATGAACGATCCGTACGGTCAGACCCTCGGACCGGGCTCGGGACACCACTTCGACTACTGGCGTGACGCCGACAACGCCAACGGCAAGCCGCTGACCTCGGCCGAATACGCAGCCGCATGGCTGACCCAGCTCGCCAAGGACGCCCAGGCCGGCAAGCCCATCAAGTCCAAGGAAGTTCAGGAGCAGGCCCGCCTGACCGTTCTGTCCGCCACCGCGACCCCCACCACGACCGCGCCGACGAGCACCTCCACAGCTGCTCCCGTCGTCGCCCCCTACGTCGCACCTGTGGTCCCGGAGGTTGGCGTTCCCGCCCCGATCGTCGACCCGGCCGCTCCCGTCGATCCGAACCTGACCGCAGTACCTCTCGTACCCGCTCCCGACGCCGCAGGCGCAGTCGTCGACGGCTCGGTCGTCACCACCCCACCCGCTGCCACCTCAGCAGCCCCGACCACCACAGCCGTCCCCACGACCACCGTCGTACCGGCTGGGTAGTCGTACTCCCTTTCCCATTCGGAGCGAAAGCGCCGTTCGGTCAGTCTGACTGACCGAACGGCGCTTTCGGTCTTCCAAGGGAACTGTCCGGAAAGGTCCGGACCGATCAGGAATCGAGAAGTGTCCGACGCCGAGGCCTACTAGCGTCTTTCCACATGAACATCACCATTCATTCCTCGTTCCTTCCCCATGACGATGCCGATGCGGCGCTGGGGTTCTATCGCGATCTCCTCGGTTTCGAGGTGCGCCTGGATGTCGGGTACGACGGCATGCGCTGGCTCACCGTCGGGCCTGTCGGACAGCCGGACACGGCGATCGTCCTGACGCCACCTGCGGTCGATCCCGGTATCACCGACGACGAGAAGAAAACCATCCTGGAGATGATGGCGAAGGGCACGTACGCGGGCCTGCAGTTGGCGACGCCCGACCTGGATGCCACGTTCGACGCGTTGCAGGCCGGGGGCGCCGACATCGTGCAGGAGCCCATCGATCAGCCGTACGGTCTTCGCGATTGCGCCGTCCGCGACCCTGCAGGGAATCTGCTGCGTATCCAACAGGCCCGCAGCTGACGAACATGCTTGAATTCGCATGATTGGATGCCAGTCCCCCCGAGAAACGGAGATGTCCTGATGGCCCGACGCGCCAGTTCGACGACCGAGGTCCACAAGGCCGACAGCCACGATCTGATCCGTGTGCAGGGCGCGAGGGTGAACAACCTCCGTGACATCAGCGTCGAGATCCCCAAGCGCCGGTTGACGGTGTTCACCGGCGTTTCGGGGTCCGGCAAGTCGTCGTTGGTGTTCTCCACGATCGCCGCGGAATCCCAGCGGATGATCAACGAGACGTACAGCGCGTTCGTGCAGGGGTTCATGCCGTCGCTCGCGCGGCCGGACGTGGACCTGCTCGACGGGTTGACAACGGCCATCATCGTCGACCAGCAGCGAATGGGTGCCAATCCGCACTCGACCGTCGGCACCGCCACCGATGCGAATGCGATGCTGCGAATCCTGTTCAGCCGCGTCGGAAAGCCCTACATCGGTTCGGCTCAGGCATTTTCGTTCAACGTCGCATCGGCGTCCGGGGCGGGCGCGGTGAAGGTCGAGAAGGGCGGGCGTCAGACCACCGAGAAACGGACCTTCTCGATCACCGGCGGCATGTGCCTGCGCTGCGAGGGGCGCGGATCGGTCAGCGACATCGACCTGACCGCTCTGTACGACGACAGCAAGTCTCTCAACGAGTCCGCCATCACCATCCCCGGCTACAGCATGGACGGCTGGTACGGCCGGATCTTTCGTGGCAGTGGATACTTCGACCCGGACAAGCCGATTGCCAAGTACAACAAGAAGGAACTGAACGACCTTCTGTACCGCGAGCCGACGAAGATCAAGGTCGAGGGCATCAACATCACCTACCTCGGGCTGGTCCCGCAAATGCAGAAATCCATGCTGTCCAAGGACGTCGACGCGATGCAGCCGCACATTCGTGCCTTCGTCGAACGCGCCGTGACATTCCAGACGTGTCCCGAATGCGACGGCACCCGCCTCAACGAGGGCGCTCGCTCCTCGAAGATCAAGGGAATCTCCATCGCCGACGCCTGTTCCATGCAGATCAGCGACCTCGCCGCCTGGGTCAGCAGTCTGAAGGAGCCGTCGGTGGCGCCGCTGCTCGAATCTCTGCGGGAAACGTTGGAGTCGTTCGTGCAGATCGGGCTGGGCTACCTGTCCCTGGAACGGCCCGCCGGAACCCTGTCCGGCGGCGAGGCCCAACGCACCAAGATGATTCGCCATCTCGGATCGTCGCTCACCGACGTCACCTACGTGTTCGACGAACCGACGACAGGCCTACACCCCCACGACATCGAGAACATGAACCAGCTCCTTCTGCAGTTGCGAGACAAGGGGAACACGGTTCTGGTCGTCGAGCACAAGCCGGAAACCATCGTCATTGCGGACCACATCGTCGACATCGGCCCCGGCGCCGGGACCAACGGCGGTCAGATCTGCTTCGAGGGGTCCGTCGACGACCTCCGCACGAGCGACACCGTCACCGGCCACCACTTCGACGACCGTGCGGCGGTGAAAGATTCGGTACGCGAGTACTCCGAGGTCATCGAGATCCGCGGTGCGGACTCGCACAACTTGCAGAGCGTCGACGTCGACGTGCCCCTGGGCATCCTCGTCGTCGTGACCGGCGTAGCCGGCTCCGGCAAGAGTTCACTGATACACGGCTCGCTCGGCGAACTCGACGACGTCGTCGCGGTCGACCAAGGTGCCATCCGCGGGTCCCGTCGCAGCAATCCTGCGACGTACACCGGCCTGCTCGAGCCGATCCGCAAAGCGTTCGCGAAGGAGAACGGCGTCAAACCTGCTCTGTTCTCGGCCAATTCGGAGGGTGCGTGCCAGGTCTGCAACGGTAACGGCGTCATCTACTCGGATCTCGCGATGATGGCGGGCGTCGCCACGATGTGCGAGGAGTGCGAAGGAAAGCGGTTCCAGGCGTCGGTGCTCGAATATCACCTCGGCGGTAAGAACATCAGCGAAGTGCTCGCCATGTCCGTGGCGCAGGCCGAGGACTTCTTCGGCAACGAGGTGAAACTGCTTGCTGCTCACAAGATTCTGGTCCGGCTCGCCGACGTCGGCCTGGGCTACATCAAGCTCGGCCAGCCCCTGACGACCCTGTCCGGCGGTGAACGCCAACGCCTCAAGCTGGCCGTCCACATGGCCGACAAGGGCGGAATCTACGTCCTCGACGAGCCGACCACGGGACTACACCTCGCCGACGTCGAGCAATTGCTCGGACTGCTCGATCGCCTGGTCGAGTCCGGTAAATCCGTCATCGTCATCGAACATCACCAGGCCGTGATGGCCCACGCCGACTGGATCATCGACCTCGGCCCCGGTGCAGGCCACGACGGCGGTCGCGTCGTGTTCGAGGGAACGCCTGCTGATCTCGTCGCCGACGGTTCGACGCTCACCGGCCAGCACCTGGCTGCCTACGTGGGGAGCTGACGGCACGCCCGGTTTCGGGGCAGAATCGAGCGCATGACGACACTGTTGTTCGTACACGGCGCCGGTGGTTTCCTGGAGGACAGATCGATGGCCGACGCCCTTGCGGGGGCGTCGGGTGTCGACGTGGACATGCCCGAGTTCTCCGACGAGGACATGTCTTTCGAAGCATGGGCGCGTCCACTGCGAGCTCGATTGGAATCGCTGGACCCGTCCGACATCCTCGTGGCGCACTCGTTCGGTGCGTCCGTATTACTACGCGTCCTCGCGGAGCGGGAGTGGGGCTTCCGTGAGCCGGCCACCCTTCTGGCCATGCCGGATTGGGGGGTCGGCGGGTGGGACGTTCCCGAATACGCGTTCGACGGACCCGAGCCCACTACCTCTCTGGCGCTTCATCATTGCCGCGACGACGAGGTGGTCCCGTTCGAGCACCTGGCGTCGAACGCGGCGTTGTTGCCGTCCGCTCGCATCGTGGAGCACCCGTCGGGCGGTCACCAGTTCCACGGAGCGAATTGGCAGACGATGTAGTTCGAACATATGTTCGACAATCGGCGGTTTTCGGGTTATGGTGGAGTCATGCTTTTGGGGGAGAGCGTCGACGATGTAGCCGGGGACCTTCGGGTCGACACTGCGCGTGGTGTGTTGCCGATCGAGGACCCTGCGTTGCGTGCTGCGGTGGAGGAGATGGAGTCCGCGTGGGGTGCGGTTGCGGAGGCGTCGTTGGATGGTCGGGTTGTCGGTGATGCGGATCGGCGTGCGGTGTTGGTGCGGATGGAGTCGGTGTCGCGGGCGATGTACGGGACGTCGCACACATGGTTGACGGAGTTGGTGGACGGTGACGGGTTGGCGGTGCTGCCGGAGCGGTCGAATCCGTCGCGGTTGGCGTGTTTGTTGCGGATCGATTCCGCAGTCGCGGGTAGACGCATCAAGATCGCGGGGAAATTGGCGCGGCGGCGGTCGTTGACCGGGGAGCAGCTCGATGCGTTGTTGCCGGTGACTGCGCGAGCGCAGTGCGAGGGTCATCTCGATGCTGCGCATGTGCGGGTGATCGAGAAGTTCTTCGACACCCTGCCCGCCGGGATCGATCACGAGTCGTTGGTGCAGTCGGAGATCTTGTTGGTGGACTTGGCGAAACAGGTCTCGCCGGAGCAGTTGACGGTCGCGGCGCACCGGTTGACGGCGTTGTTGGATCCGGATGGGGAACTGCGGGACACGAAGGACATCGCGAGGAAATGCTTTGTTCGGCTCGGGCCGCAGGAGGTCGACGGGACCTCGAAGATGGCCGGTGTCATCGACGCTGAGTTCCGTGCCTATCTGGAGCCGGTTCTCGCCAAACTCGCCCGCAAGGGAGTGCTGAACCCCGACGAGCCGAAGCCCGTGCACGACACCGACCTGAGTACCGCCTACCCCGGGAGCATTCCCGACAGCACCGACAGCACCGACGATGATGGGCAGAACGAACCGACCCCGGACGGTGACGGCGCGGACGATCAGGAGTGCGACGCCACGAGTTTCGGTACGGCGGGATCAGGCGATCCTGGGGCGGGTACTGCTGCTGCCGGGTCGGGTACGGCTTCTGCTGGGTCGGGTACTGCTGCTGCCGGGTCGGGTACGGCTTCTGCTGGGTCGGGTACTGCTTCTACGGGGTCGCCGGGTCCGCTGACGCTGTTCGGTCCCGAGGAGACTGCTGCTGGCGCGGAGTTGGAGGCACGCGCCGGCCGGGACCTGCGCACCCAGGGCCAACGCAACCACGATGCCGTCAAAGCGGTGTTCCGTCAGACCCTCGCAGCCGGCACCCTCGGAACTCATCGCGGACTTCCGGTCACCGCGGTGATTTCGATGTCCGCCTCCGATCTGGCCACCGCGTCCGGGCATGCCGTCACCGGCACCGGATCGCTGGTCTCGATTCGCGATGCCATCCGCATGGCCGCCCACGCCCACCATTACCTCGCTGTCTTCGACGACGACGGACGCGCCCTCTACCTCGGGCGCGGGAAACGGCTCGCCTCGGCCGATCAACGCATCGTCCTCATCGCACGCGACCGCGGCTGCAGTTTCCCCAATTGCACGCGCCCCGCCACCTGGAGCCAGGTCCACCACATCGACGAATGGGCCGATGGCGGCAACACCGACATCGACGACCTGACCTTCGGGTGCGACTGCCATCACCCCCTCGTCGGCGACGGACCGAATCAGTGGGCGACCACCACCACCGGACCCGATCATCCCCAACCCGGCCGCACCGCCTGGCATCCACCAGAATCCGTCGACCCCCGACGCAACGGGCTCGTCAACCACTACCACCACCCGCAGGAATACCTCTACCCATCAGACGATCCCGACCCCGAGACCCGGACCGGATAGCCCCGGACCCCCGGCACCATCGAATCGAACACCCACCCGTGAGCGGCACAACCACCACCTGTGCCGCTCACACCCATGCCTGCAACAACCCGTGCCTGAGCGTCGAGAGCGCCGCGCCACGACCATCGGGCCCCCGGGCGAATCCCCCGCAGACGGATGAGTGTCCCCAATACGACGATGCCGCGTTACCATTCCGGGGATGGGGGAGATCGAGGATCCGAGGCAGCGTTTGGCGCGTCTGGTGATCGAACGTGTCACGGTCGAGGGTGGAGCTGGGGCTCGGCTGGATTCGTCGGCGTTCGCGGTGAGGTACGACGAGTCGTCGGTCCTTCCGCTCGATCATCTGTTCCACGACACGGCGGGAGCGTCGGATCTGGCGCTGGAGTCGCATGTCGCGCATTTCGTATCGACGAAGATGTCTTCGAACTTCTGGCCCGGTGACTGGCACGAGGCGCTGCCGAGGCTGCGTCCGGTGTTGAAACCGTCGACGTACACGTTGGGCGCACCGTCGGGTTTGCTGTTGTCGCGGCGCGTGTTCCCGTTGGTCGACGAGCTCGTGGCGGTGGACATGCCCTTCCACAGCTCGATCGTGTCGTGGGAGTCGATCGAGACATGGGGTGTGGATCCGTCGACGGTGTTCGCTGCGGCCCGGTCGAATCTGGCCACCGTCACCCGGTATGCCGACCCCACGAAGGGCCGCGCCACTCAAAGGTTGGTCGACCGCGGCGGGCAGTACTACACGTCGTGGCTGTTGGATTCGGGGTGGCTCGAGTCGCACAGGTCGCGGTTCGGTTGTGCACCAGTGGCGTTCGTCCCCACGGTGGACACGCTCTACGTCGTGCCCAGCGACGACGATGACCTGCTGGCCAAGCATTTCCGTCTGGCCGAGGAGCAGTATCTGCACACGTCGCGGTTCCTGTCTCCGCAGGCGTACACCGTCGACGACTCGGGTGCTGTGGTGACGCTCGACGTCACGGCGCCGGACAATCCCGGCAGCGCACGGGCCCGTTGCGTGCACATCTCGAAAGAATACGCAGCACAGTCGGACTGGCTACAGCGTCAGTACGAGCTGGATCGTGTGCACTCCGAGATCGGCACGGTCACCGTCAAGTCGACTCCGTTCGGTCCCCGTACGGTCACCATCTGGGCCGACGAGGTGGACTGCACGTTGCCGGAGACCGACCTCGTGGCGTTCTGCCGCGAGGGCGTCGAGCCGTTCTTCGTCCAGTTCGCCGACGTGGCGTCCATCAGTGGTGTCCAACCGATGGCAGGCCTGGACCCGGCTCGCTATCGCGTTCCCGCCTGGCCACCGCCGGACATCGTCGAACGGCTGCGCGCGCACAGCATCCTGGTGTGACCTACGAGGATCGGTCGAGCGTGTACTCGTTGATGACCACCCCGGATCGATACGGCGTGCTGGCGACGAGATTCAAGTCCGCAACCGAATAGTCGCGGTCGGCGAAGAGCCGCTTGCCCGATCCCAGCAGAATCGGGTTGATCTTGAGGATGATCCGGTCGATCTCGTCGACGAGTGCGGACGCGAAGACCCCTCCACCGGCCAACCAGATGTCCGATCCGCTCTGCTGCTTCAGCTCCCGCGCAAGGGCAACCGGATCCTCGTCCGTCACGGTCACCTCCGGCACCGCATCGTCGGCGGTGTGGTTGCGAGAGAACACGTACTGCTTCAGATGCTCGTACGGTCCGCCGCGCCGGTGTGCACCCTCGGCCGCATAGGTTCCCCATCCCATCATCACCGTGTCGAACCTCGTCAGAGGCGGCGTCAGTCCGGTGGCGCGAAGGCCGAGCGTCGGGATCGTGTCGGTGTACTCGCGCAGGATCATGTCGATGTGATCGCCCGTCTGGGGGAAAGCATCGAACGTGTCGTCCGGGGCGGCGATGAAGCCGTCGAGGCTGGCGGCTACGTAATAGACCAGTTCACGCATGAGAATCTCCAATCACGACGGATGTAGTGGTTCGAATCAGAGAGTACGACACCTGTCGTGGTTGCGCTAGTCTTTTTCCATGGCTCGCAATTCGCAACGCAGATCCGATCTCGCCGACGCCGGCATTTCGATCCTGGCCGCCGAAGGCGCACGCGGACTCACCCACCGTGCCATCGATGTGCAGGCAGGAGTACCGAAAGGCACCACGTCGAACTATTTCAAGACGCGCGAAGATGTCATCGCCGGATTGATCGAGCGCATCGGCGAACGGCTCGCCCCGGATCCCGACGTGCATGCCCCGCTCGCCGCCAAAGCTCCGAGCGCGGAACTGTTCGCTGAGTACACCCGCGACATCGTCGCGCGGCTCCTGACCAACCGAGAAGTGACGCTGGCGTTGTTCGAACTGCGACTCGAGGCGTCGAGACGGCCGGAGATCGGCGCCGTTCTCGGCACGTGGCAACGGTCGAACTTCCGCGGCGACGTCGAATTCAACCTTGCCGCGGGACTTCCCGGCGGCGCCAAGGAGATCGCGTTGTTCCACTACGCGATAGACGGTCTCCTGTTCGACCGACTGACCTACCCGATCGACCCGGAGACCTCGACCGACGACATCGTCGACGATTTGGTGAACGGCCTGCTCAGGTGAACTCGACTCCCTGCGCGAGAGGCAGCTCGTTGGAGTAGTTCACGGTGTTGGTTGCCCGTCGCATGTAGGACTTCCAGGCGTCCGAACCGGATTCGCGTCCGCCACCGGTTTCCTTCTCGCCGCCGAACGCGCCGCCGATCTCCGCTCCCGACGGTCCGATGTTGACGTTGGCGATGCCGCAGTCGGATCCGGCGGCGGACAGGAACCGCTCGGCCTCACGCAGATCCGTCGTGAAGATCGACGACGAAAGACCCTGTGGCACATCGTTGTGCAGCGCGATGGCCTCGTCGAGCGTCTCGTAGGTGAGAACGTACAGAATCGGCGCGAACGTCTCGTGACGCACGATGTCCGTCTGCGCAGGCATCGTCACCACCGTCGGCTGGACGTAGTAGGCGTACTCGCCGAAGATGTCGACGCGCGAACCGCCTGCCTTCACGACACCACCAGCGCCGACGGCAGCGTCGAGCGCTTTCTGGAAGCCGGCGAAGGCCGGCGCGTCGATCAGCGGCCCGACGAGCGTGTCGGCGTCCAGGGGCGACCCGATGGCCAGCGATTCGTACGCCTTCGCAATCCGCCCGACCAGCTCGTCGGCGATGGAGGAATGCACGATCAGTCGTCGCAGAGACGTACACCGTTGCCCTGCAGTACCCGCCGCGGAGAACACGATCCCGCGGGTCGTCAGGTCCAGATCGGCGGACGGGGTCACGATGGCGGCGTTGTTGCCACCGAGTTCGAGCAGTACGCGTCCGAACCTCTCCGCGACGCGGGGCGCCACGGCTCGGCCCATGCGCGTGGACCCGGTCGCGGACAGGAGAGCCACGCGGGAATCGTCGACGAGCGCCTCACCGGCCACTCGGTCGCCGATGACCAACTGCGCAACGAGGGGATCGACGTCCGCGTTGGCGGCGGCACGCTCGAACAGCGCTTGAACAGCGAGCGCGGTCAGGGGCGTCTTCTCCGACGGCTTCCACACGACGGTGTCGCCGGCGACCAAGGCGAGGACGGTGTTCCACGACCAGACTGCGACAGGAAAGTTGAAGGCAGTGACGACTCCGACGACGCCGAGCGGATGCCACTGCTCCATCATGCGATGGCCCGGGCGCTCGGTTGCGATGGTGTTGCCGTAGAGCTGACGGGACAGCCCGACGCCGAAGTCGCAGATGTCGATCATCTCCTGGACCTCGCCCAGGCCCTCGGACAGAATCTTGCCCGCTTCGATGGAGACCAACTCGCCCAGATCGGCCTTGTACTCACGCAGTAATTCGCCGAGTTCGCGGATCAGTCCACCTCGAACCGGAGCGGGAACGGCGGACCACTCGGCGAACGAAGATTTCGCCACGGTGACGACGGCGTCGACATCCGCAGCGGTGGCCGCGGCGAGGGACGCGAGATTGCCCCCGGTGATCGGTGAACGTGCGACGACCGGCAGTTCCGACCTGGGCACGTCGAGGTCGGCGGTCACCCCCAGGCGTCCCAGGATTCCGCGGGTACGGACGCTCAGCTCGTCGTGCTTGACCGGGGAAGTCATCGCGAAAATCACCTTTCGTCGCCGTGGCAGCAACATTCAATCTAGCCGACGGGTCACAACACCGTAAAATTTACGGTCGTGGCCGTTTCCTTACGGAATATTGTCGGGTACGTTGGCGATCATGACGCAGGTATTGCACACCCCACATGCCTCCGGTTCCTTCGACGCATCGGACGTTCACGACACGATCGGCCGCCACATGCTCGCCGACGGCTTCGCGATGGTGCTTGACCTGACGGCTTCCCGCGGATCCACCCTCGTCGACGCGCGGGACGGCACCGAGTACCTGGATCTGTTCACCTTCTTCGCATCCAATGCTCTCGGCATGAATCACGCCAGGCTGACAGGCGATGCGCAGTTCCGAGCCGATTTGCTCGAGGCCGCGATGAACAAGCCGAGCAACTCCGACATCTACTCGATTCCGATGGCTCGGTTCGTCGACACGTTCGCACGGGTGCTGGGCGATCCGCGGCTACCTCATCTGTTCTTCGTCGAAGGTGGTGCACTCGCCGTCGAGAACGCGCTGAAGGTCGCGTTCGACTGGAAGAGCCGCTGGAACGAAGCGCACGGGTTGGACGCCGGCCTCAACCCCAACAGTCGCTCCGCAGGCTCCGCTCCCGCGCTGGGTACGCAGGTACTGCACCTCGAGCACGCATTCCACGGACGATCCGGCTACACGATGTCGCTGACGAACACCGACCCCAACAAGGTGTCCCGCTTCCCCAAGTTCGACTGGCCCCGCATCCCGTCGCCGTACATCCGGACCGGCGCGGACATGGACGCACTGGAGGACGACGCCCTGGCCGCGGCACGCCTCGCGTTCGAAGCCAACCCGCACGATATTGCCTGTGCCATCGTCGAACCCATTCAAGGCGAGGGCGGCGACAACCACTTCCGGCCACGGTTCCTGCAGAAGCTGCGGCAGCTGTGCCACGAACACGACGCACTGTTCGTCGTCGACGAAGTGCAAACAGGTGCTGGAATGACGGGAACCGCCTGGGCTTTCCAGCAGCTCGGCGTCGTACCCGACGTGGTGGCCTTCGGGAAGAAGGTCCAGGTGTGCGGAGTCATGGCAGGCGGCCGCGTCGACGATGTCCCGAACAACGTCTTCGAGGTCTCGTCGCGCATCAACTCCACGTGGGGTGGCAATCTCACCGACATGGTGCGGGCTCGTCGCATTCTCGAAGTGATCGAATCCGAGAACCTGATCGAGCGCGCCGGTGCGCTCGGTGAACGCGTGCTGGGACGGATGCGGGACATCGCGTCGCGGCACGCCATGGTGACCGAGGTCCGCGGCCGCGGTCTGATGTGCGCCTTCACCCTCCCCGACGCCACCACCCGGGATCGTCTGATCGACGACCTCCGCGAGACCGAGCACGTCCTTGCTCTCGGATGTGGCGGAAGCTCGGTTCGGTTCCGGCCGGCGCTGACGATCAGCGAAGCGGACCTGGACCGAGGACTCGACGCGGTGGAGCGTTGTGTGGCACGGCTTCAGGAACGCGGAAACTAGATGGGAGCGGTACTTTCAGCCGAGGTTCCGGTGGTCACGTAGCGGCCGACGGCCCAGGCTCGGTCGGCCGGGGGTACGACGGCGTCCACGATCCTGCCGTCCTGGTAGTAGCTCCGGTGGTCGATCAAGCCGGAGTCGACGGCATCCTGCCATGCAGCGGTCGGGCCTTCACCGAACCAGAGCCACGGGGTGATGTCGTCCATGACGACGACGGTGTCCGTGGTGCTGAACGCGCGCGCGTCCGCCAGGTCCGCACGCGCTCCGTCCAGCGAATGGTCACCGTCGACGAACACGACGTCGAAGCGCACGTCGGGATTCGTGCGGGCGTACTCGGTGACGGTGGAATGCGAATCTCCCCGGATCAAGGTGTGTCGGCCCGGGAACAGTTCGTCGATGTGAGCTTTGGCGGCATCGCTGTACTCGTATTCGGCCAGATCGAACGACACGACCGTGACCGTCGGCGACGCGGACAGAAAGGCCCACGTCGAAAAGCCTGCGTTGAAGCCGATCTCGCAGATCAACTCCACGCCGTCGTCGGCCGCCAATGAACTCAGATAGGCAAGCTCCGCCTCATCGGCGCCGTACTCGAACGGCTGGCCTGCAGTGACGGTGCGTCTCACCATCGCCTCGAGCTCACTCAACCCCACGAGGACCTCCGTCTCGATTCATTTCTCGCCACTTCACTACCCCCATCACCGCCAACCGAACCCCCCGCTCCACTCCTGAACACCTGGGTCATTCCGCCGGCTCCACTCCTGACGTCAGGGTGATCGAAACCGTTCGCATTCATCGGATCTACCTCTAGTCTGACCGGGTGACCGATCGTGCGGTACCTGCAGGCAGCGCTGCTGCGGGTGTTGTTGCAGGGTACGGCGCAGGCAGTATCGGCACCGGTGGGTTCGCTGCTCTTCCGGGCCTCGTGTTGGCGTACTACCTGACGGACACCCTCGGCGTGGCTGCCGGGCTCGCGTCGCTCGTCATCCTGATTCCGAAGATCTGGGATGTGCTGCTCGGCCCACTCGTCGGAGCGCTCAGCGATACACGCTCGGCGCGCACCGGGTCTCGAACGCCGGAAATGGTTGTCGGCGCGCTGGCCATGCCCGTGCTGTTCGTGCTGACGTTCGCGCCTCCGATCGGCCCTGCTGCGCTGTGGGTGTTCGTGTTCTTCCTGCTCGCCGCAACGGCATACAGCTTCTTCCAAGTGCCGTACATTGCGCTGCCCACCGAGCTGTACACCGACGCGAAAGATCGGACCCGCCTCGTCACCGTGCGCATCGCGGTGCTCGCCGCCGCGATCCTTCTGGTCGGCGGAGGAGGACCAGCGGTTCGCGATGCTGCGGGCGGCGGTCCCACCGGATACCTCGTCATGGCGATCGCGGCGGCGACGGTCATGGGCGTCGGCATGCTGCTGACGGTGTGGGGCACGAGAGGGAAATCGGTGAGTCGGGCCGATCCGTCGGACGGGACGGTGTGGGCGCAGTACCGCGAAGGCCTCGGCGCAGTGCGTTCCACACGGTCGTTTCGGATCTTGCTGATCACCTTCGTCGTTCAGGCACTTGCGGTCGCAATCCTGCTCGCAGGTGTGCAGTATCTCGCCACCTACGTCCTGGGCGACGAAGCCGCGCTGACGCTGCTGTTCGCTGCCGTCGTCGGACCCGCTCTTCTGGTGATGCCGGTGTGGTATCGCTTCGGTCTGAAGTACAGCAGGACGGTCGGATTCGTTGCGGCGTCGATCCTCTTCGCGCTCGGCAGCGTGTCGTTCGTCATCGCGTTGTGGACGCCCGGCCCGTGGGTGTTCGCGTCGGCAGCCGCCTGCGGCATCGGATACGCAGGGATGCAGGCCTTTCCACTTTCCCTGCTGCCGGACACCATCGAGGACGACGCCGCCCGCTTCGGCCGATCACGAGCAGGCGCACTCAGCGGCGTGTGGACTGCCTGCGAGACAGGGGCGGGAGCCGTCGGTCCTGCGGTGTTCCTGCTGATCCTCGCCTCGGTCGGGTTCCGGTCCAGCACGACGGACGACATCGTGTCCCAACCGGATTCGGTGGTTCCCGGCATCGTCGTGGGATGCTCGATGGTTCCTGCCACGTTGGTGATACTGAGTGTCGTTCTGCTGAAGCAGTTTCGAATATCCGAGCCGAGCCGGCGTCGTGGCCGAATCGACGAAAGGACCACATGAGAGCGTCGAACATGAAGGCCGTGCTGGCGCGCCTGCGGGAGCTGCGCACCGCCGACGCACCTACCCACGGCGGCCGTGTCCTGTCCTACGTCTACGACAGTGGTGTCGCCGAACTCGACGAGCTCGCCGCTGCGGCCATGCGTGAGGTCCAATCCGTCAACGGCCTCGATCCGACGGTGTTTCCCTCGGTTGCCACGATCGAGCGGGAACTCGTCGATTTCGGGCGTTCGATCTTCCACGGAGGCGAGGACGTCGTCGGCAACGTCACGACCGGCGGCACCGAAAGCTGCATCCTGGCGGTCCTCGGAGCACGTGATGCGGCAGGTAAGCACGGCGGCTCCATCGTCCACCCGACGACGGCACATGCCGCCTTCCGCAAGGCCGCGCACCTACTCGGTGTGGAATCCATTGTCGTACCGGTCGATCCGGTCTCGGGCGTGCCGGATCCAGGACGCATCGCCGACGCCATCCGCGACGACACGATTCTCGTCGTCGCATCGGCTCCCAGTTACCCGTTCGCGACGATGGACCCCGTCGCGGACATCGCTGCCGTCGCGGCAACGCGCGGGGTGGCCGTTCACGTCGACGCCTGTATCGGCGGTCTGGCACTGCCCTGGTGGGGCGACGTGCCTGCCTGGGACTTCGGAGTGCCCGGCGTCACGAGCATCTCGGCGGACCTGCACAAGTACGGCTACTCCCCCAAAGGCGCATCGCTGTTGCTGGTGCGCGGCCGAGATCGCCACCGCCACCAGTACTTCGGACTCACGGACTGGCCAGGATATCCCGTCGTCAACCCGACGTTGCTCGGTTCCAGATCGGTCGGGGCGATGACGGCGGCATGGGCGATAGTCACCGCACTCGGCGTCGACGGATTCGCCGACCTCACCGACCGAATGCACGATTCCACAACGGCACTCGTCGCCGCGATCCGCGCCATCGACGGCCTACGCGTCGTCGGCGACCCCGTCGGGCCGCTGTTCGCAGTGGCCAAGGATTCCGCAGACGGGCCGCAGGCTGCCGTCGATCCGCATGTGTGGCTCGGCGCCGTCGGCAAGCGTGGTTTCTCGCTGCAGGCACAGCCCTCGTTGACGCAATCCGACGGAACGGTGCTGCCGCGCACCACTCATCTGACCGTCACACCCGCGACAGTGTCCGTGCAGGGCGAGTTGGTCGCAGCTCTCGTAGCTGCCGCCGACGACGTGCGTGGTCAGGCCGCAGCGGAGCCGCCGCCCGCACTGGCCGAGCTCGCCCGACTGTTCCGCGACGGCGTGCTCACCTCCGAACAGGCATCGGCACTGTCGTCCGACGAGGTGTACGGCGCACTCCAAGCGGCAGGCGTGACCGGGAGCGGGGACCTGGACATGGCGTCGGTACTTGCAGGCGTCGAACAGTTGCCCCGCGACGTGAGCGCCGCGATGCTGATCGAATTTCTGGCACGAGTGATCGAAAAGTAGGGGTGGACATGCGTATTCGGCTTGCACTGGCAGCGCGGTTGATAGTGGCAGCGGGACTTGTACTGGCAGCCGGTGCTGTACCGGCCCAGGCTGCACCGGACTTCTACGCCGAACCGGCGGAGATCCCCTCGGAACCGGGGACCGTTGTCGCTACCGAGCCGATCCCGTTCGTCGGGCAGACAGGTGCGCCCGCCCAGCGCGTGAAGTACACCTCCACCCTCGCCGACGGCACGCCCGTCGCGGTGACGGGCACGTACCTCGAACCGTCGGCCCCCTACCCGGCCGGCCCGACGCCGACCGTCGTCATCGGGCCGGGCACGCAGGGCCAAGGTGACCAGTGTGCGCCGTCGCGGCAATTCCCGACCGGCGGCCAATACGACCCGAAGACCGGGAGCACCTCCATCAACTACGAAGGCGCCTTCGCCGTCGCATTCTTGACGCAGGGCATCCGCGTGTTCGTCACCGACTACATCGGCCTCGGCACACCGGGCATCCACACCTACGTCAACCGCGTCGAGGAAGGGCACGCCATGATCGACGCCGCCCGCGCCGCCACGACACTGGGCGACGATGACCATGCGGGACCCGTCGCATTCTGGGGGCACTCCCAGGGCGGCGGTGCCGCGGCATCGGCGGCCGAACTGGTTGGTGACTACGCGCCGGAACTGAACGTGGCCGGCACCTACGCGAGTGCGCCTCCCGCCGACCTCGACGCCGTACTGCGGCACATCGACGGGACGGGACTGACTGCGGCAATCGGCTTTGCGATCAACGGTTTCGTCGCCCGCTATCCGGAACTGCAGTCCGTCGTCGACGAGGCGTCGAACGATCGAGGCAAGGAAGTACTGAGGCGCGTGTCGACGCAATGCCTCATCGAAGCTCGGCGCGAGTTCGGTGGCACCTCCACGGCGCAATGGACCAAGGACGGAAAGACACTGGCGGACTCGATCGGCGGCAACCCCGTCGTGCAGCGGGTCTTCGACGACCAGCGCATCGGAAACGGAACCCCGAGCGCTCCGGTTCTGGTCAACACCGCGCAGGCCGACGACTTCATCCCGACGGACCAAGCACGCCGACTCGTCACCGAATGGTGCTCTCGCGGCGCCGACGCATCGCTGTACGTCAACGAGCTCCCGCCCGTCCCAGGAGGCCTCGGGGTCAACCACCTCGCACCCGCGGCGACGGACTTCGGCGTCGGGCTCGGCTGGATCAAGGATCGGTTCGCAGGAGTACCGACCACTTCCCGCTGTGCAGAAATCTGAGCCGATAGTAAAGTTCCCTTCGCGAAAGACCGACCGGTCTCTACTTGGAGGGAAGTTCGATGCCGTACCTCGGCCTGATCATCATGATCCTGTGGGTGTTCTGCCTGATCGACGTCATCACCGCCGACGAAGGCGGTGTACGGCACCTTCCCAAGATGATGTGGCTGCTGTTGGTCATCTTCATCCCGCTCGCCGGATCGATCGTGTGGCTCCTCGTGGGACGGCCCGTCGACGGCGGAATCTGGGGCGGAGCGGGCGGCGGAAGTTCAGCCCGCCGCAGCAACTCGGCGTATCCGGAATACGACACGCGGCCCGGCCGGGCAACCGGAACCACGGCCGAGGCCGACGAGGAATTTCTGCGTCAGTGCCGTGCCCGCGCCGAGGAACAGCGTCGTAAAGCTCGCGGCGACGGCGCCTGACGGCGGGGATCAGCGAACAGCTCTCGAGACCAACGGTTTGTAGGTGACCTGCGGATACGTGCCCGTCTCGTCCAGTTCCACCGACGCTCGCACGTGGTAGACCTCCTGCACCAAATCCTGGGTGATGACGTCCGACGGCCTGCCCACGGCCACGACTTTTCCCGCTTGCAACACCACGATGCGATCGCAGAACATCGACGCCAGATTCAAATCGTGCAATGCGATGAAACTGGTCAACGGCAGGCCCGAAATCAACGCCAGGATGTCGAGTTGGTGCTGGATGTCGAGGTGATTGGTGGGCTCGTCGAGGAGCAGTTCCGTCGGTTCCTGCGCCAACGCACGGGCGATCTGCGTGCGCTGACGCTCACCGCCGGACAGGGTGTGCCACAGCCGATTCGCCTTCGACGTCATTCCCGTGTCCGTCAGGGCCTTGTCCACGGCGACGTCGTCGGCCGCCGAATCTCCGCCCAGCAAACCGTGGTGCGGGATCCGACCGAGTCGAACCACGTCGCGCACCGCGATGTCCACCTCGGTGTCCGAATGCTGATCCACCATCGCCACGCGTCGAGCGATCTGCTTGCGCCGCATCGACGCCATCGGCGCGCCGTCGAGCGTGACGTCACCGGAATCGGGTGAGACGATTCCCGCCAGAATCCGCAGCAGCGACGACTTACCGGACCCGTTCGGTCCGATCAGCCCGACGGTCTCCCCCGGATGCGGATCGAAATCCACTCCGTCGAGGATCTGGTTGTGGCCGCGAGACCACCGCACGGATGCGGCCTCGATAGTCATCTCGTCCTCCGCATTCTGAAGAGAATCACCGCGAACGCAGGCACGCCGATCAGCGCGGTCACCACGCCCACCGGAATTTCCTGTGGCTGGAACACCGTGCGGGCGATCGCGTCGACCCACACCATGAAGATCGCGCCGACGAGCACCGTCGTCGGCAACAGGCGATGATGCCGGGCGCCGACCAGGAACCGCGCCGCGTGCGGCAGAACCAACCCGACGAATCCGATCGCTCCGGCAGCACTGACCAACGTCGCGGTGATCAACGCGGTGATGACCAACAGCACGATCCGAATCCACTTGACGGACACTCCCAGCGATGCCGCGGCGTCGTTACCGAAGGTGAACGCGTCGAGCGCCGACGAATACAGCAGACACACGACGATGCCGACGGCACAGACGATTCCGCACATCATCACATCGCCCCAGTCGGCGCCACCGAGAGATCCGAGCAGCCAGAACAGAACCCCTCGTGTCTGTTCTGCGTCGGCCGACGAGATGACGATGAACGACGTCAACGCCGAGAACAACTGCGTCCCAGCCACTCCGGCGAGCACTACCCGATCGGTGCCTCCCCCGGCACCGGCGGCGAGCAACATCACCAGCAGAAACGAGAACACCGCTCCGACGAACGCGCCCGTCGACAGCGAGTACATACCGCTGCCGATCCCGAGGACCGCGACCAGCACCGCGCCCGTCGACGCACCGGACGAGATGCCGAGCACGAACGGATCGGCCAACGGGTTACGCAGCAGGGACTGCATGATCGCGCCGCACAGAGCCAGACCGGCACCGCACACCGCTGCCAGCAACGTTCGCGGAAGCCGAAGCTCCCACACGATCCCATCCTTGATCCGGCTCACGCCGGAGCTTCCGAACCCCATGTGCTCGAACGTGATTCGGTAGACATCGGCCACCGACAGATCCGCCGGCCCGATCGTGATCGCAACTGCGATCGACAGCACCAGAACGACGGAGCCGATCAGCAGCAGCGGAAGCAGAAAGCTCCGTACCGACGGCTCCGCCTTCCGCACCGATGGCTCCGCCTGGGGCACGGTCAATTCGCCAGGCCCCAGCCCTGCAGTGCAGCAGCGACCTTCTCGACGCCGTCGACGGTCCTGATCGACGGATTCAGATCCGCCCCGTTCACGACGATGTAGCGCTTGTCGGTCACCGCAGGAAGGCGCTGAGTCACCGGATTGCTCTCCAGGAACTCGATCTTGGAATCCAACGCGTCACCGGCCAGCGACCGGCGGCTCAGATCGGCCAGCACGAACGCCGTCGGGTTGCGGTCCGCCACCGACTCCCAGCTGACCTGCGGCCACTCGTCGGTGGTGTCCGAGTAGATGTTCTCCGCGCCCACCGAATTGGTGATGATGCCCGACGACCCGCAGCACCCCGCCATGTACGGCGTCGCAGTATCGGCGAACCAGTAGACCAATGAGGTGCCCGACGCATTCACCGTGCCCGACGCCTTGTCGAACCGCTCCTGCAGTTCGGCGACGAACTCCTCACCGCGCTCGGACACGTCGAAGATGGCCGCAAGATCACGAACCTCCTGGTAGACGGACTCGATCTCCAACGGCTGAGTACGAGCACCGTCCGAATTGACGCTCTCGTCGGTCTTGCCGTTGCAGTCCGTCGGCGACAGGTAGTTGGGCACACCGAGCTGCTCGAGCTGACCACGCTCCGCCACCCCGCCAGGCCCGAGGGTCCCGCCGAACGACGCCGACACGAAATCCGGGTCGGCGTCGAGCACCACCTCCAACGACGGCTTGTTGTCCGCCAAACGCGGAACACGCTCGTTGTCCGCCGCCAGGTTCTCCCGCACCGGATCCGTCCACGTCGCCGACCCGACCATCCGATCCGCCAAACCGAGACTCAACAGAATCTCCGTCGACCCCTGATTCAGCGACACCGCTCGCTGCGGAGGCGCATCGATCACCACCTCCTGACCACAGTTGAAGATAGTCAACGGAAAATTGCCGGACGATTCCTGCACCGCCTCCGACTCGGAACCGGAAGAACAGGCAGACAGAACAAGAGCTACTGACAGCACAGCAACACCGAAGGGGACACGAATAGCCATGAGGTGGCGCAAACTTCCTACTAGGGGCCCTGTTCGCGGAGCCGCGGGACATACGCTGCAACAGGCAAGCGATCGGACTCCCACACTCGTGGTCACCGTTGCGCGTCAGTCCCGGATTCACACCGGATTCCCTCGCCCATCACACAGACCACCACACCGGTAATCCTGGGCTTACTTTAACCCCTCTTGACGTTTCCCCTCGACCCGGTCGTTCAGCTCTCGCCCCTGTTCACGGACCGAACGTGGCCCCTGTTCGTGAACCGAACGTGGCGTTCGGTCACTTGGAGTGACTGAACGTCACGTTCGGTTCGGTGGGACGCTCGCCCGGGAAGGTGTTGCGCCCGGCGGTGACGGTGACGAGGGCTCCGATGACGAGTAGGCCGGCGAGGGCGATGACGTCGGCGATGGATGCCCTGTCGACGACGATTCCGCCCACGAGGGCGCCCGAGGCGATGGCGAGCTGGAATGCGACGACGTAGACGGCCGAGGCGCGGTCAGGGTCGGAGCGCGCGGTGTTCAGGACGGTCGACTGCAGGCATACCGGGACGGTGGTGAAGGCCAGACCCCACAGTCCGATGCCCAGGACACTCAGTGCTGCAAGGGAACCCGGGGCGGAGAGCATGGTCGTCCACAGCAGGGTGAGTGCGGCGACAACGACGGACAGTGCACCGATGGTGGATCGCCTCGGCCAGCGATCGAAGGTCCTGCCGACGATCCAGATACCGACGACTCCGCACAGCCCGTACAGCAGCAGCATCGCGGTCAGGGTCGTTCCGACGGACCCGAGGCCGCGGTCCACGATCAACGAGAAGTACGTGTACGCGACGAAGTGGCCGAGCACTGCGAGAAACGTTGCAACACAGATCATCACCAGCGATCGGTCGAGGACGCGAACCCGTGATCCGGGGCCCGAGCCGGCGTCGGCGACCTTCATCGTCGGCAGCACCGCGAACAGCGTCACCGCGATGATCCCCGCGACGGCACCGATGCACACGGCCGCTGTGCGCCAGCCGAGCCACTGGCCGAGGGCAGCGGTCAACGGATTGCCTGCCACCAGCGCCAACGACGTTCCGGCGTAGACCGTCGCGATGGCCTTGCCTTTGCGTTCCGGGGCGACGAGCGATGCTGCGACCGGTGCGACCACTGCCCAGAACACGCCGTGCGTTGCAGCACAGATCATTCGAGCGACGACCAGCATCGGATATCCGATAGCTACCGCGGACAGCAATTGCGACACCGCGAGTGCGCCCACGGTCACCACGACCACTGTTCGACGCGGCCACCTGCGCACGAACGTCATGAGCGGCATCGTCATCACCGCGACTCCGTAGGCATAGAACGTCAACAGCAGGCCGACGCTCGATTCACTGACCCCCATGTCCGACGAGATCTCCGGCAGCAGCCCGACGGGCAGCGTCTCGGCGGTCACGTAGACGAAGGCCGCGGCCGCAAGAACGAGAAGCTTGGCGAGAGATCTACCGTCACCCATGTTGTGTATCGTTACACATGTCGACGAGGAACGCTAGTGTGAACGCATGCACCCCCGCCCGACCATGGCCGACGTCGCCGCCGCCGCGGGCGTGTCCACGATGAGCGTCTCCTACACCTACAACCAACCGACACGCGTCTCCGACGCCACCAGGACGCGAGTCCTCGCTGCAGCGGAGCGCCTCGGATACACCGGCCCGCACACGGGCGCACGATCGCTGCGCAGCGGCAAGACCAACAACGTGGGCGTCGTCCTCAGCGAGAAACTGACGTATTCGTTCGAGAACCCCCAGGCCCGCGTGTTCCTGACCGGAATCGCCGAGGCCTGCCTCGACACCGACTCCGGACTCGTCCTGCTGCCCAATGGAGGCCAGTCTCAGCCGAATTCGCCGGCGAAGGCCGATCTGGAGCGCATTCGCGGCGCTCAGGTCGACGGGTACGTGTTGTGGACCACGGTGTCCGACGACCCGATGCTGGACGTCGTGATCGGCACCGGCAAGCCGGTCTGCATCCAGGGCGGACCCGTCGTCCCGGGCGCAGCAATGATCGGGATCGACGATTCGGCAGCAGCACTCGCAGTCGGGCAAGTAGGACTGCGACAGTCGACAAAGCCTGCAGTGATCAGCTTTCCGCGCAATCGCGACCGCGTCGTCGAAATCGTGCACGGCCCCGACCCGGCCGACGCCACCTTCCCGGTCACCGCCGCACGCCTCGCCGGCTTCCGCCGAGCCGTCGTCGACGCGGGTTTCAAGTGGGAGTCCACTCCCGTCGCCTTCGCCGGGACGAACGCGTCCCCCGACGGCGCCGACGCGGCACGGCGACTAGTCGGCGCCGACGCACTTCTGTGTTGCAGTGACGACCTCGCGCTCGGGGCACTCGATGTCGTCGGCCCGCTCGACGGCTGCGACGGCGTTGCGATCACCGGCTGGGACGATTCCGATGCGGCCCGAGCCGCCGGTCTGACCACCGTCGCGCAATCACTGTTCGATCAGGGCTGCGACGCAGCGCGCTGGGTGCTCGGCTCCCTCGACCGCATCCCTGAGAGCCCATGGTCGGTGCAGGTCCGGAATTCGACGAGACCCGCGCGCCCCCAGTAACCGGGTAATTCACACTCGAAGTCGCCTCAAAACGGGGAAGGCGACCTGTTTGTAGCGCATAAGCAAACTTCGGGTTATGGTGAACGCGGCCGACCGGCCACGGGGGGGAAGTATGAACCGAGAGACACCCATGCCCCGCCCTGCCGTCGAGAATCCATTTGCCGTTCCTCAGGCCGAGCTGGACCTGCTGTCCGACCCCCTCGTGCTGGTCGATCGAGATTTCGTCGTCACCTACGCAAATCCCGCTGCCGCGGCGCTGCTCACGGCGCCGATCGACACCCTTGTCGGACGATGCATCGACGCCTGGTTCACCGATCCCGCCTGGACCGCGTTCGTCTCCTCCTGCAACGGCCCAGGAGTGTACGAGGACTTCTCGTACACCCTGCAGAAATGGCTGTCCTACCGCACCGTCAAGGGCAGTTCCGGGCACGCGATCTGGGCAACGGACATCACCAGCGAGCGGCTCGGAGACACCCGCGTCGAATGGACCGACGACCTCGCGCGCACCATGCTCGACGCCGTTCCGTCCGGCGTCGTCGTCCTGGACGTCGACGGGGTGGTCGTCCTGGTCAACAGCGTGTGGTCCACGTTCTGGGCGGATCGACCACAGACCGACGGGTGCCTCCCCGGAACCAATTACTTCGACCTGTGGGCACCGGCGATCGCCCGAGGGAACGACACCGCAATCTCACTGGTCGACGGCCTGCGCGCCCTGATCTCCGGATCCGGGCAGGTCTTCTCCTCCAACCACAGATTCGGGTCCGTGGTCTACCGAATCCGAGCCACCCGCCTCGCCGACGGCGGCATCTACCTCACCCACACCGACATCACCGCGCAGGCCGCGGAGGCGCCCGTCCGCCAGGATCCCCTGACCGGTCTGCCGAACCGCGACGAGATCGAAGCGCTCCTCGCCACCGAACTCGCGGTGCGCTCCGACGAGAACGAAGTGAGCATCCTGCTCGTCGACATCGACGGCTTCCGTGAATTCAACGACGCACTCGGCCCCGTACACGGCGACGAACTTCTCCAGCAGGTCGCGGAAAGAATCGCCGCCTCCACCCGGCCCAACGACACCCTCGGCAGGCTCACCGGCGACGAGTTCGTCGTCATCGCCCGAGGCTGCCAGTCGATCGCTGCTCGAGCCCTCGCCGCCGGCTTCTCCAGTGTCCTCGAACCGTCCTTCACCGTCGACGACCGTCAGCTGACGGTGACCGCGAGCGTCGGCGTCGCCACCTCGGGACCGGATTCCGACGACCCGGTCCAGCTCATCCACGACGCCACCACCGCCATGCACGCAGCCAAGAACCTCGGCCGCAGCAGCCACCAGGTGTTCTCGGCGGATCTGCGCGACAGCAACCGCACACGCCTCGAACTCGTCGAACGCCTCCGCGGAGTCGCGATGGCCGAACACGAGCTGCAGATGGTCTACCAACCCATCGTCGAACTCGCGTCCGGCGCAGTCATCGGCGCCGAAGCACTGATCCGGTGGGACCACCCTGAACTGGGCCTGCTGATGCCGGACAGCTTCATCGGTCTCGCCGAAGACGCAGACCTGATCATTCCGCTCAGCAACTGGATCCTCTCGCAGGTCTGCCGCACCCTCGCCGCCTGGCAGTGCAAAGACCTGAACATTCAGGTCGGCGTCAACGTCAGCCCACTCCACTTCGCCGCAGGCACACTCGCCACCGACGTCAACAGCATCATCGACTCCCTCGGAATCGAACCGGGCCGGCTGGTCCTCGAACTCGCCGAGTCGAAATCGCTGCACGACATCGACGCAGTGCACTACCAACTCATGGATGTCCGACGCCACGGATCCCTCATCGCCATCGACGATTTCGGCTCCGGCTTCTCCTCCCTCGAACGCCTCGCCACCCTGCCCGTCGACATCCTCAAAATCGACAAATCACTCACCCAACACCTCGACAGTCGCGACCTACAGCGCAGACGAGCCATGACCTCGCTCTGCAAAGCCGTCGTCGACGTCACGCACGATCTCGGACGCGACACCGTCGTCGAAGGCATCGAAACCAAAGACCAACTCGCCAGCTGCGTCGACATGGGCGTCACATTCGGGCAAGGTCATCTACTGGGCAAGCCCATGACCGCACCACAGCTCGAAACGATCCTGCTGCCGAACGACGCACACAGCGCGTCGGCCTGACACGAGGACACGACGCACCGTGAAGATCGACGACGAAATAGGACGCTTCAGCGAAGCCCGACGCGCCATCCTCTCCAGCGTCAACGCCGACGGCACCCCGCACCTCGTGCCGATCGTCTTCGCCCGCGTGGACGACACCCTCGTCACCGCCATCGACTGGAAACCCAAAAGCACCCAGAAACTCAAGCGACTCGAGAACATCCGCGCCGACCCGGCCGTCAGCCTCATCGTCGACAACTACTCCGAGAACTGGAAAGACCTCTGGTGGATCCGCGCCGGCGGCTCGGCCGAAGTCATCGACGCCGACACCGACCGCGGCCGCACCGCCATCGCCGCGCTGGTGAAGAAATACGAGCACTACACCCCCACACCCCCCGACGGCCCCGTGATCGTCATCAGCAAGCTCACCTGGCGATCCTGGCAAGCGTCCTAGAATTCAGCGGCTCGTTTCTCGATACTCCACCGTCAGCCCCCGCTTCAGTTCCCCACTTTCAGTTCCCCACTTTCAGTTCCCCACTTCGGGACCGAACGTGACGTTCGGTCACTCCAAGTGACTGAACGCCACGTTCGCTCCACGTGGGTGCGACGAAAATCGCTCGCATTGCGAACCATGATCGATGCACACTGCACTGCATGCCCCCACTTCGGATCGACCTGGACGAAATTGTTCTTCGCCGGGAGAACTTGGCCGATGCACCTGTCGTCGCCGAGGCGATAGCGTCGAACATCCCGCGGCTTGCGCCGTGGATGGAGTGGGCCGTCGAGGACGCCACACCCGTCGCAACCCAGGAAAGTCGAATTGCCGACTCTCTTGCACAATGGGATTCGGGTTCGATGTTCGACTACATGATCGCCGACGGTTCGGGCGATGAATTCCTCGGCAAAGCGGGGATTCGATTAGCGGGACCGGATCACGCGACGATCGGTTATTGGGTCACCGAAGATGCGGAGGGACGAGGAATCGTCACTCGTGTCGCGCGAGCTCTGACGGCCCTCGCCGCGGAGCTCGACGGCATCGTTCGAGTCGAAATCCATTGCGATGCTGCGAACGACCGCAGTCGGGCGGTACCCGAGCGCCTCGGATACCGCCTCGACCGCGTGATCGATCACCCGATCACGACGTCGCATCAGACCGGCCGCCAGATGATCTGGATCTACGACGCGTCCTGACGCCACTCCGACAACGGTATCGCCCGTACGTTCGGTCGCGGGCGGGCACTCGCTTCATCGTAGGCACGACGTAGATCCGCGATGACCGAATTCGGTTGCGTTCTGATGGCTTTCGGAGTGTGCGCGGTCAGGACGATGCCGTGATTCTGAATACCCGTGCGTCGTTCGTACGTCTTCTCGAACGCTGCAGGCGACGCATGGTGCTGGAAGGATTCGATTTCTTCGCCCATGGCGACGTCGTCCCACCAGTTGTCCATGATCGCGATGAACTCACCGGCTTCACTCAGAATGACGCAGTTGGCCATCGATGGGGGCAGGCCGCTCCTTGCGCACAACGCCCGCGCATCCACCTCGGCGACCGAGTGGGCGCCGTCGCCGAGGTCGTGCAGCGCACGCCGCGGTACCGCACTTCCGCGCGAGGAACCCTCGTCGAGTTCCCTCATCAATGCCCTGATCTCGGCGCCGCCTCGCTGCACCACTTCGGCAATCAACGCCGTGCACTGTCGCAGATCGGATATCCGACGGGACGCGTCGAGCAGGCATCGATCGATTGGCGCGACAGGCAACCCCCGCTTCGTCGTCGCCTCCGGCAACCTCGTCGTACGCTCGACCACCACGAATTTCGAATCCTTCCGATTTCGTTCGTCCGGAATCAGAAGCAGCGTGTCCGTTGTCTGCGTCGACGCTCCGAAGCCGTGCAGTGCCAGCCCCGCGCGACCCGACAACATCACATCGGTTCCGCCGTACATCACCGCCGCGGTGTTGCGTTCGTGCCTGGTCGGCTGGCCATTGTGCAGCAAAACCAGCCCAGGCAGGATTCGCTGCCACGGTCCACCGGCAGTTCTGTCGACGATCGTCTTGGCCCCCACCCCCAACCTGCGCAGCTTCGCGGATCCGATCACACCGTTTCTCGCATGCCTCATCAGCAGTTCTCGGTCTTGTGCCCAGTCGCCCCGTTTCATGCTGCGCATCGAATACCACCGGACCGACAATTTCGGCCCTCGGCTCGACCCGCCTGTGGATAACTCTCACCCTGTGGACAACGTCCGTTTCGGTCGAGACCGAACGGCACATCGGCTTCCGGACCCCATTCCGTCGGAGCGAACGTGGCGTTCGGTCACTTGAAGTGACCGAACGTCACGTTCGGTCCGGAAAAAAGGGGGCAGACGACCGCTCAGACTTCGATGGGTGGGTATAGGCGTTGCATGGTGTATTGCCGGTTTCGTCGTGCTGCCAGGGAGCTTGCGGCCAGGGAGGCGACGAGTACGCCGGAGAGCACGGCGATGGCGCTCCACAATCGTGAGTCGATGCCGCCGACGGTCAGCTGTCTCAGTCCGTTGACGGCGTAGGTCATCGGGTCGAAGGGATGCAGGATCTGGAACGGCTTGGCGGTGGTCTCGACGGGGTAGATGCCACCGGCCGAGACCAGTTGCAACATCAGGAATGCCAAGGTCACAACGCGGCCGACGGCCACTCCGAACACCGAGTTGAATGCTTGGATCAGTGCGAGGAACGCCGCGGACGCAAGCACGAGGAACGCGATCGTTCCTGCAACGTACCGCGCGTGCAGCCCGACCCCGAAGTGAACCACCGTGTACATCACCAGGACCTGGCACACTGCGACCACCAAGGCGGGCCAGTACGATGCGAGAACTACTCGGATCGAACCGAGACCGGCTGCGACGGCGCGGGACTGCAACGGCGTCAACAACATCCAGATGATGAGAGCACCGATGAACAGCGCGAGCGGGAGGAAGAACGGTGCGAATCCGGTGCCGAATGTCGCCGCACGATTCTCGTACTCGAGGGACAACGCAACCGGCGCCGACAATGTCTGTGCCACCGACGTTCTCTGGTTCTCGGTCCAACTCGGCACCTGGGACACGCCGTCGCGCAGGGCTGTGGACAGTTCCTTCGCGCCTGCGTCGAGCCTCGTGGTCCCGTCGGCCAGCTCACCTGCGCCCGAGGCGAGTTTGTTGCTTCCGTCGGTCAGCTGAACCAGCCCGTCGGCGAGGGTTGCCGATCCCGTCGCGAGCTGCTGGGCACCGTCTCGAAGCCGCAGGACGTCGGATTGCAGCCCACCGTCCTGGAGCAGTGTGAAACCGGTGCGCAGCGGACTGCTCGGGTCGTCGAGTTGGTAGGACAGTTGCTGCGCGTCGGAGGACAACCTGTTCAATTCCGCGGTGGTACCGGGGTCGATCCCCTGCGTGCGCAGTGTGTCCAGCACTGGTGTCAACGCCGACGCGACCTGCCCGGACAACGGATCCGGATTGGCCCGCAACATCGTCACCGCCTGCTCGACGGCCACCGCCGCCTGGGACTGCACTGCACCGACCTCGCCCAGCCGGGACACGACGGCGTCGATTCCGGTGCTCAGTTGTGTGGCGCCCGCTCCGAGCTGGGCGGGGTCGACGCCGATCCGACCGACGTCACCGATGATCGCGAGCAACGGATCGGTGGCCGTGGTGATGCCCGTCGACAGCTCGCTTGCTCCTGCCGCCAGCTGCGCCGAGCCGTCCTGTGCGGTGACCATGTTGTCCGCCAGAGTCTTCGACCCTTCTGCCAGACGCGCAGCCCCCGCGTCGGCGGTCACGAGGCCGTCGGACAGCTGTTCGGCGCCGTCGGCGGCCTTCGACAGTCCGGCTCCTGCATCGGTGAGACCGACGAGAACCTTGTCGACCGCCTGCTCGCCGATGGTCGAGCCGACCTGATTCAGTACCTGCTGCGCAGCGTTCTGGCCGATGACCGTCGCGAGATAGTTGTTCGCGTCGTTGAACGCGAAGGCCAGCTCGGCCTTCTGCGGGTCCGAACCCGTCGGGGATCCGACTGCGGCACTGAAGTTCTCGGGAAGCGTGATCGAGAAGTAGTAGTCTCCGTCCGAGACACCCTGCGCGGCTTCTTCTTCCGATACCAGGGTCAGGTCCAGTTCACCCGAGTCCATCAGGGCCGACGCCACCTGCTGGCCTGCATCGAGCTCCTCGCCGGAGACAACAGCCCCTCGATCGGAGTTGACGAGCGCAGCAGGCACCTTGTCGACAGCGGCGAACGGATTCCAGAACGCCCACAGATACATCGCTCCGTACAACAGGGGAAGGACGACGATGGTCAGGAGCGCCACCCGTGGGAGGGTTCCGCGTCCGTAACGCTTGATATCGGTCCCGAAGGACAGTCCAGCGAGCACCGTCTCACCCCACGTCTTTCTGCTCGTGACGGCCTGATGGCACTACGGAGATCTGCGCGACGATGCCCGACGACGGGTCGACGGCGTCCGAACTGGCCGTGATCACCGTGCGTTGCTCGCCGAGCGCGACGAGTCTGTCGAGGAGCACGTCCCGGTCGTAGGCGCTCCCCAATCGATCGAGATCGCCCACGACGAGCACACGCGGCGCCGAGGAATCAGCCAGCGCGATGCGAAGCAGCAATTCGTCGAGTTCACCGAGTTCGCCGACGACATCCGTCGCCGACGGCGGGGTGCGCGGCCCGAACACCGGCGCACACACTCGATCCAACTCCGACGACCCGGCCTTGCGGACGAGTCGATACCAGGGCGCATCCCAGCGAATCCGTTCGGTGACCAGATCGCCCACCGTCACCCCGTCCGGTGGGGAATCGAGCTCGTCGATGCCGGCGACGGCCGCGTCGGCGAAGATGTCACGGGTGCGTCCTCGACCGAACACCGTCAGGGTTCCCTCCGACGGTGACATCCGGCCCGCCAGCGTCAGCAACAACGCGGTACGACCCTCCCCCGCAGGCCCGACGAGCACCGTCACCCCGCCGGCCTCCACCTCCAGGTCGAGTGGGCCGTAGGCCATCCCCGGCGAGCGCCGGACGGCGATACCTCGTGCACTGACCGCTACCGATTGCTCCGTCACCGGCACTCTCCATCGGACGAGCCGGCCTCACAGGTCGGCTGGCTGGTTCTTGCGGCCAGCTAACCATGTGAACCGTCGACCGGTCTTGGGTTCCGACGTGCCGTTGCACCCCCGATGTCGCCCGTTCCGCGCACGTCTTTCGCCCCTACCTCGGACCGAACGTGGCGTTCGGTCACTTGGAGTGACCGAACGTCACGTTCGGTCCGCAAAAACTAGGGGGTAGCGGACACCGGTCGACGGCGGGGCCGGGGGTACGTAGGGTCGAGGTGGTGACCGGGGACACTCGGGTTCGCATGTGGAGGGGAATCATGGCGATATCGGATATTCAGGAATATGCCCATTTGACCGAGGCGGATATCGAGGCGCTCGGTGCGGAGTTGGATGCGATCCGGCGTGATGTCGAGGATTCTCGTGGTGAGCGGGATGCCAGGTATGTCCAGCGAACCATCACGTTTCAGCGGTCGTTGATGGTTGCGGGCCGGGCGGTGTTGTTCGCGAGCAAGAAGAGGCCTGCGTGGTTGCTCGGTACTGCGTTGCTCGGTGCGGGGAAGATCATCGAGAACATGGAGTTGGGGCACAACGTCATTCACGGTCAGTGGGATTGGATGAACGATCCTGAGATCCATTCCAGTAACTGGGAGTGGGACAACACGTGCCCGTCGTCGGGGTGGAAGCATTCGCACAACTTCACGCATCACAAGTACACCAATATCGTCGGTTTGGACAACGATGTCGGTTACGGCATTCTGCGCATCACGCGCGATCAGGAGTGGCATCCGAAGTATGTCGCGCAGCCGCTGGTGAACGCGTTGCTGGCGACGTTCTTCGAGTGGGGCGTGGCGCTGCATCACCTCGAGACCGACAAGCTTAAGACCGGCGAGGTGAAGTGGGAGGACAAGAAGGAGATGGCGGTCGACGTCGTCCGCAAGATCGGAAAGCAGGTGGGCAAGGATTACGTTCTTTTCCCGTTGCTGACCGGCCCTGCGTGGAAGTCGACGCTCACGGCGAATGTCGTCGCCAATCTCATTCGGAATTACTGGTCGTACGCGGTCATTTTCTGCGGTCATTTTCCCGACGGCGCGGAGAAGTTCACGCTCGAGGAATACGAGACCGAGACGCAGCCGGAATGGTATCTGCGACAGATGCTGGGGAGCGCCAATTTCGAGGCAGGCAACACGTTGGCGTTCATGAGCGGCAACCTCTGCTATCAGATCGAGCATCACCTGTTTCCGGACCTACCGAGCAATCGCTACGCGGAGATCGCTCCCAGAATTCGGCAGTTGTGCGACAAGTACGACCTTCCGTACACGACGGGTTCGCTTGCGCACCAGTACGGACAGACGCTGCGCACCATTCTGAAACTGTCCTTGCCGAATCGACTGCTCTCCGCGACCTCGGACAATGCGCCGGAAACGTCGTCCGAGCTGAAGTTCCGCATTCGCGGTGGAATCAAGGAAGTGTTCGGTGTGGATCCGGCGACGGGCCGGCGCCGCGGCCTGAAAACTGCATTGGGAATGCTGAAGCAGCACACACCGGTCCATCCCGCCTGATCCGCGGCGGGTGATTACCGCGCCGCGAGGCGCCGAATGATCACTCGAAGTCGGTCCTCGGCGCTACCGTTACCTCGGCTGTTTTTGAAGCAGCCGACGAAGGGAACGGCAAGCGCCGAGGGCAGGAGCGGATCGTGACGAGCACACCGGTGACATCGGAGTCGACGAAGAATCCAGAACACCGCACTCCGCGGGCATTCACGCCGCCGGAGCACGGGCGTCTGCGCGAGGTGCCGCACATCTCCGGGCTCGTCCTCGGGGTGTTCGCGGTACTGGTGTTTCTCTGGAGCCTGTCTCCGGCGCTGCGCGCCGTCATCCGTGTGCCACGCGAGTACATCGACAACTACTACATCGACGCACCGGACACTTCGCTCGCGTGGGCTCTGGTGCTCGGGCTCACCGCAGCCGCCCTCGCGAGCCGCAAACGCATCGCCTGGTGGTTTCTGACGCTGTATCTCGTGCTCGTCGCGGTCAGCAACCTGGCGGATGCGATCGACGGCAACAACATCAGTGCGTGGATCGCGCTGGGCGTGCACATCGTGATCGTCGGTGTGCTCATCGCCGCTCGCAAGGAGTTCTACACCCGTGTTCGACGCGGTGCGGCGTGGAAGGCTCTGGGTGTACTGATCCTCGGCGCGGTCGTCGGAACGCTGGTCGGCTGGGCGCTGGTCGCTCTGTTCCCCGGCACACTCCCGGAGAACCAGACGTTCCTGTGGGCATTCAACCGAGTCACCGCCCTCGCAACCGTCGACAACGAGCAGTTCGACGGCCGCACACACGTTTTCGTCAACACGCTCTTGGGCTTGTTCGGGGCGCTCGCACTGTTGGCGGCCGTCGTCACGTTGTTCCGGTCGCAGCGCTCGTCCAACGCACTGACCGGTAGCGACGAGTCCGCGCTTCGCGGCCTGCTGGACAAGTGGGGCGCCGACGACTCGCTCGGATACTTCGCGACCCGCCGCGACAAGGCCGTCGTGTTCGCACCGAGTGGCAAAGCCGCCGTCACCTACCGTGTCGAAATCGGGGTGTGTCTCGCCAGCGGCGATCCCATCGGCAACCCGGAGGCATGGCCGCACGCAATCGATGCCTGGCTGGACCTGGCGGAGAAGTACGGGTGGACGCCCGCGGTCATGGGCGCGAGCGAGACGGGCGCCACGGCGTTCAAGCGGGCGGGGTTGAACGTTCTCGAACTCGGCGACGAGGCCATCCTCGACACCAAGAAGTTCAACCTCGCCGGCCGGGAGATGAGGCCGGTCAGACAGGCGGTCAACCGCGCCCGCAAGGCAGGCGTCACAGTGCAGATACGACGCCACCGCGACATTCCGGCTCAGGAGATGGCCGACATCATCCGATGCGCCGACGAGTGGCGTGACACCGAGACCGAGCGTGGGTTCTCGATGGCGTTGGGCCGCCTCGGCGATCCTCTCGACGGTGACTGCCTACTGGTTCAGGCCCGCGAGGGCGAGAAGACCGTCGCGGTGCTCTCGCTCGCTCCGTGGGGCCGCACCGGAGTGTCGCTCGATCTGATGCGCCGCGACCCGCAGGCACCGAACGGTGTGATCGAGCTTCTGGTCACCGAATTGGCAACCGGCGGAGATCAATTCGGAATCAGTAGGATCTCGTTGAACTTCGCGGTGTTCCGTGCGGTCTTCGAGGAGGGCAGCCGCATCGGCGCAGGCCCTGTCCTGCGGATCTGGCGGTCGGTGCTGGTGTTCTTCTCCCGATGGTGGCAGCTGGAGGCTCTGTATCGCTCCAACCTGAAGTACCTGCCGGACTGGGAGCCCCGGTACCTGTGCTTCGCGGACAACCGTGAGCTTCCCAAGGTCGGCATCGCGTCGGCCATCGCCGAAGGGTTCCTGACGCTTCCGAGCTTCCGGCGCGCCCACAAGCACACCGGTTCTCACACGGCGGTCCCGGCGGCCCTGGCGGACACCGCCGACATCCACGCCGACGGCAGCGGCCCCGATCAGATCGACGAGGACGACGAGCCCCAGCGGGGCCCCAAGCGTCCCGACCAGGTGCGGGTGCGGCTCGCGAAGCTCCAGCGGTTGAACGACGAGGGCACCGAGGGTTATCCCGTCGCCTATCCCCCGACGCATTCCGTCGCCGAAGCACTGGCCGCCCCGCAGGGAACGACGGTCCGCATCGCCGGCCGTATCCTGCGCAACCGCGATTACGGCGGCGTCGCGTTCGCGGTCGTGCGGGACTGGACGGACGACATCCAGGTGCTGTTCGACCGGGAACGCGTCGGCGACAGGTTGGACAGTTTCGACTCCGACTTCGACCTCGGCGACCTCATCGAGGTCAGTGGCACCATCGGCCGCAGCAAGAAGGGTGAGCTCTCGCTGCTGGCCGCGGAGTGGCGGATGAACGCCAAGTGCCTGCACCCGCTGCCGGACAAGTGGAAAGGACTGCAGGACCCGGAGTCCCGCGTGCGTCAGCGCTACGTCGACCTCGCGATCAACCGCAGTGCCCGTGACCTGATGATCGCGCGCAGCAACGTCGTGAAGTCTCTGCGTGATTCACTGTCCGACCGCGGCTACATGGAAGTCGAGACGCCGATCCTGCAGCAGGTGCACGGAGGTGCCAACGCAGCGCCGTTCATCACTCACATCAACGCGTACAACCTCGACCTCTATCTCCGTATCGCTCCGGAGCTGTACCTGAAGCGTCTGTGCGTCGGCGGCATGGACAAGGTGTTCGAAATCGGTCGGGTCTTCCGCAACGAAGGCGCGGACTTCAAGCACAATCCGGAGTTCACGATCCTCGAGGCGTACGAGGCACACAGCGACTACGAGCGCGCAATGGTGCTGTGCCGCGAACTGATTCAGAAAGCAGCCGTCGCGGCACACGGGCGCGAGATCATCCTGCGTCCCGACGGACCGAACGGCGAGATGATCGAGATCGACATCTCCGGGGAGTGGCCCGTCAAGACACTGCACGGAGCCGTCGCGGAGAAACTCGGCGTCGACGTCGCGCCCAGTACACCGCTCGCGGAACTGCAGCGACTCTGCGACGAGAACGACATTCCCTACGAGAAGGAATGGGACGCAGGGGCCGTCGCGCAGGGAATGTACGAGCACCTGGTCGAGGACTACACCGAGTTCCCGACGTTCTACAAGGACTTCCCGACGTCGATGTCGCCGCTGACTCGGCCGCACCGGTCCATACCGGGCGTCGCGGAGAAGTGGGACCTCGTCGCCTGGGGCGTGGAGTTGGGTACGGCGTACAGCGAACTGACCGACCCGGTCGATCAACGTCAGCGTCTGACCGAGCAGTCGTTGCTTGCAGCAGGCGGCGACGAGGAGGCGATGAGTCTCGACGAGGACTTCCTGCAGGCCCTCGAGTACGGCATGCCGCCCACCGGTGGACTCGGCATGGGCGTCGACCGTGTCGTCATGCTCATCACCGGTGGCTCCATCCGCGAGACCCTCGCGTTCCCGCTCGCCAAACCCCGGCAGTAATTGTTCAACGTGAAACAATTTGCGCCCGGGCAGTTCGTGACCGTCGACGACCTGACAACTCACGTCGTCCTGTCTCATGCGCAGGGTGAGGACGGATTCGGTGCCGCGCCGACGGTGGTGCTGTGCGGCGGCCTCGCGAGCAATTGGTTCGACTGGGACGACTGCGTACGAATTCTGTCCCCGTTCCACACCGTCGTGGTGTTCGATCGGCCGGGCTTCGGGCTGAGCGAACCGCTTCCCGACGACCGGGTCCCGACGGTTGCCGACGAGGCCGCCCGCATTCTCGCCGTCCTCGACTCCTTGGAGCTGACGAGCCCGGCGGTGATCGTCGGGCACTCGATCGCCGGTTTCTACGCCGAGGCCTTCGCGAGGCTGTATCCGCAGCGGACCGCCGGTGTGCTGCTGCTCGACTCCAGTGCCGAACGCGACCCGTGGGTCGTTCTTCCGAAACCGTGGCGAGTTGCCGGGGCCCACCTGCTCGCGGCGGTGGCGTCGGGCAGCGGTCTTCAGTTCGTTCTGGGACCGACGGTCCGCAGGATTCTGAACCACTCCATCCCACCCGACGGCATTCCGCTCGAGACGCTGGACTGGACCCGGCGGATCTACCGGAGACGGTCGTATCTGAAAGCCGCCCTGATCGAGGACTTCGTCTACCCGGACATGGCCGCGGAGTTGAACGAGATCCGGCGCCGAACACGATTCGAGTCCGCGGCGATCGTCGCGGCCGCGCACACCGGCAGGCAAACGCCGTGGGGTCGCTGGTGGCTGCGCAAGCAGGCGCGGCTCGCCGGATACCTGGGAGCCGAGTTCGCCGTGGTGGACCACGCCCATCATCACGCGATGATCGATCAACCCGCGGACGTCTCCGCTCTCATCGTGAGGTTGGTGTCACATCACAGGAGCATCGACACGTAACGTGTTCTGTCGAGCCCGTTGCCCAAGACCCGAGCCGAAGCCCGGCGATGGCACGGTAGCCACCGAGAGGAACTGAAGATGGGTGCGATCAGCACAACGCAAGGCCGGCAGACCAAGCTCCTCGGCTTGGGAGTCCACCGACCCGAGCGGGTGGTGACCAACGACGAGATCTGCGAGTTCATCGACTCGAGCGACGAGTGGATCCAGACTCGATCGGGCATCAAGAACCGCCGGTTCGCAGAACCCGAAGAGAACGTCGTCCAGATGTCGATCTCCGCAGGCAAGAAGGCGCTCGAAGCCAGCGGCATCGCCGCCGAGCAGATCGACACCGTCATCGTCGCGACGTCGACGCACCTCGAGTTGACGCCCCAGGCTGCCGCGAAGGTCGCACACGGCCTCGGCACCAAGGGCCCCGCCGCGTTCGACATCTGCGCAGGCTGCGCCGGCTTCTGCTACGCGCTCGCTGTCGCATCGGACCTGGTGAAGGCCGGAACGGCACAGTACGTCCTCGTCATCGGTGCCGAGCAGCTCAGCCTGACCACCGACCCGTACGACCGCACCACTCGCTTCATCTTCGCCGACGGCGCAGGCGCAGTAGTCGTCGGACAGAGCGACGAGACCGAGATCGGCCCCGTCGTCTGGGGATCGGACGGATCGCAGTCCGACGCCATCGTCCAGACCATCGACTGGTACGACTACATCACCGGCGAGGACGCCGAACGTCCGTGGATCAAGATGAACGGCATCTCCGTGTTCCGTTGGGCCGCGTTCGAGATGGGCAAGGCAGCACAGAAGGTCCTCGACGTCGCCGGCATCAAAGCCGACGAACTGCATGCCTTCGTCCCGCACCAGGCCAACAGCCGCATCACCGAACTCCTCGCCAAGAGCCTGAACCTGAACGAGGAGACCCCGGTCGCCAACGACATCGCCGAGACCGGCAACACGTCGGCCGCGTCGATCCCACTGGCCATGGAGGAACTACTCCGCACCGGCAAGGCCAAGGAAGGCGACACCGCGCTGCTGCTCGCATTCGGTGCAGGCCTCTCCTACGCCGGGCAGGTCGTCAAACTCCCCAAGCTGTAACCGGTTCTGACTTGATCTGATCTGGTCGAGGTTGTGGACGACAATCCGATGATTTTCGTCCACAACCTCGGACTCGTCGGCGGTTAGGCTGGGCGTCATGCCGAAGCCACCGTTGCCTGCAGATGCCATCGAACTTCTGAAGAAGCCCAATCCCGCTGTCATGGCGGTTGTTCGTGCCGACGGAACGCCCATCACGGCGCCGACGTGGTACCTCTGGGAGGACGACAAGATCGTTCTGAACTTCCAGGCCGATCGCAAGCGTCTCGAGCACATTCGGGCGAACCCGAAGGTGTCGATCTCGGTGCTCGACGAGGCGAGTTGGTACACCCACGTCACCATTCACGGCACCATCACGCTGCAGGACGATCCGGGTCAGGTCGACATCGACCGGATCTCCACGCATTACACCGGTGAGCCGTACCCCGTGCGGGACAAGGAGCGCGTCACCGGGCTGCTCGAGGTCGACGCCTACGTCGGCTGGGGCAAGATCGGTTCCTAGCTTCCGGTGCCGATTGCCCGATTTGTCCGAGAGTGCAACACTCGGGCATGACCTATCCGCAGGGCACCCCGTACGGGCACTACGCAGGGCCTGTCCCCGGCCCGCCCCGGACCAACTCCACCGCTGTCGCGGCACTGATCTGCGGCGTGGTGGGGTTGTTCACCGGGCTCGTCGGCTTCGTCGCCATCGTTCTCGGCCACATCGCTCGGAGTCAGATCAAGCGGACGGGCGAGGACGGCGCCGGAATCGCGCTCGCCGGGCTGATCCTCGGTTACGTCAGCGTGGTGCTTCTGTTCGTCGTGATCGCCGTCTTCTTCTGGATCGCGGTCCTGTTCGTCAACGCATGATGCGAGGCTGCCGCAATCAGGGCCAGTAGCGCGAGGCCCATGACGAACAGTGCCATCGCGGTCCACCCGAACTGCTGGTACACCACGCCGCCGAGCCATCCGACGACGGACGAGCCGCCGTAGTAGAAGAGGTTGTACAACGACGTCGCCTGCGCACGCCCGACGGTTGCGCGTTGACCGGTCCAGCCCGACGCGATGGCGTGGGCCGCGAAGAACCCGACGGTCAGGATCACCAGGCCGACGAGGATGACGATCAGGTTGCTGCTGATCGTCAGGCCGACGCCCGCGATCATCAGCAGCGTGGACCCGGCCAGAACGCCGGCTCGACCGTGTCGGACGGCAAGCTGACCGGCGACACGTGAGGACACCGTGCCGCTGAGGTAGGCGAGGAAGATCAGGCTGATCAGCGACTGCGGCAGACCGAACCCGGATCCTTCGAGGCGGAATCCGAGGAAGTTGTAGATCGCGACGAATCCGCCCATCAACAGAAACGCCTGCGCGTACAGCACCAGCATTCCCGGTTCTTTCAGGTTGGCCCACAGGCGGGTGCCGAGCGACGGACCGGCCGAGTCACCGGCTCGAAAGCGTCGTGGCGCCGGTGCGAGAACCAGGAACAACGTCGCGGCGACGGCGGCGAGGATCGACACCGTGAGGGTGCCGATGCGCCAGTTGGTCACCTCCGCGACCGGTCCGGCGACGATGCGACCGAGCAGACCCCCGAGTGTCGTGCCCGAGACGTAGGTGGCAGCGGCGAGTGCCGTGTGGTTGCGATGGACTTCCTCGCTCAAGTAGGCGATCGCGATGGCCGGGAGTCCGCCGAGCGCTGCACCTTCGAAGAATCGTACGGACAGCAGCACCGGCAGCGACGACGACAACGGCACCACCAGGCCGAGGATCGTAGCGACGACGATCGAGATGCTCATGGCCTTGACGCGACCGATGCGGTCGGCCACGACGGACCACGGCAGCACCGACACCGCGACACCGACGGTGGCGAACCCCACAGCCAGGGAGGACTGGGACGGTGTGATCTCGAGGCCGGAGGCGATCAGAGGCAGGATGCCCTGGACCGAGTAGAGCTGAGCAAACGTGGCGATACCCGCGAACAGCAGGGCCGCCACCAGGCGCTTGTACTCGCGCGATCCACGAGGGTGGCCTTCCCACTCCAGTGTCACGTCGGTCGTCGCAGTCATGACGACAACGTTAGGCCGGGAAACTATCACGGTCCAATGCATGATCGGGTTCGAATTCATGCATCAGCGTTATGATTTGCTCATGCGCGACGAGGCCCGTCACCTACTTCCTCTGATACCGGCGATCCTCGCGGTCGCGGAGACCGAGCACATGACCGAAGCATCCGAGCTTCTCGGCGTCCCCCAACCGACCGTCAGCCGGCAGATCGCCCGGGCGTCGAGCATCCTCGGGGTACAGCTCGTCGAACGCAGCGGACGCGGTATCGCGCTCACCACCGCGGGCCGAATACTCGTCCCGTACCTGCAACGCGTCGCCGTCGACCTCGAAGCCGGCCTCGACGCCGCGGGGGAACACGACGCGAACGCTCGGGGCCGCATCGCCATCAGCTTCCAGAACACCCTCGGTGAGGACATCGTTCCGGCGTTGATCCGGCAATTTCGCGGGGACCACCCGGCGGTGACGTTCGACCTGGATCAAGGCGCGCGGGCACGGTGCCTGGACCGTCTCGACGACGGGCTGGCCGATCTCGCCTTCGTCTCGCTCAGCGCCGAACACACCGAGGCCAACTCGTTCCAGCTCTACGACGAGCGGCTCGTCCTCGTCGTACCCGCCGACCACCGTCTGGCGCGTGCGCGTTCGGTCCACGTCCGGGACACCGCAGGCGACAGCTACATCGCGATGGGTCACGGTTACGGGATGCGGTCGATCTGCGAAGACCTGTGGGCCGACGCCGGGATAGCACCGGACATCGAATTCGAAGGCCGAGACATTCACACCGTGCGGGGCCTGGTCGGCGCGGGCCTGGGCATCTCGATCCTGCCTCGATCCCGTGGCCTGGGTCCCGAGGTCGTCGAGGTGAAGATCTCCGATCCCGCGGCTCGACGAAGAATCGGCATGGTGTGGTCCGGCAGGACGGCAGCCGGGCAGGTGCACGCTTTCCGGACGATGGTGATCCGCAGCGGCAGATCGCTCGTGGTTAGGTGATCGTGTGCAGCTGATCCTGATTCGACATGCGCTCCCCCTGCGATCCGACGAATCCGCCGATCCGCCCCTCGCCGAACTCGGACACGAGCAGGCCGGTCGCCTCCCCGACGCACTGTCCCGCTTCCCCATCACCCGGACGATCGCGAGCACTCAGCTCCGGGCAGTGCAGACCGGCACCCCGGTGGCGGCCCAACTGGGACTCGACCTGGGCACCGACGACAGAATCACCGAATACGACCGCGACTTCGGCGGCTACATCCCCATCGAAGATGCACGCACCGAACTCCGCGACGCGTTCGACCGCATCAAGGCTGGCCATCTGCCCGAGCAGGTCGACGAGGCCGCCTTCCGCGCCCGAGTCCTCGGCGGTATTGCGGCCGCGGTCGACGGAATCGAACACACCGACACCGTCGCCCTGTTCGCGCACGGCGGGGTCATCAACATCTTCCTCCAGGACATCCTCGGCACTCCGAAAGCTCTCGGTTTCCCCATCGACTACTGCTCCATCACCCGAGTGCTGTTCTCGCGCAACGGCACCAGATCCGTGTCGTCGGTCAACGAAACCCATCACGTCTGGGACCTGCTTCCACGCAACCGGTAGCGAGCTGGAATCCTCATAGACCTCTTAAACAGGCAGTTCAGAGACGGTTTCGACGCCGTTTCCGCTCATCGGCTGGTCAACCGGCTCGCGAGAGGCAGTTAGCCTCAGGATCACTATGGGTAAATTCAGTCTCACTCGTCGGCCGTCCGTCGCACTTCTCGCCATCGCTTTTCCGCTGGTGGCTGCTGGTTCGTTCGCGCTCGGCGCCGGCGTCGACCTGACTGCGGACACCCAGCCGACCACGGTCGCGTCCACGGCCGAGGCTCCGACCGAAACCCCCACCGGTGATCCGCTGGCCACCTCGCGGAAGAACCTGCAGGAAGCCGGACTGCCCGTGAGCTTCCTGTCTGCAGGCGTCAGCCAACTCACCGACGGCGGCAACCAGCTCAACGACGGAGTCGTGCAGCTCACCGACGGCATCACCCAGGCACACGACGGCACCGTCCAACTCGCCGACGGGTTCGTGGAGTACCGCGCAGGCATCGGCCAACTCGGTGACGGCGCCTCGCAGATCAGCGGAGGCGTCGACGAGGTCGTGGACACCCTCGCCGGATTCGGTGCCCAGCAGGCTCAGTTCACCGCGTCGCTCGAAGCCGCGGCGCAGCAGGTCGACGCGTTCCCCCACCCCGGATCCGACGGTATCTCCGGCCAGATTCGCGGGGTCATCGACACTCTGAACACCCAGGGCTTCGGCCCCGACACTCTGGATCAGTTGCAGACACTCAAGGCGGGAGCCCGCCAGCTCTCCGGGGAACTCAACGACCCGTCGAGCCAATTCCTCTCGGCCACAAGCCAAATCGGCGACGCCACCGTTCAGCTCCGGGACGGGCTGGGACAGCTCGACGACGGCGGTGGCCAGCTGCGTGCCGGCACCGACCAACTCGTGACCGCGGTGGAACCGGTCTCCGGCATCGTCAGCGGCATCCAGACCAACGTCCAGGAAGCAACAGCCGGCCTCCCAACGGCCAAGGAACTGAACAGCGGGCAACTGAACAGCGGGGAACTGAACAGCGGGAACGCTGCCGCCTCCGACGATTCGACCGACGTGGCAGCAGCCTCCGGCACATCCGGCTCCACGACCTCGGTCGCCCCGTACCTCATCGCAGCACTCGTCGCCGTCGGCGCGGTCGGTGCCGTCAGCCTCGTACGAGTCCTGAGCCGTGACTCCCGTCTGCGGTGGGTTGCCGCCGCCGTCGCAGTGGCAGCCGTCGGAGCGTGCGCAGCTCTCGCGTTCGCCTTCACCGCACCCGACGCCTCGATCGGTGCCCTGATCGGAGCAGGAGCGTTCCTCGTCGTCTCGGCAGGCGCCTACCTCGCAGCCGCGGGTGCCATCCAACGGGTACTGGGATCGACCGTCGGACAGGCGGTGAACGTGGTGCTTCTCGTGGTCCAGGTCGTCGTCTGCGGCGCCGCCTCGGCCAGTAGCGCGGCCATCTGGGGACACCTGTCGGCCTTCATGCCGATGGCGTACACCGCGGCGGGTGCTCGCGAGATCGGCTACTCGTCGATGACGTCGACCGGTTGGCTGGCGTTGGTGCTGACCGCCGCTCTGCTCGTCGTCTCCGGAGTCGTGTACCGGACGTCCTCGCGAACCGAGGGAAGAGCCGCGGAGCTACCGAACCACGCGTAGCGGGTGAATGGCAGGCGGGGCTGCCAAGTGCTCGCCGAATTCGCTCAGCGCCTTCTGTAGGTGCGGGGTCTTCATGTGCGCGTCCAGATCGTCCTCGGACCGCCATACTTCGATGGTCACGAACGTTCCCCGTTCGGCGGCGGATTCGAACAGTTCGTAGGACACGTTGCCGTCCTCGTGCAGTGACTCCGCCGCGAGTTCGGCCAAGCCTGCGCGAACGACGTCCACCGATTCGGGTTTCGCGGTGATCGTTGCGACGACCTTCAGATCACTGAGCACAATTCTCCCTTTCGCCAGTGGTGGGGTGTACGGCAACCACCGAGTCCGACGGTACCGTCATGAGCGCATCCGCATCGGCTGAAACAGATCAAAGGGGAATCGTGAGCGACGTGCACGAGAAGGCGACGCGGAAGGACTGGCTGGGGCTCGCTGTCCTCGTCGTACCCATTCTGCTCGTCTCGATGGACATCTCGGTGCTCTACCTCGCGTTGCCCGCGGTGACCGCCGACCTCGAGCCGAGCAGCAACCAGACCCTCTGGATTCTGGACCTCTACGGGTTCTTCCTCGCCGGACTTCTGATCACGATGGGGTCGGTAGGTGACCGGATCGGCCGACGGCGACTGCTGATGGTCGGCGCCCTCGTGTTCGGTGCCGCCTCGGTACTGGCCGCGTTCTCCACCTCGCCGGAGATGCTCCTGATCGCCCGCGCTCTTCTCGGTGTCGGCGGTGCCACCATCGCGCCGAGCACACTGTCTCTGATTCGCAACATGTTTCGCGACCCCGCGCAACGCAAGGAAGCAATCGGGTTGTGGACGGCAGGTTTCGCCGGCGGCGGGGCGATCGGACCCGTCATCGGCGGTTTCCTGCTGGAGCATTTCTGGTGGGGATCGGTCTTCCTCGTCAACATTCCGGTGATGATCGTGATCCTGGTCGCGGCGCCCCTGCTGGTTCCCGAGTTCAAGGACCCCGAGCCCGGCAAGTTCGACCCCATCAGCGTCGCCCTGTCCATCGTCGCGATGCTCGGCATCGTCTACGCGATCAAACACGGTGCACAGGAAGGTTTCGACGTCGCCACCGTCTCCACCGCGGCAGGCGGGCTGGTACTCGGATTCCTGTTCGTCCTCCGGCAACGCAAGGCCAAGGACCCGCTGATCGACGTGACACTCTTCGGCGAACGCGCATTCAGCGCAGCCGTCCTGGTCCAGTTCCTGGTGATCTTCGCACTGACCGGCTTCAGCCTGTTCGCCTCGCAGTACCTCCAACTCCTCGTCGGCCTCGGCCCGTTGGCTGCCGGACTGTGGTTGCTGATCCCCGCTGCGGCAGCGGCAGTCGGTGCCGTCTTCTCCCCGACGCTGAGCAAGATCGTCCCGACGGGCACCATCATCGCCGGCGGACTGGTGCTCATCGCCGTGGGTTCGCTGGCGCTGCACTTCGTCGGCTCGAACTCCGGCATCCCGCTTCTGATCACCGGAATGTCCCTGATCACCCTCGGCGTCGGTGCCGCGTCCACCCTCAACTCCGACATCGTCCTGACCGCCGCCGCACCCGAAAAGGCCGGTGCCGCATCGGCACTCTCCGAGACCGGCGCCGAGCTCGGCGGTGCCGTCGGCATCGCCATCCTCGGCACCATCGGATCCACCGTCTACCGCAACGGCGTCTCCGCCCAGGTACCGCCGAACACCCCCGCGGACATCGCCGGACCCGCCACCGAAACCGTCGGCGGCGGAATGGCAGTGGCCGAGCTACTGCCACCCCCACTGAACGACATGCTGCGCGAACTCGCCGCACAGAGCTTCGTCGACGGCTTGAACCTGGCTGCCGTGTGGAGCGCAGGGCTCATGGCCGTCTCCGCCGTCGTGGTCTACGGCCTCCTGCGTCGTACCTGATTCATACCGGTGCGGGGGTGCGCTCGCGGTACGCGCGCCAGCCACCGAACTTCGTGATGTCCACAGCCGCGTCGGCCGCCTCGTACGAGCAGCAGAAACCCGTGACCCACCGGGCGTCGGACAGTTCCACCGACGTCAGACCCATCGGCACCGGAAGACCGGCCAGGAACGTGCCCACACCCGCCGCGGACATCCGATACAGCTCCCCGGCAATCGCAGCCCCGGTGCCGGACGCGTGCCGCACCAGACCGGGTTTCGGCGGCGTCGTCCCCAGATCGACCAGGCGATATGCGTCGGACGTCAGGACGTCGCCGAGGAAACGTGCACCTCGATCGGTCAGCTGGTGGTGCACCGGAAAGCCCTTCAGATGCGCTCCCACGACGAGAACATCGATGCCGTCGGCGACGAGGACAGGTGCCGGGGCCGAGGTGAGCGCAGCAGCGATGTCCACGGCGACCTGATCGTGGAAGCCCGGTACGACGACCATGACACCGAACGGGTCACCGGCACCGGTCGGCTCTCCCGGAACCGCGACGGCCGCCATGTCCAGTAGGTTGCAGAAGTTGGTGAACGTCCCCATTCGCCGATTGACGGCAAGCGGATCCGCCTGTACCGCAGCGATCGTCGGGTGCTCGGTCGTCGTCGGAAGCACTAGCGCGTCGTACCCGTCCAGCAGGGCCACGGCAATGCGCTTGCCTGCGGCAATCGTCGACAGATCGTCGACGTACCGGTGCGCCGACGGCTCGGCGGCCCCGGAGACGATGCGCGCCACCGTAGGGTCCGCTGACGCAGGACTCGAGGCCAGGAACTCTCCCACCGCCGAATACCTCTGCGCGACAATCGCTCCGTCGTACAGCAACGTCGCGATGTCCAGAAGTGGCGAGATGTCCACCGTGTCGTACTCGATCCCCCGTACCCGCAGGCCGGCCACCGTTCTGTCGAACGCATCGCGGTACTCGGGACTCAGTGCGGCGAGGTCCTCGGCTCGGGGCACCGCCACCCTCGGCGTCGGCAACGCAGCGAGCCTCACGTCCACCGGCCACGACCGGCTGCGTGGATCGCCCTCGTCGAACCCGGCCATGACGCGGGTGGCGAGGGTCGCCGTGTCGAGGTCGGCGGCCATCACCGTCACGCAGTCGTAGTCGACGCACGCCGGCACCACACCGGTCGTCGGAACGACCCCGAGAGTCGTCTTGATCCCGACGAGACCGTGGAACGACGCCGGCACGCGTCCCGAACCTGCAGTGTCCGTGCCGATTCCGATATCCGCGATTCCCAGCGCGACCGCCACGGCCGATCCGGAACTGGAACCGCCCGACACTCGCTCGGGATCCCACGCACATCGCACTGCCCCGTACGGGCTTCGCGTCCCGACGAGACCGGTGGCGAACTGGTCGAGGTTGGTCTTGCCGAGAATCAGTGCACCCTGCTCGACGAGCCGGGCCACCGCCGTCGCGGACACCTCGGGCACGTACGAGAACTCGGGGCACGCAGCCGTCGTCGGCAGCCCGGCTACGTCGACGTTGTCCTTCACCGCGACGAGCATCCCCGCGAGGGGCAACGACGCGTCGACGAGGTCCGCATCGGCAAGCACGTCGGCCTCACTGCGCAGCGTGATCCACACCTCGGGACGATCGACCTCGGCAATTCGCGCGTACGCCTGCCGAATCCTGTCATGCAGCTGCATCGGACCCCTCCTTCTTGCTGAACTCGCCCGCTGCCGACCATGCAGCACGCTCGGCATCGAACGCTGCCGCCTGAATCGTGCGGAACTGCTCGATCGACTCGTGTTCGGCGGCGAGGAACTCGTCGTGCTCCGCCAGCGAGAATTCACCGTCGGTGATCTCCACTCCGCCGTTGCCCCTCCCGGCCGCCGTGTCCGCGCGCAGATCCATCAGTTCCTCGGGCTCGACCGGATACCACGAAATCCGGTCGAAAAACCTGAGAAGCCAGGGGCTTTCGGGTTGGAACTGGCTCGAGGAGGCAGGAGCGGAGCCTGCGGAGTGACCCGGTTGGGCAGGAGCGGAGCCTGCGGAGTGACCCGGTTGGGCAGGACCGGAGCCTGTGGACTTTGTTTCGGCAGAATAGCGGTGGTTCCAGACCTGAGTTGTGCGGCCGACGAACTGGTAACCACCGGGGCCTTCCATTCCGTAGATGCAGAGGTATGCCCCGCCGATTCCGACAGCGTTCTCCGGGGTCCAGGTACGTGCGGGATTGTATTTGGTGGTGACCAGCCTGTGCCGCGGGTCGAGTGGGGTGGCGACGGGTGCGCCGAGGTAGACGTCACCGAGGCCGAGGACCATGTAGTCGGCTGCGAAGACGGTGTCGAACACGTCTGCGACGGAATCCAATCCATTCATGCGCCGGATGAATTCGATGTTCCACGGGCACCACGGTGCATCGGACCGGACGCCGTGCATGTAGCGGGCGATGGCTTCGCGGGTCGACGGGTCGTCCCAGGACAAGGGCATGCGGACCTTCCGGGACGGAACGACGAGCTCCGATGCGGCGGGGAGGTCGGATTCGACCTCGTCGAGCAACCCCATCAGCGTCGTGATCGGCAGTACGTCCGGGTCGACCTTGACCTGCAGCGACCGGATTCCGGGTGTCAGGTCCAGCAGTCCCTTCGGGGCGATCGCCTCGATGCGCTGGTGCAGCGCATGTGCCCGTGCGCGCAGTGCCAGGTCCAGCTTCATGTCGCCGTACTCGACGAGCACGTTGTCGTCGCCGGAGCGCCGATACGTCACCGCGGTCTCACCGTCGCGGCGCGCGATGACGCCGTCGTCCCCGTCTCCGCCGGCGGAGAAGACAACCGGAAGCGATGCCCTGCGTTCGAGTCCCAGTGCGCCGAGCGCGGCGGCATGCGCTGCCTTCACCGGTACGAACCTGATGGTGTCCCCCGGCTTCAACTGCCCGAGCTTCCAGCGCTCGGCAGCCACCACGGTGACCGGGCAGACGAAGCCGCCGAGGCTCGGGCCGTCGGGCCCCAGGAGGATCGGGGTGTCACCGGTGAAATCGAGCGCTCCTACCGAGTACGCGTTGTCATGGATGTTCGACGGGTGAAGCCCGGCCTCACCGCCGTCCTCGCGCGCCCATTCCGGTTTGGGACCGATGAGGCGCACACCGGTGCGGTCGGAGTTGAAGTGGACCTCGTACCGCGTCGCGTACAGGGTGTCCATGTCCGCGCGGGTGAAGAACTCGGGCGCGCCGTGCGGCCCCTCGGTCACCGCGATGTCCCACGTCGTCGTCAGGACTGGACGATGTTCCATCGGAACGGATCGAATGCCGTCTCGACCGGCGCCCCCGGCGACCTCGAGGACATCTCCTTCGGCAAGAGTGCCGCCGCGGTGGCCCCCGAATTTGCCGAGCGTGAATGTGGCTACGCTGCCGAGGTAGTCGTCCACCTCGATCCTTCCCTGCACCGTCACGTACACACGCAGGCCTGCGCCGGTGGTGGGTCCGACGTCCAGCACCGCACCGGCCGAGACCAGGACGGGCCGCCACTGAGGCACGTCGGTCCCGTCGATCCGCACACGAGCGTCCGCGCCGGTGACGCACACGTAGGTATCGGCGTCGAACGTCAGCGCCGGGCCGGCCATCGCGGACTCGAGACCCGGGGCGCCCTCGGGATTGCCCAGGGCCACATTGCCCAGTCGGAACGACAGATCGTCCATCGGTCCGGACGGAGGAACCCCCACCTTCCAGTAGCCGACGCGTCCCGGCCAGTCCTGCACCGTCGTCAGCATGCCCGGCCGCACGACGGTCATCTTGGTGGTGCTCATGGCCTGGTCACCACCAGACGAACCGACGTCGGGTCGAACCCGTTGCACGGGTTGTTGATCTGCGGGCAGTTCGAGACCAGAACCAGGGTGTCCACCTCGGCGCGCAAGGACAGTGACTTTCCGGGCGCAGACAAACCGTCGACGATGCCGAGCGTGCCGTCCGCGTCGACGGGAACGTTCATGAAGAAGTTGATGTTGGACACCATGTCTCGCTTGCCGAGTCCCCACTTGGCGCCCTCGATCAGGAAATTCTCCACGCACGCGTGCTGGTGCCGAGTGTGGTGGCCGTACCGCAGGGTGTTCGACTCCTGCGAGCAGGCGCCGCCGACGGTGTCGTGGTTACCGACCTCGTCGGCGACGATCGTCATCAGCGGTGTCGAATCATCGCTGCGCAGCACGGTTCCGGTGGTGAGGAACAGGTTGCGCTGGGAGGTGACCGTCGCCGCGGCGGAGTACCGGACGGCGTGATCGTCGGCGGCATAGAGCAACGTGTCTACGGCCTGGTTGCCGTGCAGGTCGATCATCGTCAGGACATCGCCTGCCTTCACGACGGCCGACCAGGGGCCCCGGGCGTCGGCGACCTGGTCCAGTACCACTGATCCGAGTGTCGTTGTCATCATGCACCTTTCGGGTTCAGCGCGTTCCAGGCGCTGTCGGTGTTACATACCGCGCGTTCGTACTCCGGTTCGGTGTTCGCCAGTGCGAGCAACTCCTCCGACGCATCCCAGGCGGTGACGTCGAGCGCCGTCGTACCGAACGTGTCCGCGGGGTCGAGTGGGTGCGCGGTGTTCGCGAGGAGCACGACGACCGGCAGGTGCATCAGCAGATCGACTTCGGTGCCGGGGCCGGCCGAGCCGGTGCTGGTGAGTGCGCCGTCGGCCTCGACACGTACCCCGTGGAAGAACGAGATCGACGGGGGCAGATCGCGCGGCTCCAGACCGTTCTTGGCAGCGCCGACGGTGAATATCTCGCGGCCCGCCGGCGACGAGGAATGCAGCGCCCCGGTCCCGTACTTCGCCGCATTCGTTGCCGCCGAGGTGGTTCCGCACAGCGCGTCGTGACGACCCGAACTGTCCGCGACGACGGTGGCGAGGACTCTGCCCTGGTCCGACAGCAGCGGATGTCCCGTCGTGACGTATGCCTGCCACGGGACCTTGACCGTGTCGGCCGCATTGAGTCTCTCCCACGGAGCATCGGCGCGGTAGAGCAGCAGGTGGGCGCAGGCGGCGCCGTCGACGTCGCGCAAACGCAGCCGTGTACCGCGGGCCAGGACCTTGGTGGAATACCGGCCGCCGGGAATCGTCTCGGCCCAGGTGAGCGCCACACCGTCGGGGCCGGTGGGGGCGTCGACCTCAGCGGCCTGCGAGCGAGCGTGTTCCTTGGCGGCGTGGGTGGTTGCTGTGCTCATGTGTTCTACGCTCCGATCGTGACGGGTCGTGGGTGTGCTTTGGCGCGGGGAAAGCAGGCGATGCCCACCACCACGACGGCCAGGACGGTCAGCGGGGCGGCCCACTGCAGAATCGGGTATTCCCCGGTGGGATTGAAGATTTCGGCACGCGGCCAGGACAGGTTGACCACCATCAGCCCGCCGTACAGAACTGCTGCGATGTTCACAGGGATACCGAGCCAGCCGAGGGTGAAGAGTTTCTTTCCTTCGGCATCCACCTGCACTCCGCCGCGGGGCCAGCCTTTCAGTCGCTGGACCAGCAGTGGGACGGTGACCATCATGTAGGCGAGGTAGATCAGGACGATGCAGACACTGGTGAGGGTCGTGAACAGGGCGGCGTTGCCGACGTTGACCGCGAGGACCGCGACACAGGCCAGTCCGATGAGAACCGAAGGGGCAATGGGCGTTCCGGTCTTGGAGTTCACCTTGGACAGGATGTCCGACGCGGGCAGTCGTCCGTCACGGGCCATGGAGAACATCAGTCGCGAGGCAGCGGTCTGGATGGCCAACGTGCAGATGAACACCGCGATGGCGACGTCGATCAGGAGGACCGTGCCCCACGGCGACGTCAGGATGGAGTCGATGACGTAAGGCAGGCCGAGCGTCGCGAGATTGCCGTCGGTGAGCGACGGTGCCGCCATCAGTGCGCCGACGATCATCAGCCCACCGCCGAGGGCCGACGCGGACAACGCAAGCCTGATCGTACGCGGCGCGACCCGACGCGGGTTGTGGGTTTCCTCGGCAAGCTCACCGGCAGAACCGAATCCGACCATCACGTAGGCGGCCATGAGTCCCGAGACGATCCACGCCCAGATGTAACCGGGTTCGGCTCCCGCGGCACCGGTGTCGAGGACGACCTGGGGTCCGCGCTGTGCGTGGGTGAAGAACACGAGTACCAGGGCGATGACTCCGACGATCTCGCACGTCACACCGATCGAGTTGATGCGTGACATCCAGTTCACGCCGATCGAGTTGATGGTCGTCGTCAGGACGAGCAACACGGACCCGAGGACCACTGCGTTGGTGGCACCGCTGGGGGACGTCAGTGCCGGATCGTCGCCGACGATCTGGAACCCGCTCCATATGCTCGGCAGAACCACCTGCAGCGCGATCGCCGCGGCCGACGCCGTGACGATCTGCGCGATGATCATGAACCAGCCGGCGAACCAGCCGACGATCTCACCGCCCATCCTGCGCGCCCACTGGTAGATGGCGCCTGAAATGGGATACCGGGCAGCAAGTTCCGCGAAGTTCAGCGCAACCATGAACTGGCCGAGGAACACCAGCGGCCAGGTGAAGAAGAACGCGGGGCCGCCGAAACTGAAGCCGAGTGCGAACAGCTGGAAGATCGTGGTGAGAATCGAGACGAACGAGAACCCCGCCGCGAACGAGGCGAATTTACCGAGCGAACGGTGCAGTTGCTGTTCGTATCCGAGCTCCGCGAGATCGGAGTGGTCACTGCGCGGTGGCGAGGACCCTTCGGGTGCGGGCAGAGTAGTCGAGCTCATGGATGTCTCCTCGAGAGAAAGAGTGACTGCGGGAAGGTGCCTGACCGCCCGTCTGCGCTGCCGGTGCGGGCTTTTCTGTCAGTCGATAGTTTTCCGGCCCGAGGTGCCCCACGAGTGACAGCGATGAAACAACTACGTTTCGCAGGTTTCTATCGAATGACAGAAACTTCACTGCCGCGTCGTCGATGCCAGGATGGACCCATGACCACCGCAGGCCGACCGAGGCTCAGTACCAAGAAGCGGCCAGGAGACACGGCTCTCGAAGAAATCCTCGACGCCGCGGCGGAGCTGTTCACCACCCGCGGCTTCACCAACACGTCCACGCGCATGATCGCCGACGCCGTGGGCATGCGTCAGGCGTCGCTGTACCACCACTTCGCCAACAAGGACGAGTTGCTGAGTCTGTTGCTGAGCGGAACCGTCGACGGTCCACTGGCCGTCGCACAGCGCATCGCCGATTCCGACGCGGCCGCTGCGGTCAAGATGTACGCGCTCGCACTGTTCGACGCCGACCAGCTCTGCCGATCCCGGTGGAACCTCGGTGCGCTGTATCTACTCCCGGAGATCCGCGAACCTCGCTTCGATACCTTCCGTGCACACCGGCACGCACTGATGGACCGCTACGCCTCGATAGCAGCCGAGGTTCTCCACGGAACGACGGCTGCACTGCCCGGCACCGAGGAGTTGCCGTTCCGGCTCGTCGAGACCGTCGTCAACGGTCGCGCCGACGCCGAGAGTGGCCGCGACGCGTCAGGAGAGGACTACGCCCGCGTCGTCGCGGAAGCAGCGGTCCGGGTACTCGGCTGGACCGGCTCGGTGGACGAGCTGCACACCCAGGCCAGGCCGCTACTGGAGTATGCGGCCGATCACGTGCCCGACGCACCCACGAGGTAGTTCGCCAGCCACGTCGTCACGCTCACACCGCTCGAATCCACCGCGTACGACGCGTATTCCTGGTGAATTCCGGAGCGGTAGAACGCCTCGATCTCACGGCGCCGCTGCTCGTTCGCCTGGTCCGACAATTGCCCCTGCAGAACCGGGAGCCCGCCGGCCGACGCGATGTCACCGAGCAGGATCTGTGCATCCTGCTGTGCCTTCGCTGCGACGTCCGGGCTCGGATCCGACGACACCGCAAGGAAACCCGCGAGCCGCGCCACGTAGTCGTCCTTCGGTGTCGAGCAGTACAGGTCACCGACCGCACAGAACGTTCGGACGACCGGGCTGACGTATCCGAACCCGCCCACCCGAGGCCCACCGACACCGGTGCCGACGACCTCGGGCCCGACCAGCGCATCGGCGTCGGACCGCTTGGGATCGGAGATCAGCCCCACCGCGACGACCTTGTCCGCCGGAACCACGCCGAGGCCGGTACCGATCGACGCCGCGAGGTCGCCTGCGGCATCCGCGCCCTGGCTGTATCCGATGATGCCGAATTTCGTTGCGCCACAACGGTCGGCCACGGACTTCAGCATGCCGCCCGCGTTGGCGGTGGCGATTGCACGCGACTCGCCGTAGATGCCGCCTTCCCACGGAAACGCCGTCGCCGGGTAGGACACGTAGTCGGTTCGGATATCGCTGCTCGCGATGCGGTCGGTGACGGCAGTGAGCATCCCCGGCCGCGGCGCAGCGCCCGAACTGGTCTCCCACGTGCCCGGAATCGCGACTACGTACATGCTGGGGCACGATGCCGGATCCGCCGACGCCGTGCTGGCAGTGACGGTGGACATCGCCGCCGACCCGGCAGCGATCGTCAACACGGATCCGATGGTGGCGACAAGCTTCTTCACGCGCATGGTGCGGCCTCACTGCGTCAGCGGACATTCGACTACTCACTGTGAGAATTCCAGTGCCTGATGTCGAATCGATGCCCAATCGGTAAACGCAGGTTACCTAAATTCATGAAGGTTCACATACGGGAACGAAAACGAGGTTTCAGCGCGTGAAACGTGCTTTTCGACCGGCCCCCAAACGCATGAATGCGCCACCGCAGCCGTCTGACGGTTGCGGTGGCGCATTCATGCCGAAGCGAGAAGAAACTACCTCTGCGGCGCCTGGGTCGGGACGATCGGCGCGGGCAGTGCGGTGGCACCCTGCAGGAAGGTGTCGACAGCGGCTGCGCAGGAGCGACCCTCGGCGATGGCCCACACGATGAGCGACTGGCCGCGGCCCATGTCACCGGCGACGAAGACGCCGGGAACGTTGGTGACCCACTCGTTCGAGCGCTTGACGTTGCCGCGCTCGTTCAGGTCCACGCCGAGATCGGTGAGCAGGCCTGGCTTCTCCGGCCCGACGAAGCCCATGGCGAGGAGGACGAGATCGGCCTCGAGGGTGAACTCGCTGCCCTCGACCTTCTCGAACTTGCCTGCCTTGAACTCGACCTCGTGAGCTTCGAGTCCGGTGACCTTGCCGTCCTTGCCGAGGAAACGCTCGGTGTTGACGGAGAACACGCGCTCGCCGCCCTCTTCGTGCGCCGACGCCACGCGGAACATCAGCGGGTACAGCGGCCACGGAGTGGACGTTGCACGCTCTTCCGGCGGACGCGCCATGATCTCGAACTGGTGAACGCTTGCCGCGCCCTGACGGTGCGAGGTACCGAGGCAGTCCGCACCGGTGTCGCCGCCGCCGATGATGACGACCTTCTTGCCCTCGGCGCTGACCGGAGGCTCGGCGAAGTCTCCCTGCTGCACGCGGTTGGCGTGGGGCAGGAACTCCATGGCCTGGTAGATGCCCTCGTTCTCGCGGCCTTCGATCGGCAGGTCGCGCCACGCGGTGGCGCCACCGGAGAGAACGACAGCGTCGAATTCCGCGCGCAGTTCGTCGGCCGTGATGTCGACGCCGACGTTGACGCCGGTGCGGAACACCGTGCCCTCGGCCTCCATCTGCGCCAGACGGCGGTCGATGTGGCGCTTCTCCATCTTGAACTCGGGGATGCCGTAGCGCAGCAGTCCGCCGATGCGGTCGGCACGCTCGAACACCGTCACGGTGTGGCCGGCACGCGTCAGCTGCTGCGCTGCAGCGAGACCCGCAGGACCGGAGCCGACGACGGCGACCGTCTTGCCGGTCAGGTGCGTCGGGTAGACCGGGGTGACCCAGCCTTCCTCGAAGGCCTTGTCGATGATCTCGACCTCGACCTGCTTGATCGTCACCGGATCCTGGTTGATGCCCAGAACGCACGACGCCTCGCACGGCGCCGGGCACAGCCGCCCGGTGAACTCCGGGAAGTTGTTGGTGGCGTGCAGACGGTCGATTCCCTCACGCCAGCGGTCCTTGAAGACCAGGTCGTTCCACTCGGGAATCAGGTTCCCGAGCGGGCAGCCGTTGTGGCAGAACGGAATTCCGCAGTCCATGCACCGGCTGGCCTGGGTCTGCAGAGTGTCCTTCGGGAAGTCTTCGTAGACCTCTTTCCAGTCCATCAGTCGCAGGTCGACCGGCCGACGCTTCGGCAGTTCGCGGACGGTGTTCTTCAGAAATCCCTGTGGGTCACCCACGAGCTGCCTCCATGATCGCCTCGTCCACGTCCGCGCCGTTCTTCTCGGCCTCGGAGATGGCAAGCAGTACCTTCTTGTAATCGCGAGGCATGACCTTCACGAAGTGGTTCACCTGCTGTGACCAGTCCGCCAGGATGCGCTCCGCGACATCGGATCCCGTTTCCTCGTGGTGACGAGTGACGATTTCCTTGAGCCAGGTGAACTCGTCGCCCTCGATGCTCTCGATGTCGACCAGCTCGGTGTTGAGGTTCGCCTCGAACGTCTTGTTCGGATCGAAGACGAACGCCACGCCGCCGGACATACCGGCACCGAAGTTGCGGCCGGTCTCGCCGAGGATGACGACCTTTCCACCGGTCATGTACTCGCAGCCGTGGTCACCGACGCCTTCGACGACGGCTACGGCACCGGAGTTACGGACCGCGAAACGCTCGCCGACTACACCGCGGATGAGAGCCTCACCCTGCGTCGCGCCGAACAGGAAGACGTTGCCACCGATGATGTTGTCCTCGGCGACGAATCCTGCAGGAGCGTTCAGCGACGGCCGCACGATGATGCGTCCGCCGGACAGGCCCTTACCGACGAAGTCGTTGGCGTCGCCGTTGAGGCGCAGGGTCATGCCCGACGGCACGAACGCGCCGAAGCTGTTACCGGCCGAACCGGTGAACGTGATGTCGATGGTGTTGTCCGGCAAGCCGACTCCGCCGTACGCCTTGGTCAACTCGTGTCCGAGCATGGTGCCGACGGTGCGGTTGACGTTGGTGATCTTGGACTCGAACGTGACCTTCTCGCCCCTGTCCAGAGCATTGCGGCTCTGCACGATGAGCTGCTGGTCCAGCGCCTTGTCGAGTCCGTGATCCTGGACGCCCGTGTTGTAGAGGTCCTGGTTCATGAACGCCGACTCGACCTCGTCGAGGATGGGCGACAGATCCAGCTTGGACGCCTTCCACGCTTCCTTCGCAGCGGTGGTGTCCAACAGAGCGACCTGGCCGACGGCTTCGTTGAGCGTGCGGAAGCCCAGCTCGGCCAGAAGCTCGCGAACCTCTTCTGCGATGAACATGAAGAAGTTCTCGACGAACTCGGGCTTGCCTGCGAAACGCTTGCGCAGCACCGGGTTCTGCGTCGCGACACCGACGGGGCAGGTGTCGAGGTGGCAGACGCGCATCATGATGCAGCCCGACACGACGAGAGGCGCGGTCGCGAAACCGAACTCCTCGCCGCCGAGCAGTGCGGCGACCATGACGTCGCGGCCGGTCTTGAGCTGGCCGTCGACCTGCACGACGATGCGGTCACGAAGACCGTTGAGCAGCAACGTCTGCTGGGTCTCGGCGAGGCCGAGCTCCCACGGTCCACCTGCGTGCTTGACCGACGTCAGCGGCGTTGCGCCGGTACCGCCGTCGTGGCCGGAGATGAGCACCACGTCGGCGTGTGCCTTCGAGACACCGGCCGCGACCGTGCCGACACCGACCTCGGAGACCAGCTTCACGTGGATGCGTGCCTGCGGGTTGGCGTTCTTCAGGTCGTGGATCAGCTGAGCGAGATCCTCGATCGAGTAGATGTCGTGGTGCGGCGGCGGCGAGATGAGGCCGACACCGGGCGTCGAGTGGCGAACCTCGGCGACCCACGGGTACACCTTGTGCGCCGGAAGCTGGCCGCCCTCACCGGGCTTGGCGCCCTGCGCCATCTTGATCTGGATGTCGGTGCAGTTGGTCAGGTAGTGCGAGGTGACGCCGAAACGTCCCGACGCCACCTGCTTGATCGCGCTACGACGCCAGTCGCCGTTCTCGTCGGGCTCGAAGCGGTCGACGCTCTCGCCGCCCTCACCGGAGTTGGAGCGTCCGCCGAGGCGGTTCATGGCGATCGCGAGAGTCTCGTGAGCCTCGGCGGAGATGGATCCGTAGCTCATCGCACCCGTCGAGAATCGCTTGACGATCTCCGATGCGGGCTCCACCTCGTCGATGGAAATCGCTTGGCGCTCTTCGGTCTTGAAGCGGAACAGACCGCGAAGCGACGCGAGGCGCTCGGACTGATCGTCGACCATCTTCGTGTATTCCTTGAAGATGTCGTACTGACCGGTGCGAGTCGAGTGCTGCAGCTTGAACACGGTGTCGGGGTTGAAGAGGTGGTACTCCCCTTCACGACGCCACTGGTACTCACCGCCGACCTCGAGTTCACGATGTGCACGTTCCTGACGGTTCTCGAGGTACGCCATGCCGTGGCGGGTGGCCACATCCTGTGCGATCTGCTCGAGCTCGATACCGCCGAGGTGACTGTTCAAACCGGTGAAGTACTCGTCGACGAGGCCCTGCGACAGGCCGATGACCTGGAACAGCTGTGCGCCGGTGTACGAGGCGAGGGTGGAGATGCCCATCTTGGACATCACCTTCAGCACGCCCTTGCCTGCGGCCTTGATGTAATTGGAGACGGCCTTGTCGAACTCGATGCCCGTCAGTGCGCCGCGCTCGATCATGTCCTCGATGGACTCGAACGCCATGTACGGGTTGACCGCAGCGGCACCGAAGCCGATGAGCAGAGCCATGTGGTGCACCTCGCGGGCGTCACCGGACTCCACGATCAGGCCGACCTTGGTACGCGTCTTCTCGCGAACGAGGTGGTGGTGCACCGCCGAGGTCAGCAGCAGCGACGGGATCGGGGCCAGCTTCTCGCTCGACTCACGGTCCGACAGCACGATGATCCGTGCGCCACCGGAGATGGCGGCGGACACCTGAGCGCGGATGGCCTCCAACGACTTCTGCAGACCTTCGCCACCTTCGGCGACGGGGTAGAGGCCGCGCACGACGACCGAGCGCAGGCCTTCCTGCGTGCCCTCGTCGTTGATGTGGACGAGCTTGGCCAGGTCGTCGTTGTGCAGGATCGGCTGCGGGAGCACGATCTGCTTGCACGCGTCGGGGCCGGGGTTGAGCAGGTCGCCCTCGGGTCCGATCGTTCCGCCGAGGCTGGTGACGATCTCCTCGCGGATCGCGTCGAGCGGCGGGTTGGTGACCTGGGCGAACAGCTGCGAGAAGTAGTCGAACAGCATCCGAGGACGAACCGACAGCACGGCGATCGGAGTGTCGGTACCCATCGAACCGATGGCCTCGGCGCCGGTCTTCGCCATCGGCGAGACCAGAACGTTCAGCTCCTCGGTGGTGTAGCCGAAGATCTGCTGACGGATGAGAACGCGGTCGTGCGGCATGTGCACGTGCGGGCGGTCCGGCAGGTCGTCGATCGAGGTCAGACCTTCGTCGAGCCACTGCTGGTACGGGTGCTCGGCGGCGAGCTCGTCCTTGATCTCGTCGTCGGAGACGATGCGGCCCTGCGCGGTGTCCACCAGGAACATACGGCCGGGCTGCAGACGAACCTTGCGGACCACCTTCGCCGGATCGATGTCCAGGACGCCGACCTCGGAGGCCATGACGACCAATCCGTCGTCGGTGACCCAGAGTCGGCTGGGGCGCAGACCGTTTCGGTCCAGGACCGCGCCGATGACGGTGCCGTCGGTGAAGCACACCGACGCCGGTCCATCCCACGGCTCCATCAGCGAGGAGTGGTACTTGTAGAACGCCCGGCGAGCGGGGTCCATCGACTCGTGACGCTCCCAGGCTTCGGGGATCATCATGAGGACGGCGTGCGGAAGGCTGCGGCCGCCGAGGTGCAGAAGCTCGAGCACCTCGTCGAAACGTGCAGTGTCGCTTGCGCCTTCGGTAACGACCGGGAAGATCTTCTCGAGGGCCTCGGATCCACCGAACACGTCGGAGGTGATCAGTGCCTCGCGGGCGCGCATCCAGTTCTCGTTACCGGTGGCGGTGTTGATCTCACCGTTGTGCGCGACGCGGCGGAACGGGTGCGCCAGCGGCCACGACGGGAACGTGTTCGTGGAGAAGCGCGAATGCACAAGGCCAAGAGCGCTTTCCACGCGCTCGTCCTGCAGGTCGAGGTAGAAGCCCTTGAGCTGAGGCGTCGTCAGCATGCCCTTGTAGACGAAGGTCTGCGAGGACAGCGACGGGAAGTACACGGTCTCGCGGCCGGGCCCGTCCTTGCCTGCACCCTCTTCGCCGAGCTCGTGCTCGACGCGCTTACGGATGACGAACGCGGCGCGCTCGAGAGCCAGATCGGTAACGGAGCCGGCCGGCGAGGCGAAGAACAATTGACGGAACGTCGGCATCGCGTCACGCGCGAGCGCCCCGAGGGAGGAGTCGTCGGTGGGAACTTCACGCCATCCGAGGACCTTCATGCCCTCTTCTTCGACGATGCGGACGACGTCGTCGCTCGCGCGGGCGGCGTCCTTCTTGCCCTGCGGCAGGAATGCGATTCCGGTGGCGTACGAACCAGCGGCGGGCAGCTCGAAATCGACCACGGCACGGAAGAACGCGTCCGGTACCTGGATCAGGATTCCGGCGCCGTCACCGGTGTTGGGTTCGGAGCCGGCGGCGCCCCGGTGCTCGAGGTTGACCAGCGCGGTGATGGCCTTCTCGACGATGTCTCGACTACGACGACCATGCATGTCCACCACGAACGCGACACCACAGGAGTCGTGTTCGTTGCGGGGGTCGTAGAGGCCTTGGGGGCCCGGAGTGTGCTTCATACCTAGCCTTCGGATAAGTCCAGCCTTCAAGTACGTCGGATCGGCGCGGCACAGATAACCGGCCGTCGCGGACGGCTATTCGGTGCCGTTCGCCGTTGAAGCAGCACCACCGGAGGCGATCTTCGGATAACGTCGAGCGGGTGCGCTCGAAACGGTGAAACGAAGGTGCCTTTCGGGCGGATCGACAATTGGGTACGTCGGTCCAACAACAAACGATAAGTCAGCACCTAGGCCAACCTGCAAATAAGGTAAGCCTATTCAGGCTCTCTACCTGGGCTTTTACAATTCCCTGACCCCCGCATTGCGCCCCCCTGGCTCGCTCGATGATCGTTCGAACTCGAAAAATACCCTCATCGGCCCGCGTTCGCGGCGAGTTCTGCGGTACTGGAAGAGGATCCGGTAATTACACGGAGGAAATTTCGATCCGACCGGACGCGTCCTGGACGCACTACCCCGAAAATGACTACTGGCCGCAGCGAGTGAATCAGCTGCAGCCAGTGTTGTGGGCGGAGGGGGACTTGAACCCCCACGTCCCGAAGGACACTGGCACCTGAAGCCAGCGCGTCTGCCATTCCGCCACCCGCCCGGGCGACCGGTGAACATTAACACGCAGATATCGCTGCATGAAAATCGTGCCCGTTCGTCGGCCGACTGCAGCACCGACAGGCTCCGAGCGGCAACGTATATCATGCTGAGACGACGACCTGTAGGCGACACGCGCCTGAGGCGCAATCCAACGAAGCACGACCGGGAAGTGAGGTCACCATGGGCATTGTCCAGCGTTTCGAGCGAAAGCTCCAGGGCGCAGTGGGCGACGTCTTCGCCCGAGTGTTCGGCGGCGGTGTCGTTCCCCAAGAGGTCGAGGCGGCACTTCAGCAGGAGGCGTCGGACAGAGTCCGACCACTCGACGGTGGTCATTATCTCGCCCCCAACAGCTATGTGATCACCATCAACAGCTCCGATCACGAGGAACTGGCCGCGGACCAGGACCTGACCATGAAGGCATTCTCCCGCCACCTGGGCGACTACATACGCGATCAGGGCTGGCAGACGTACGGAGAGATCGTGGTTCGCTTCGAGCCGTCCCCTACTTTGCACACCGGCCAGTTCCGGGCCAGTGGTTCGGTCGACCCCGATGTGGGACGATCACCGACTGCAGCCGGTGCCGCGCTACAGAAACCTGCAGCACCCGGTCCGCGACCCCCGCGCCCGTCCGCCCCACCTAAGTCGACATCAGGAGCCGGCCACATGACGCAGAACCCAGGTTACGACCCGCAACGCGACCCGGCCGACGGCTCTCGCCCCGACCCTCGCGCACGCGGCGGATACCCGGCGCCGGGTCAGGATCCTCGGTACGCACAGCAGAACGGACGCGATCCGCGCGCAGCAGCAGACCAGGGCTACCGCAATGGTGCGCCGTACGGAGGCGGCTACGGCGCCCCGGCAGCACAGGCACCCGTCCAGGAGGGTCAGTACGACCCTCAGTCCTACGGCCAGGGCCACGACGACCAGGCGTACGGCGACCAGCAGTACGCAGATCAGGGCTACGACCAGCAGTATCCGGATCAGGGATACGACCAGCAGGCATACGGCCAGCAGGCGTACTCGGATCAGAACGGGTACGAGCAGGCAGGGCATGAGCAGGCTGCACGTGATCAGGGCGGCCAGGCCTACTCCGATCCGTCGTACGGACGCCAGGGTTACGACCAGCAGGCATACGGCCAGCAGAACTACGGCCAGCAGGCATACGCGGACCAGGGCTACGACCAGCAGGCGTACGCCGAACCCGCCGGCTACCAGCAGCCCGCGTACGACTACCCGCCGCAGCAGAACGGGTACCCCCAGGGCCAGTACCCCACCGCGGGGTATCAGCAGCCTGCCTACGGTTACGACGAGCCCGCGTACTCCGACAGCCAGGGCCTGACGGCAACGCTGCAACTCGAGGACGGCAGCGGACGGTACTTCCAGCTCCGCGACGGCCAGAACATCATCGGCCGTGGCCAGGACGCTCAGTTCCGTCTCCCGGACACCGGCGTGTCCCGCCGGCACGTCGAGATCCGCTGGGACGGCCGGGTGGCGATGCTCTCCGACCTCGGATCCACCAACGGAACGACGGTCAACGGATCACCGGTCCAGGATTGGCAACTCGCCGACGGCGACGTCATTCGCGCTGGTCACTCGGAGATCCTCGTCCGCATCGTCTGACGCACCTCACCCGTATGGTGATCGACACGCGCAGCTTCCCCTTAGGATGCTGCGTGAGACGTCGTGTCATTACGATCGCTGGCGGCTCGGGGGGAGATCCCGGCGTGCGCCCGCGACGCCGACCAAGTACGACCTGCGAAGGAGGTGGACGGCTGTGCAGGGCTTGATTCTGCAGTTGACCAGGGCAGGCTTTCTGCTGTTGTTGTGGTTCTTCGTCTGGGCCGTACTTCGCACGCTTCGCAGCGACATCTACGCGGCGTCGGGAATGCGGATGCCTGCGCGGTACTCGGGCGGGTCGAAAGTTCTCCCGTCGTTCAACAAACAGAAGGTTGCCAAGAATCTAGTGGTGACACAGGGCGGTCTCGCCGGAACACGAATTTCACTCGGTACCCAGCCTGTTCTCATCGGCCGCGCGGACGACTCCACGCTCGTGCTGACCGACGATTACGCGTCCACTCGCCACGCTCGAATCTCGCCACGCGGCGGCGATTGGTACGTCGAGGATCTGGGTTCGACCAACGGGACCTACCTCGATCGCGCGAAGGTGACGACGGCAGTTCGAGTTCCGCTCGGCACGCCGGTGCGTGTCGGTAAGACCGTGATCGAGCTGCGCCCGTGACACTGGTACTGCGATACGCCGCCCGCAGTGATCGCGGCTTGGTGCGCTCGAACAACGAGGATTCCGTCTACGCCGGTGCGCGTCTTCTCGCCCTCGCCGACGGCATGGGCGGCCACGCGGCAGGCGAGGTGGCGTCGCAGTTGATGATCGCCGCGCTCGCGCACCTCGACGACGACGAACCGGGTGACGACCTCCTCGGCAAGCTCGAAGCCGCGACGCGCGAAGGCAACGCGTCCATCGCCGATCAGGTCGAGGACGAGCCCGAGCTCGACGGCATGGGCACAACCCTGACCGCAATTCTGTTCGCAGGCAGGAAGATCGGGCTCTGCCACATCGGCGACTCCCGCGCCTACATGCTCCGCGACACCAAGCTGACCCAGATCACCCGCGACGACACGTTCGTCCAGTCCCTCGTCGACGAGGGCAGGATCACCGCCGAACAGGCACATACGCACCCGCAGCGTTCGTTGATCATGCGCGCGTTGACCGGCAACGAGATCGAGCCGACGCTGACCGTGCGGGAAGCGAAAGCCGGAGACCGTTATCTCCTGTGCTCCGACGGATTGTCCGACGTCGTGAGCGACGAGACCATCGAGAACACGATGAACGAGGGCGATTGCGCGTCGTGCGCGGACCGCCTCATCGAATTGGCGCTGCGCAGTGGCGGTCCGGACAACGTGACCGTCGTCGTCGCCGACGTCGTGGACATCGACTACGGGCAGAGCTCGCCCATTCTCGGCGGCGCAGCCAGCACCGAGGACGAGGAAGACGCTCCGCCGCCGAACACGGCAGCCGGACGCGCCGCGGCCATGCGCCCACCCCGGACCACACCGAAGCGGGTGACGACGCCTGCACCGGTGCCGGAGAAGAAGTCGCACAAGCTGCGGTGGACGCTCGTTGCTCTCGCCGTCGTCGCTTTGCTCGTCGGTGGCGCCTTCGTCGCCAATGCGGCCATCCGTGGCAACTACTACGTAGGCGAGGACAACGGCCGCGTCGCCGTGATGCGCGGTGTGCCCGGTTCGATCCTCGGATACTCCTTGCAATCCGTGCACAGCATCGGATGCCTCGGCAACGAGGGGGCACTCACGTTGAGCGCACCCGACACCGTTCCCGCCGACTGCACCGTCTTCCAGGTCGACGACCTCGCTCCTGCCGCCCGTGAGCAGGTGCGCGCGGGGCTGCCGTCGGGCAAGCTGGACGACGTCGACAGTCAGATGAACCGCCTCGCCTCGGGAGATCTTCTCCCGCCGTGCGACGAGGTCGCCTCGACGACGAGCCAGACCACTCCGTCGCCGACGCCCGCCGCGCCGCCCGCGGATCCGGCGGCACCTCCCGCACCGCCCGCCGACCCGGCCGCGCCGCCTGCCGATCCTGCTGCGCCGCCGACCACGACCACTCCGGCACCCACGGTCACCCAGTTGCCGGGTCAGAACTGCAGGACCGGTACTTGATGAGCTCCAATCCATCTGTGGGGGCGTCCTTTCCGAGCCCACCGGGCGGATTCGCGCCTGCTCCGGTCCAGTCCAATCGCCGCAACATCGAGTTGCTTCTGCTCGGTATCGCAGTGCTCATCACGACGCTGTCGCTCGTTCTGGTGGAAGCGAGCCAGGAACAGGCGATCACGTGGGATCTGGCGAAGTACGGTCTGGCGTACCTCGCGCTGGTCACAGTCGCTCATCTGGCCGTACGTCGGTTCGCTCCGTACGCCGACCCGCTGCTGCTGCCGATCGTGGCGCTGCTCAACGGGCTCGGATTGGTGTTGATCCATCGACTGGATCTCGCGGACCAGCAGTCGGCTGCGTATCTGGGACAGGAGATTCCGTCTCCCGACGCCAACCAGCAAGTCCTGTGGACAACCCTGGCCATCGCCGGTTTCATCGCGCTCCTCGTTCTCCTCCGCGACTACCGCACCCTCGCTCGGTACAGCTACACCGTCGGATTGTGCGGTTTGGTGCTGCTCGCCATCCCCGCAGTCCTGCCATCGGCGTTCTCCGAGGTCAACGGTTCCAAGATCTGGATCCGGCTGCCGGGGTTCAGCATTCAGCCGGGCGAGTTCGCGAAGATCCTGCTGCTCATCTTCTTCGCGTCGCTGCTGGTCGCCAAGCGTGAACTGTTCACCACCGCCGGTAAGCACTTCCTCGGCATGGACTTCCCCCGCGCCCGCGACCTGGGGCCCATCCTTCTGGTGTGGATCGTCTCCGTCGGTGTTCTCGTGTTCGAGAAGGACCTCGGTTCGTCGCTGCTGATCTTCGGCACCGTGCTGGTCATGATCTACATCGCGACCGAACGCGTCGGATGGCTCATCATCGGTTTCGGCCTGCTGCTCGTCGGGTTCCTGTTCGCATACCAGGTGTTCGGCCACGTCAAGATCCGTACCGACACGTGGCTGCACCCGTTCGACGACTACAACGACACCGGCTACCAGATCGTCCAGTCGATGTTCAGTTTCGCCACCGGTGGTCTCGCAGGAACGGGCCTCGGCAGCGGACGTCCGTCGCAGGTGCCGTTCGCGAAGACCGACTTCATCATCGCGGCCATCGGTGAGGAACTCGGCCTCATCGGACTCACCGCGGTGCTGGTCCTGTACCTGGTCTTCATCATCCGTGGTCTGCGGACGGCGTTGGCGGTGCGTGACAGCTTCGGCAAACTCCTCGCCGCAGGCCTGTCCTTCACCGTCGCGATCCAGTTGTTCGTCGTCGTCGGCGGCGTCACCAAGCTCATCCCGCTCACCGGCCTCACCACGCCGTACCTGTCCTACGGAGGATCGTCGCTTCTAGCCAACTACCTGCTCGTCGCCCTGCTGATCAAGATCTCCGACGCCGCACGTGAACCCGCGACGCCGAAGAAGAAGCCGGCACCGGCCGCCCCCATCGCCGAGGCACCGACCGAGATGGTGAAGCGCTCATGAACACTCCGCTCCGTCGCGTCTCCGTCGCCGTCATGGTGATGGTCGTCGCGTTGCTCCTCAACGCCACATATCTGCAGGTCATCAAGGCCGACGACCTACGGTCCGATCCGCGCAACTCCCGAGTCCTGCTCGACGAGTACTCCCGCCAGCGCGGTCAGATCTCGGCCGGCGGCCAGGTCCTCGCCGCGTCGATCGCCACCGACGATCGGTACAAGTACCTGCGTACTTATCCACCGAACCAGTTGGCGCCCAACAGCCCGATGGCCAACGCCCCGATCACCGGGTTCTACTCGATGCTGTACTCGAGCACCGGCCTCGAGCGGACCGAGGATCAAGTACTCAACGGCTCCGACGACCGCCTGTTCGGTCGCCGCCTGTTCGACCTGATCTCCGGACGCGACCCACGCGGCGGCAACGTCGTCACGACAATCGATCCCGTTGTCCAGCAGGTCGCCTACGATCAGCTGTTCTCCCGGGGATACACCGGATCGGTCGTGGCGATCGAACCGTCGACCGGCAACATCCTCGCGATGGCCAGCTCGCCGAGCTACGACCCGAACCTGCTGGCCAGCCACGACGGCGCGCAGACCACCGAGGCCTGGGACGCACTGAACGCCGACCCCGCGAAACCGCTTCTGAACCGCGCCATCTCGGCGACGTACCCGCCCGGGTCGACGTTCAAGGTGCTCGTCACCGCCGCGGCCCTCGAGAACGGCGTAACACCCGACGACCAGTTGACGGCGGCCCCGACCATCACGCTGCCCGGCACCGAGACCACCCTCGAGAACTACAACGGCAGCACCTGCGGCGGCGGCCCGACGGCGACGCTGCGCGAGGCTTTCGCGCGCTCGTGCAACACCGCCTTCGTCGAGCTCGGTATCGCAACCGGCGCCGACGCACTGAAGGACACGGCGAGCGCATTCGGAATCGGCAGCGAGACGACGTCGCTGCCGCTGCCCGTCGCGGACAGCACCATCGGCCAGATCCCCGACGATGCCGCCCTGGGTCAGTCCAGCATCGGACAGCGCGACGTCGCGCTGACGCCGTTGCAGGACGCGGTAATCGCGGCGACCGTCGCCAACTCCGGTGTACGGATGGACCCGCACCTGGTCAGCCAGCTGCAGTCCCCTGACCTGTCCAACCTGTCGACTACGGTCCCGCAGTCCGCAGGCGAGGCGATCAGTCCCGAAACCGCGAAGACGCTCACCGACCTGATGATCGGGTCGGAGAACAACACCGGCGGCGAAGGCAAGATCCCGGGCGTGCAGATCGCGTCGAAGACCGGAACCGCCGAGCACGGCACCGATCCGCGGAACACACCGCCGCACGCCTGGTACATCGGGTTCGCGCCCGCCGACAATCCGAAGATCGCAATCGCAGTAATCGTCGAGGACGGCGGCGACCGCGCCCTCGCCGCAACCGGTGGGTCGGTCGCAGCTCCGGTCGGTCGCGCCGTCATCGCTGCCGGATTGCAGGGGAGGTGACCATCTCGTGCCACTGAAGAACGGTGCAGTCATTGCACAGCGCTACCGCCTGCTACGACTGATCGCGACAGGCGGAATGGGCCAGGTGTGGGAGGCGATGGACAACCGCCTCGATCGCAAGGTCGCCGTCAAGGTGCTCAAGGCCGAGTTCTCCGAGGACCCGGAGTTCCTGCAGCGCTTCCGTTTCGAAGCCCGGACCACCGCCCAGCTCAACCACCCCGGCATCGCGGGTGTCTACGACTACGGCGAGACCCGCGACGAAGCAGGCGAGTCCCTCGCGTACCTGGTGATGGAACTCGTCAACGGCGAGCCCCTCAACGCCGTCCTCGGACGCATCGGCCGGCTCCCCCTCGGTCATGCCCTCGACATGCTCGAGCAGACCGGGCGTTCACTGCAGGTCGCCCACACCGCGGGAGTGGTACACCGCGACGTCAAGCCGGGAAACATCCTGATCACCCCGGCCGGCCAGGTGAAGATCACCGACTTCGGAATCGCGAAGGCCGTCGACGCCTCCCCGGTCACCAAGACCGGCATGGTGATGGGCACCGCGCAGTACATCGCGCCGGAACAGGCCCTGGGTGAGGAAGCCACCTCGGCATCCGACGTCTACTCGCTCGGAGTCGTCGGGTACGAGGCGTTGTCGGGGACACGCCCGTTCGTCGGCGACGGGGCTTTGACGGTCGCGATGAAGCACGTGCGCGAGACACCTGCCCCGCTGCCCGCCGACCTCCCTGCAGGCGTCCGAGAGCTCATCGAGATCACGATGGCGAAGGACCCGGCACAGCGTTACGCCAACGGCGGTGAATTCGCCGACGCCGTCGCCGCTGTCCGCGCGGGCCGAAGGCCGCCCGCTCCCGGTACCAGCCGGGGACCCGGCACGGGTCGAGTGATGATGCCGGGCGTCGTACCGGCGCCGACGCCGACCAGCACGCAGATGATGCCGACGTCGCAGAACCGCTACACCGGCCCACCAACAGGTGCCGCTGCGCCTGCGGTACCCGAACAGACCGGCATGTCCTCGGCGCAGAAGGCCCTCGCCTGGGGCGGCGGAGGTCTGCTGCTCCTCGCGATCGTCATCGGAGGGTTCGTGCTGCTGAATCGGGAGGACGAAACTCCCGCGCCGTTCGTTCCGCCGACGACGTCTCAGCAGCCGGTCACGACCACGACGACCACCACGGAGCCGTCCACCACCACGACCGAGCCGACGACGACCACCACGGAACCGACGACCACCACCACCACGACGACCACGACGGAACCGACGACGACCGAACCGACCACCACCTCGGAGACCACGACGACGAGCCGCGGCGGGATCACCATCCCGTCGTTCACGTTGCCGTCCATCCCCGGAATCGGCGGCGGCCAGGAGGAAGAACCTCAGGCGTCGGGCACCACGGACGGCGCCGCCGCAGCGGACGAATTCTCGGATCGACCCCCCACCGATCGACCCTTCTTTGATCGACTAGGACAGCCATGACGACTCCCCGCAACCTCTCGTCCCGCTACGAGCTGGGCGAGATTCTCGGATTCGGTGGCATGTCCGAGGTTCATCTCGCGCGCGACAACCGCCTCGACCGCGACGTCGCCATCAAGGTCCTGCGTGCCGACCTCGCCCGCGACCCCACGTTCTACCTGCGTTTCCGTCGCGAAGCCCAGAACGCGGCCGCACTCAACCATCCCGCGATCGTCGCGGTCTACGACACCGGTGAAGCCGAGACGGAAGCAGGACCGCTTCCGTTCATCGTCATGGAGTACGTCGACGGCAGCACACTGCGGGACATCGTGCGCGCCGAAGGTCCGATGCCCGCCAGGCGCGCGATGGAAGTCATCGCCGACGTCTGCGCTGCGCTGGATTTCTCGCACCGCAACGGAATCGTCCACCGCGACGTCAAACCGGCGAACGTGATGATCAACAACGCCGGCGCCGTCAAGGTCATGGACTTCGGCATCGCCCGCGCCATCGCCGACAGCTCGAGCCCGATGACGCAGACCGCCGCCGTCATCGGAACCGCGCAGTACCTGTCGCCGGAACAGGCCAGGGGCGAGCAGGTCGACGCACGGTCGGACGTGTACTCGCTGGGCTGCGTCCTGTTCGAGATCCTCACCGGGGAACCGCCGTTCAAGGGTGACTCGCCCGTCGCCGTCGCCTACCAGCACGTCCGTGAGGATCCCGAGCTACCGTCACGCGTCAACCCCGACGTTCCGCGCGAACTCGACTCGATCATCCTCAAGGCGATGGCCAAGAACCCCGCCAACCGCTACCAGTCCGCCGCGGAGATGCGTACCGATCTGGTCCGCGTCCTCGGTGGGCAACGCCCCAGCGCACCGACCGTCATGAACGACGAGGATCGCACCACGATCCTCGGCGCCATGGACGCACGCGCACCGCAACCACGAGCGAAAGCGACCGCCGACTCCGCCGACAGCACGAGCACCGGGCGCCACGCGGACTCCGATGACTCCGAGCCGCGGCACCGCGGCGTCAGGATCGCCCTTCTGTCCGTCGCGGCACTGGTGATCGTGGGGATCGTGGGTGCGTTCCTGTGGTCTCTGGGCCCCGGCTCCTCACCGGACCGCGTCGCGATCCCCGACGTGTCCAACCTGTCCGCGTCCGACGCCGAAGCACGCCTCCAGGAGGCCGACCTGCGGGTCGCGATCCAGGAGAAGCCCGACGCCACCGTCGCATCCGGCGACGTCATCACCACCAGACCGGGCGCAGGCGCCGAAGTGGACTCCAAGAGCACCGTCAACCTCGAGGTGTCGACCGGACCCGAGCAGGTTCAGGTGCCGCAGTTGACCGGCAAGACCGAACAGCAGGCCGCACAGGCCCTGTCCGCGCTGGGCCTCGAACTCGACGGCACCCGCGCACGTGCACCGTCGACGCCGGAGAACCTCGACAAGGTCGTCGAGCAGAATCCGTCGTCGGGGGTCGGCATCACCGTCGGATCGTCCGTGAAGATCACCCTCGGCTCCGGTCCTGCGCAGATCCGTGTGCCGGACGTCGTCGGCCAGCAGGTCGCCGTGGCGCAGCCGAACGTCGAAGGCGCCGGATTCAGAGTTCAGGTCGAGAACATCGACTCGAGCCAACCCGTGGGAGAGGTCGTCTCGACCAGCCCGGCAGGTGGGTCCAACGCAGTCGAAGGTGACACCGTCACCCTGCGAGTGTCCAACGGCGACAAGATCCCGATGCCGGACCTGCTCGGTCTGACGGTGTCCCAGGCACTGTCCGCCCTCGAGTCCGCAGGCTGGACGGGCACGACGTCCAACATCAGCACCACGACCGAGGTCCAGCTCGACCCGACCGTCGTGAACCGCATCGTCAATCAGGCCGAACCAGCCGGGTCGGAGATCACCAAGACCCAGACCGTCAACGTCACGGTCGGCGCCCTGGGAATTCCGGGGCGCTGACGTCCGCTTTCTGTCCGTATCGCGCGCTTACATACTCGCATCGTGTATCCACGGATGCCGCGGACGTATCCCGATCAGGCACGACGGGGCACGGAAGTTCGGCCGGCCGTCGAGGTCAGCTGGGTCGGCACAAAAAATCGTTACGCAATCATGGTGTTCTGCCGACGCCAAATGAGCCAGCGACCAGAACGGCGAACGAAGATGTAGAGAGCGTTCATCTCCGGCGCTCGGCCGTCCTCGGCGCTCTCGGGGGTCGACCAAGCATCTTTCCGGGCGGAAATGGCGTCCTTGGACAATGCCACAACGTCAGTCAGCTGATAGTAGGCGGTGGCGTCCCGCAGAAAGTCCGAGGCAAGAGCTTCCCGCGTGGCGTTCTCGATCGCGAGTCGACCTTCCAATACCGCGCCACGGGCGGTCACCACCACGGCATCGTCGGCTAGGTGCGCATTCATGAGCGAAGAATCTTTGTTGTTGAAGCCGAGCTCGACGTCGTCGATGATTGTTCGAATAGCCCTACGGTCAAGGCCGTTCACGGTTCCGAAGCCAGTTGAAGAATTCATGGGTGGAGGCTAAAACCTCGAGTTGACTTCGGGTCAAGCGCCGCACGTCCGAGCCGGTGCTAGTTGTACCAACGCCATTCGCTGCGCATTGCCCGGTCCGGCAGCTCGCTACGGCCCGTCGCCCACAGGAGTCGCGTAAACGGATCCACATTCGATGGGGCGTCGACATCGGGGAACAGTCTGACCAGCACCCGTCGGCACAGCAGGCCGTCCGGATTCCACCCGATGTCGGTACCGTCGAACAGGTCGTGACCATGCACGATCAATTCGACGGCGGCCATCGCCGCGAACCCTTCGCCGTTGGTCTGGCCGAACACATGAGCAACGCTGATATCCGGCGGGCTCACCGCCACCACCGCGAGCAGAATATTCGAGGCGGCCTCGATCATTGCAGCCAGGCCACCGGGGCCGGCTTCGCGGTCGCAGTGGATCAACTCGTCGGGCGATCCGGGGCGACGCTGCGTGGTCTCGAACGGGATATCGCCAATGAAGGTCGGCGCGGCCACGGTTGCCGCGTACACCATCAAATCGTCGGCAAAGTGCTCTGCTGTCTCCCAGCGCGTCCACGACAGCGAACCAGCCGGCTGGTCCCACAGCCCCGGTTCCAAGGCGGCGATTCCGTCGAGCAGGCTCGATACGAGTAGTCGGACGTCACCGGCAAACGACTGTCCTCGTTCCGTCATGTTCCGGATGCTGTCAACAGTGGCTCCCGTGGTTCAGAATCGGGTCGCGATCGAATTCTCCTGCTCGAGACGCTGCAGTTCTTGCGACGCTGCTACCGAAACGCCAGCGCTACCTCGGCCTCGAGCCGATCCACCAACGCGTCGTCGGCTTCCGCCCCGCATACCTTCAACCAGTTCGCCAACATTCGGTGCCCGCCCTCGGTCATGATCGATTCCGGGTGGAACTGGACACCGTGGATCGGAAAGTCTTTGTGCCGCATGGCCATCACGAGACCCGAGTCGGTTCGGCCCGTCACCTCGAGCTCGTCGGGAATGGTGTCGGCAAGCACCGTCAGCGAGTGGTACCGAGTAGCGGTGAACGGTTGCGGCAGCCCTTCGAGGACTCCGATGCCATCGTGATTCACCGAGCTGGTCTTGCCGTGCAGTAGTTCCGGCGCGCGGTCGACCGTCGCACCGAACGCGGCCCCGATCGCCTGGTGCCCGAGGCACACCCCCAACAGAGGGGTCCTTTCCTTCGCGGCGGCGGTGACGAGATCCATCGTCGCTCCCGCACGCTGAGGAGTGCCTGGTCCCGGGCTGAGCAGAATGCCGTCGAAGTCGCGGGCCACGGCATCGCGGTCGTCCAAGCGCGGATCGTCGTTGCGCCACACCGTTGCGTCGACTCCGAGCTGGCCCAGGTACTGGACGAGGTTGAAGACGAAGCTGTCGTAGTTGTCGACGACGAGGATGCGCATGCGCCCCAGAATAGGTCACGGCCTGTCGGTCATCCTGGCTGGGCGAACTGCAGCCGGAGAGACCCCTGGTATGCGGGCACCGTCAGATCGTCGGAGGCTCCGACGGTGAGACCCAGGCCGTATCGGACCGAGTACTGGCGAAAGAGTTGCACACCCGGCTCGGCGTCGAGAGCGGCGTTCAGTGCGGCCGCGTCGCCCAGCGCGGTGACGATGTACGGCGGGCTGTACGTCCGCCCGCCCAACAGCAGCGTGTTTCCGATGCACCGGGGTGCGACATTGCTGGCGACCCGCTGGTCCTGCATCGCGATCGCGGTAGCGCCGCCGGACCACAACGCGTTGAGAACGCTCTGCACATCCTGTTGATGGACCACGAGATCGTCCGGGGATGCGTCCGAGGCGTACCGCCCGTCGCTTCCCCTCGGTGCATCGGTCAGTGTCACCACGACTCCCGGGCCCGACTCCGCCTCGAGCCCGGCAGGCGCCAACAGTGGGCCGACGCCGGCGAGCGCGTCGGCGACGTCGGAGTCTCCAGCACCGGCTTCCCGCTGGAGTTGCTCGACCTGCGCCGCCAGCTCGTCCCGCGTGTTCTCGGCCTGGTCCGCATCATCCTGAGCTGATCTGACCAGCGTCGACAGGCGTGTGGTGTCGGTCCGACGGATCTCGTCACCGCTGGAGAACTGCCGCGTGGTGGACAACAGCACACCGACGAGAAGGCACACGACGACCACCATCACCTGCCACGCGCGCGACGCGAGCACGCCCGAGCGGTCGTTGTCCGAAGCCATGAAATCCTCCGGTGCTCTCCCCAGCGTTTCCGCTGAGCTAGCGTGTACAGGACATGTGCACGCAGTTGGGCCTTCAGGCTGCCGTGATCATGTGACAGCACCGAACGCTACCTGCTCGGGGGATCTCCGCGGGCCGCAAGGTCACGCAGTGACGGCTCGGCCGTGTTCATCCACAGGCCGGTCCGCGATTGTCCACAGCTGTTCACAGTCCGGTATCCACAGGCACCGCTTCCGTGCACACCCAGACGAAGACCGCGACGACGAAAGGGCGAGGAATGCCGAAATCGAAGGTACGCAAGAAGAAGGACTATGTGATCGCTCCCGGGACGCGTACGCCCGGTTCGGTGGCGTCGGGCCCGTCCAGCCCGTTCTACGTTGCCGTGATGCTCGGATTCATGCTGGTCGGGCTCCTGTGGCTGCTCGTCTACTACTTGGCCGCCGAGGACATCTCGTGGATGAACAGCCTCGGAGCATGGAACTTCCTGATCGGCTTCGGGTTCATGGTGGTCGGTCTCGTCATGACGATGAAGTGGCGATGACGGCGTCGCCCTACCGTCGTCCGGCCGATCTACTTACACACATGTTATTCATCCCCAATGTGGATAAAGCCTGTGGATGAATCGGGCGGCCATCCACAGAATGTGGACAACTTGTCGTGGGCGACGCCCCTGCCTGCGGTGATCGCACTGACCGTCGGAGGGTTCGCCCTGCTCGTGGCCGCATTTCTCACCGACAACGATCCAGCGGGCCGCGTGCTGATCTCGATCGGCGCCCTGGGCCTGTGGATAATCGCCGGCCTCGCTGCGTATCAGCGACCGCGCCTGTGGATAGATTCGGCGGGACGGCTGTCCGTGAAGCGGTTGTCCGGCATTCACACGTACACGCGCGACGAGATCTCCCGGATCACGCTGGTGCCGTACCCCCGGCTGGGACGTCGTGTTCCGATGCTGGAGCTGAACGTCCGCCACCCGGGCGAGGGCGACGATCGACTCGTGATCTTCGGCCGGTGGGATCTGGGGACGAGCCCCCAGAACGTGTACGACGCCCTCGAGCAACGCGGATTCGTCGAGGAGCGCTGACAGCTACTCCGGACACCGGCCCCCGGAGACAGGCAGAGCGTCAGAGGCCCATTCGGGACCGGAGGTCGAGCACCCGGAAGGCGATGACCGCGAGCGCCACCACTGCGACCGCGGCTACGGCCGCCCATCCAAGGTAGCTGCGGGTCCGACGGTTCTGCACCCGCGCGGGAACGAACAGAATGCCCGCCGTCGCGAGCGCACCGGCGACCAGGCCACCCATGTGTCCCCACAGTGAGATGCCGGGGATGGTGATGCTGATGACGATGTTGAGGCCGATCACGACCAGCGCAGGCGTCGGGCTCCGGCGGAGTTTGAGCAGGATGATCGCCTGTGCGCCCAGTAGGCCGAAGATGGCACCGGATGCGCCGACCGTCGCGGTGAACGGGTCCTCGAGCAGCATCACCGACGCACTACCGCCGACGAGAGAAACCACGTACACCGCGATGTAGCGGGTCTTTCCGAGGATCGCTTCCACGTCGCGACCGATGATGTACAGCGCGAACATGTTGACGAGCAGGTGAATCAAGCCGTAGTGGAGAAATCCGCTACCGATCAGCCGCTCGTAGTCTCCGAGCGCGACGGCAGGCGGAAACAAGGCCCAGGACTCGTACAGCGACGACGCGCCGGTGTTGTCCATGACACTGCGGGACTGCAGGGCCGTCGCCGCGAACGCCAGAACGTTCAGCGCCATGATGACGTACGTGACCAGACCGTACGACGAGTCCGCAGACCCGCCGGCGACGGTGCGCGCACGACGGACCTGCGCGTTGCCTGCACGTACGCAGTCGACGCAGTGCTGCCCGACGGCCGCTGCCTGCAGGCACTGTGGACACGCGGGACGACCGCACCGCGAGCACGCAAGGCCCGTGGGTCGGTCCGGGTGTCGGACGCACCTCGACTGAGGTGGAGTGGGCTGATCGCCGTACGCGCCACCCCAGCCGGGGTTCGTCATCTATCGATGCTCCTCTTCGAGAAAGAGAGTTGAAACTCGAGGTATCAGGCCAGCGTGACGCTGGTGATGACGACCTCGTCGACGGGACGGTCACCGCGTCCGACGGGAGTGCCGGAGATGGCGTCGACGACCTTCTTCGACGCCTCGTCGGTGACCTCACCGAAGATGGTGTGCTTGCGGTTGAGGTGCGGCGTCTTCGTCGTGGTGATGAAGAACTGCGATCCGTTGGTTCCCGGTCCGGCGTTCGCCATGGCCAGCAGGTAGGGGCGGTCGAACTGGAGTTCCGGGTGGAACTCGTCGGCGAACTTGTAGCCGGGGCCACCTGCACCGGTGCCGGTGGGGTCTCCGCCCTGGATCATGAAGCCGTCGATGACGCGGTGGAAGATCGCGCCGTCGTAGAACGGACCGGAATCGGAGCCCGACGCGTTGGACGTCGTGTACTCCTTGGAACCGTCCGCGAGGCCGGTGAAGTTCTCGACGGTCTTCGGCGCGTGGTTGCCGAACAGCTCGATGACGATGTCGCCGCGGTTGGTGTGCAGCGTTGCCGTTGATGTCTTGTTTGGTGTGCTCACCCCACCATCGTGCCACCCCGCGCTCGTCGGCCGGTCGCGGACGGTCGGATGTGGCCACACAGGATGTGGAACAGTGGGGGCATGACGAGCACAACGAAGTCTGCGCAGTTCCGGGATGTCGCCGTGAGCACCGGGGGCACCCTCGTCAAGGCAGCGAAAATTTTCGGAACCGGATCCGCAGGCGTCGGACTACAGCTGGCGAACCGGGCGTACGCGCTGGCCCGACGCGAAGCCGCCCGTCGCCGAGTCCGTCGAGTGACCTCGGCATCGTCGAAGATCCAGACGGTGAAGACCCGTGCGTCGAAGACCTCCTCGGGCCCGTCGCTGCTCGGTACTCCGACACGCAAGATCGTCGCGGTCGGCGCAGTTCTGGGTGCGGCCGGAGGCATTGCGGTGCTCGTGTCCAAGCGGCGAAACGCGTTCGACCCGCCGGCGGACGCTCCGCCGAGCCTCGAGGACTACAGCAGCGAGTCCCCGGTGAACGGATCCTCCGCACAGGCCGCAACGCGCGCGGACACCCCGCAGCAGACGTAGCGTCTAGCCGCTCACCTCACCGGCTCGACCCGCGATCACCAGGCCGACGTTTCGCTGTGTGACGGTGCCGTCCGTCAGATACTCACTGTGGCCTCGGCTGTCCGAGAGACCTCCGTCGGACCGCGTCGCCAGTGGCCTGACACCGTCGAGCTCACTCGGATCCGATCCGAAGAACCCCGTATCGGCGACGATGTCCTCGCGCGCCTCCGCCACGAACGTGTGTCCCGGCGGTACCGAGAGTGCCGAGATGTCGTCGAAGCCGAGACCGGGTGAGCCCAGCGCCACGAGATCGTCCACGCCGGACACCCCTCGTAGGGCGAGCGCGGCAGTGAGAGAGCCGTACGAGTGCCCCAGCAGCGTCAGATGCGGATCGTCGGTGCGTGAGGCGTCGAGACCATCCAGGAACGCAGCCAAGCGGGGAGCGCCGACCGCGGCCGCCATCGGCGAGACGACTGTGCGCGTCGGATCGAGCAGGTTCCAGCCGAGATGCGGCGCCTCGTAGTTCATCCACGTCACGCACGCCACCGATTCGTCCGGGGGCAGCGCGCTTCGCACAGTCGCAGCCAGCGCGTCCATGTCGGAGTCGTAGCGCCCGACATCGCCGCCGATATCGGAATCCAGTCCAGGGACGAACACGGCGACGTGAGTGGCTGTCGACACGTTACCCACCGAAACAGCCGCCAACGTGTCCTCACCGCTGGTGTTGTCCAGCACCAGCAATTGGCGATTACCCTGTGCCAGAACGGCTTCGATCTCGTCGAGTGCTTTCAACCGCTTCTCGGTCTGAGCGAGACCGGCGTCCGCGTCGTCGAACAGCCCGCCGAAGACGTTGCCGTCCAACGTCCGAGCGAGGTCGTCGGCAACCGATTCCAGACGCGCTCGCTCGGAGATCAGGAGCCTCCGATTCGCGGCGTCGCGTACCTCGGCCGGAACGCCGTCGAGATTCCCGACAGCGCCGGGATCACGGACGAGCAGTGCCGTTCGCTCCGCCGGACTCGCCATCTGCCAGGACACGTTGTTCGCCGCTGCTGCCGCTGTCGGCGTGGGTAAGACGTCCGGGGCTGTATCGACGTCCGCGGCAAGCGCAGCGGCCGTTGCGACGTCGATGTCGGTGGCACGACGGATCACCTGCCGGGCTCGGGCCTCGAGCTCACGTATCACCCTGAGGCGATCGCGTGCATGGTCGAACGCATCCTCGGCCGCGACGGAGTACGTCGTCAGCGGATCGGCCACCGTTCCCGAATCGGAAATCTCGAGCCTGTGTTCGACGCCGATGCTGTCGCACTCTCGCAGCGCGGCCCGCACAGGATGGGCCTGTTTCGCGAACGTCGTCACAGCGCGGGCGATGCGACCCAGCTCGTCGGCGTGAGCGCGGTAGTCCGCGATCAGGTGCGACACCGAGAACTGTGCGGCATCAGCCGCGTCTCCGCTCCACTCGAGCTGTGCAACGGCGGCCTCGATCTCGCCGACCGTGGAGGCGAGAGAGTCGGCCGTCCGTGCAACCCGCGCACCCAGCAGGGTGATCTCCGACGGTTGCCATCGCTGAATTTCGTTCCACAACAACACATCCACCCCGATGTCGGTCAGGTCGACGCGGACGCGATCGACATGACAGACAGTCAACCCCGGCCGGCGCCAGGCTGCGGAGCGTTGTCCACAGCCTGTGGATGAAATCTGTGGAGCAACGTCAGCGCGCTATTCTCCACTCCGACTGATCAGGCCCCGACGTGCCCGGCCGGGGCGGTGTGGACGGGCGGGGCGGTGCGGATGGGCGGGGCGGTGCGGACGGTGCGGACGTGCGGGCCGACTTGGGAGGACGGCTTCGCTTGGCTCGATACAGATCGGCGTCGGCCGCGCGGTAGATCTCCGCCCAGCGACGCGCAGCAGGCATGCAGACGATGCCCACACTCCACTCGGCACGATGTGCACGCCGAAGACGGTCGATGATCTGCCACGCCTCGGCCTCGAGCACTCCGGGCATGAAGAGCACGAACTCGTCGCCGCCCAGACGGCCCAGCACGTCCCGTCGGCTCAACTCCGCCTTCCAGGCCTTCGACACGCGCGCGAGAAGGACATCGCCTGCGATGTGCCCGTACTCGTCGTTGATGTCCTTGAAATGATCCAGGTCCAGAACGGCCATGCTGACCGACAGACCGCGCGCCGCGCATACGGGCAACATCTTGGCGACCTTGGACTCGAAGCCGAATCTGTTCAACAATCCGGTGAGCGCATCGTGCGTGGCGGTGTACCGCATGCGCCTGGCGAAGGCCCCGAACACTTCGGTGGCACCCACGACGCCGAGGGCAATGAGCACGTACGCGATGAACGAGGACTCGAACGGGCCTGCCGCGGCGCCGAGTACCGCGAACACCGCAAGCGCGCCCACCCACATCCCGGCGTTGCGCTCGGACCAGAAAGCGCCGATGTGCATGCCGAGGAACATCGTCGCAAGGACACAGATCAGGTACGTCGGCAAGGTGTTGCTGGCCGAGAAGGACAGCGCGACAGCAACGATCCCCATGAAGGTGACATGACCGATCGTGCGCTTGGGGCTCGGACCCTTCAACCGCATCAACATGACGGTCGCCGCGATACCGAGAATCAGGGACACGAGAACCGCACACCGCGCCCAGGTACTTGCGCTCGGCCAGTACGCGCTTCCCCCTGCCGCGTACAGAACCGTCGTGCCCCCGATGTACACCAGAAGGGTGAGCGCGGACTCGTCCAGCTTTCGAGTTTTCGCCATCAGACGATCCAGCATTGCCGCCCCACCTCCCCCAGAACATCGCATCCAGCGTCGACGGCGACGTCTGTCGTGCGGGACTTTAACACCTTCCGCCGACATCCGAATGCGAAGCGAACCCGGTGAACCGTAGGGAACGAGCCGAGGGGGAGAAAGCTAGGAAACGAGCTCGGCTCGAGCCGACTCCCGGGCAAGGAGGCGATCGCGCGACTCCTCGAACTTGGTCGCCTTCACCCCGAGTTGCTCGACGAATGCCGCGAGGCGATCCCTGTCCTGCTCGCCGTCGGGCCCGAAGTCGGTGCGGTCGAAGATGCGCCACTTCCGCAGGACCGGCATCAGTACCTCGTCGAGGTGCTGGCGTAAATCGTAGATTCCGTGCTTGGCCAGGGACATCGCATTCTTGCGGAAGTTGGGCATGTTGAGTCCCGGCATGGCGAAGTCCGTCACGACGTCGGCGATTGCCCGCACCGTCTGATCCGGTGTCAGATCGAGCGCGGCCTCGCCGAGGTTCCGGTAGAAGATCATGTGCAGGTTCTCGTCCGCGGCGATTCGAGCCAGCATTCGGTCCGCCACCGGGTCACCGCACGCATGGCCGGTGTTGCGGTGGGACACACGTGTCGCAAGCTCCTGCAACGTCACGTAGGCGACCGAATGCAGGAAGTTCGCACCGTCCATCGGAGCGTCGACGCCTGTGGTCATGTGCTGCATCCGTGCCCGTTCGAGCTCGACAGGGTCCACCGCTCGGGTCACGACGAGGTAATCCCGCATCACGATGCCGTGCCGGTTCTCTTCTGCCGTCCACCGACCGACCCACGTACCCCAGGCCCCGTCGAGCGAGAAGTTGTCCGCCAGACCTCGGTGATACGACGGCAGGTTGTCCTCGGTGAGCAGGTTCGTGATCATCGCCGTACGCGCCAGGTCGGACAGTGACGACTGCGACTCGTCCCAGTCGTCACCCCCCATCGCCGCGAAGTTCCTGCCTTCGTCCCACGGAATGTAGTCGTGGGGATGCCATTCCTTCGCTATCGACAGGTGGCGGTCGAGGTTCAGCTCCATCGTCGCCTCGAGTTCGGTCAGCAGTTCGGTGTGATCGAGGTTGCGCATCGCTGATTCCTGTTCACGAGTTCGATACGCACGTCGCGTCCGAGGTGGCCTGATACGCGCTGACGCTAGAGCAGTCCCCGGCGCCCGGTCCCCCGTCCGCCGGTTGTCTGGGAATCTCCACATCCGGACCGCGGCCGCTTGGCCACCGTCACAGACATTGGCAGTTTTTCGCGGAAGTATGACATAACTGCCACTTTCGACGTGGCCCGCCCCGATCGACACTTGCACCATGGCAACTTTCCTCGCACTGGTACTCGTACTCGGATTCATCCACGTCGCCGCCACCACCTACGTGCGGCATCAGACCTCGAGCTCGGTCAGCAGACTCTGGGCCAGCCCCTACCGATACAACTACTTCCGTCCCGACGAAGAATCCGTTGACACCCACCGCACCCGGACGGACAGCCGCGTTACTGCCGACTGCATATCAGGGACCTGAACCCTGACACACGCACCTCACGATGAAATCTGACCCACAACGCAGTGACCCCACAACACAGTGACCCCACAACACAGTGACCCCACAACACAGTGACCCCACAACACAGTGACCCCGACACGCATTCGCGTATCGGGGTCACTGTCGATCTGTGGGGCTATCGAACTATGGAGCTATCTAATTGTGGAGCCTAGGAGATTCGAACTCCTGACATCTGCCTTGCAAAGGCAGCGCTCTACCAACTGAGCTAAGGCCCCGGGGTGGTGCAAGCGAACAGTACCTTACGAAATCTCGAACTCGAAATTTCCTGGTCCTGACGCCTCCGTGCGGACGATCAGCGAGTGGAAACCTCGTGCCACACACCGTCACTGTTGCGGAGAGACCGCACCTTCGACGCCGCCGACACGACTGCTATCACTGCACCGATCAGAAGAAGGATTTTCATGATCATGTCCCTCTTCCGTATTGCTCGGTGTGGGCCTAGGAGGACTTGAACCTCCGACCTCTTCCTTATCAGGGAAGCGCTCTAACCGCCTGAGCTATAGGCCCGTGAACCTCGATTCGGACAGAAGATTTCTCTTTCCGAACCGAGGAGAGAGATTACCGCATCGAACCGCCGTACTCCAAAACGGCTCGATCCGGCACTCTCGAGCGACCTGGTTCAGTCCCGATCCGCGAGGGTTACTTCGACGCCCCCGACCAGGTCGGAGGACAAGTTGTAGATGAACGATCCGATGGTCGTCAACGCCGTGAACAACACCACGTTGATGACACCGATCACTGCGGCGTAGCCGAATACCTGTCCGGCACTGACCAATCCACCGTCGCCCGACTCGGACACGATGTCGGTGAACGCACTGTTCAAGCGATCCCAGACACCCATTCCGTCGAGAACCGCGTACAGCAGCCCGACTGCGACCATCCACACGAAGAACAGCGATACCGCGATGACGAGGGAGATCTTGAGCGTCGACCACGGATCGATCTTGCGCAGTTGAATCGTGGCACGCAGAGGAGTTCCGTCCTCACGCGCTGCGATGGCGACCGGCTGCGCGATCTGCTGCGTCTCCGACGCCGGGGCCGTGTGCCGGACCTCCGACAGGTCCGGCATGTCCTTCGCCAGATCCTTGCGTTCGATGTGCCGCGTCGGTCCGTCGATACCGGCGGCCTTCGTCTTGGCTGCTTCTCGACGCTGTGAACTGTCCGCCGAACTCTCGGCGCCCACTGCGGCGGTGGCTGCTGCTGCGGCCCCTGCCTGGGTTCCACGACGATCGTCGCCTGGCTGTCCGGACTGTCCCGGCTGGCCCGATTGAGCGCCCGGTCCGACCGGCGGCAGCGTTCCGCCGCGCGCCGACAGGTTGGTCTGCGGCTGGCTCTGTGCGCCGTTCGCCGGACCGCGCTGCCACGGAGGTGCGCCCTGACCCGAACCACCGACCTGTCCCGAGGCACTGCCCTGACCCGAACCGTTCTGGACAGGCGCACTGCGCACCGGTCCCGGACCGTTCTGGTAGCCACCCGCCGGCGGCTGCGTGACGTCACCCGCACCCAGTGGATCGAACGGACGCTCGTTGTCCACCCGTGGTGCCGCCTCGGTGGGCGGCTGCTGGGCAGCAGCCGGGCGTGCCGGTGCAGGCGGACGCGGCTGATTCTGCGGCTGCGACTTCGGTGCCTCCGCGGGCCGCTGGTTCTCCGGCTGACGCTGATCCGGACGCTGAGGTGCCGATGCCGGAGCCTGCTGAGTCGTCGGCGGCTGGGGAGGCCGAGCTGTGGCCTGCTCACGCGCCGAGCCGTCGGACGTCCTCGCGGTTTCCGGAGCACCTCCCTGACGTTCGGGTGCCTGGCGTTCGGGTGCCTGGCGTTCGGGTGCCTGGCGCGCCGGCTGGCTCGGCGGTTGCCGATCGCCGCCGGCAGGACGCGCACCGTTCCCTTGCCGTGGGTCGGACTGCTGAGAACCGGACTGCTGTGGAGCGCCCTGCTGAGGACCGGACTGCTGAGGGGCCGGCGCACCGGGTCGCGACGGAGGACGCCCGCCGCCGTTCTGCGGCGTTCCGGCGCGAACCGCCGGCTGCGGCCGCGCAGAAGTGCGTGGCTGCTCGGCGTCGCTGGGCGGAACGGGCCTGCTGCCAGGCCTGTTGGGAGTGCTCACTTACGACTCCTTCGGTGCGTCGTCTTCGTCTCCGGCGGCGCCGGGCTCGGGTTCGGCTTCGTCGGCGTTACGGGCAATAGCGAGCAGTGTGTCGCCTTCCCCGAGATTCATCAACCGAACGCCCTTCGTCTGTCGACCGGCCTTCCGTACCTGCTTCGCTGCGGTCCGGATTACACCACCACTGGAGGTGATGGCGTACAGCTCGTCCTCGTCGTCGACGATGAGAGCCCCCACCAGGGTGCCACGCTTCGGGTCGTACTGGATCGTCAGCACGCCCTTTCCGCCGCGGCCCTGCGCCGGGTAGTCCTCCATCGCGGTGCGCTTGGAGTAGCCACCGGAGGTGGCCACCAGCAGGTACTTGCCCTCCCGCACCACGTTCAGCGACAACAGCTCGTCCTCGCCGTTGAACCGCATGCCCTGGACACCGGAGGTCGCGCGACCCATCGGACGCAGAACCTCGTCGGTTGCGGAGAAGCGAATCGACTGACCCTGAGCGGACACCAGCAACAGGTCGTCGTCGGACGACGCCAACACAGCGCCGACCAGTTCGTCCTCGCCGCGGAGGTTGACCGCGACGATGCCGCCGCTTCGGTTGGAGTCGAAGTCGGTGAGCTTGGACTTCTTGACCAGCCCACCCTTGGTGGCGAGCACCAGATAAGGCGCGTCCTCGTAAGTCTTGATCTGAATGACCTGCGCGATGCGCTCGTCGGGCTGGAACGCCAGCAGGTTCGCGACGTGCTGCCCGCGGGCCGTCCTGTTGGCCTCGGGAAGCTCGTACGCCTTGGCGCGATAGACCCTGCCCTTGGTGGTGAAGAACAGAATCCAGTCATGCGTCGAGCAGACGAAGAACTTGCTGACGATGTCGTCCTGCTTCAGTCCCGCGCCCTGCACTCCCTTGCCGCCGCGCTTCTGCGAGCGGTACAGGTCGGTCCTGGTGCGCTTGGCGTAGCCGGTTTCGGTGATGGTGACAACGACGTTCTCGCGGGCGATGAGATCCTCGTCGTTGACGTCTCCGTCGCTGGCGATGATGCGGGTACGACGGTCGTCGCCGTACTTCTCGACGATCTCGCCGAGCTCGTCGCGGACGATCTGACGCTGACGCTCCGGCCGGGCCAGGATGTCCTGCAGGTCGGCGATGGTGCGTTCGATCTCGGCCAACTCGTCGATGATCTTCTGACGCTCGAGGGCAGCCAGACGACGCAACTGCATCGCGAGGATGGCGTCGGCCTGGATCTCGTCGATGTCGAGCAGTTCGATCAAGCCGGCCTTGGCGTCGTCGGCGGTCGGCGAACGACGGATGAGGGCGATGACCTCGTCCAGAGCGTCGAGTGCCTTGACCAGTCCGCGCAGGATGTGAGCGCGCTCCTCGGCCTTGCGCAGCCGGTATCGCGTGCGCCTGATGATGACGTCGAGCTGATGAGCCACGTAGTAGCGGATCATCTGATCCAGACGCAGGGTGCGCGGCACACCGTCGACGATCGACAACATGTTCGCGCCGAAACTCGTCTGCAGCTGGGTGTGCTTGTAGAGGTTGTTCAGCACCACCTTCGCGACGGCGTCGCGCTTGATGGTGACGACGATGCGCATGCCGACGCGGTCCGAGGACTCGTCGTCGATCTTGGAGATGCCGGCCAGTTTGCCGTCGCGCACCTGCTCCGCGATCGACGTGATCAGGTTGTCCGGGTTGACCTGGTACGGAAGCTCGGTCATGACGATCGTGGTGCGGCCGTTGGAGTCTTCCTCGATCTCGACGACGCCGCGCATGCGAATGGATCCGCGTCCGGTCGAGTACGCATCCTGGATGCCCTGCCCGCCGACGATCAAGCCGTGGGTCGGGAAGTCGGGGCCCTTCACGCGTTCCATGCACGCGGCGAGGGTCGCTTCTTCGTCGGCCTCGTGGTTGTCGAGTGCCCAGAAGACGGCGTCGCCGAGTTCACGCAGGTTGTGCGGCGGAATGTTGGTGGCCATACCGACGGCGATGCCGTTGGAGCCGTTCATCAGCAGGTTGGGCACCCGCGACGGAAGTACCGTCGGCTCTTGGGTTTTGCCGTCGTAGTTGGGGATGAAGTCGACGGTTTCCTCGTCGATGTCCCGCAACATCTCCATGGCGAGAGGCGTCAGACGTGCCTCGGTGTATCGCATGGCAGCCGCGCCGTCGTTGCCACGGGAGCCGAAGTTGCCCTGGCCGTCGACCAACGGGTACCGCATGGACCAGGGCTGAGCCAGACGCACCAGCGCGTCGTAGATCGAGGTGTCACCGTGCGGGTGGTAGTTACCCATCGTTTCGGCAACGGGGCGTGCGGATTTGACGTAACTGCGGTCCGGGCGGAAGCCGGAGTCGTACATCGCGTACAGCACACGACGGTGCACGGGCTTGAGGCCGTCGCGTACTTCGGGAAGTGCGCGGCCGACGATGACGCTCATCGCGTAGTCGATGTAGCTACGCTGCATCTCCTGCTGGATGTCGACCGGATCGATGCGGTCGCCGCCCTCGGCGTTCGTGGTCTGTCCGGGAGGCCCGACAGGAGGCTCGGTTATGTCCGACATGGAATCTCCTTCAGCGAAAGTCTAAGAGGTGTAACGAATTTCAAGTAGTGCGTGAAAGTTCGTCACACGTCCAGGAAGCGGACGTCCTTGGCATTGCGGGCGATGAAACTGCGCCGGGCACTGACGTCCTCGCCCATCAGGACACTGAACAGCTCGTCCGCGGCGGCGGCGTCGTCGAGGGTGACCAATCGGAGCACGCGCACCGATGGATCCATCGTGGTCTCCCACAGTTCCTTCGCGTTCATCTCGCCGAGGCCTTTGTAACGCTGGACGCCGTCCTCGATGTTGATCTTGCGCTTGTTGGCGATACCGGCCTCGAGCAGTCCGTCGCGTTCGCGATCGGAGTACGCGAAGTCGGGTTCGCCGCGGCTCCACTTCAACTTGTACAGCGGCGGCATGGCCAGATAGACGTGGCCGTGCTCGATGAGCGGACGCATGAAACGGAACAGCAACGTCATCAGCAGCGTCGAGATGTGCTGGCCGTCCACGTCGGCGTCGGCCATCAGCACGATCTTGTGGTAGCGAAGCTTGGTTATGTCGAACTCGTCGTGGATACCGGTGCCGAACGCGGTGATGATCGACTGGACCTCGTTGTTCTTCAGAACGCGGTCGATGCGAGCTTTCTCGACGTTGATGATCTTTCCGCGGAGCGGAAGGATCGCCTGGTACATCGAGTCACGACCGGACTTGGCCGAGCCGCCGGCGGAGTCGCCCTCCACGATGTAGATCTCGGACTTGCTCGGGTCGTTGGAGCGGCAGTCGGCGAGCTTGCCGGGCAGGCCACCGATGTCCGTTGCGCTCTTGCGGCGCACCAACTCTCGCGCCTTGCGCGCGGCCATACGGGCCTGAGCCGAGGACACGGCCTTGTTGATGATGGTCTTCGCGTCGGCCGGGTTGGACTCGAACCAGTGCGCCAGGTGCTCGTTGCACGCCTTCTGCACGAACGAGCGAACCTCGGTGTTGCCGAGCTTCGTCTTGGTCTGACCCTCGAACTGCGGTTCCCCCACCCGGACGGAGATGACCGCGGCGAGACCCTCGCGGATGTCGTCGCCGGTGAGTTTGCCGTCCTTCTCCTTGACGAGCTTCTTGTCCGCTGCGTACTTGTTCACCGTCGAGGTGAGCGCGGTACGGAAGCCTTCCTCGTGCGTGCCGCCCTCGTGCGTGTTGATCGTGTTGGCGAAAGTGTGGACCGACTCGGAGTAACCGGCGTTCCACTGCATCGCGATCTCGACCTCGTGGCCTTCACCCTTGGCGGTGAAGCCCACGACGGAGTTGTGGATGGATGTCTTCGTCTTGTTGATGTGCTTGACGAAGTCGACGAGGCCGTCGGGGTAGTGGTACGTGCGCTTCTTGACCTTGGCGGGCTTGGCCTCGACGGCCTGAGCTTCTTCCTCGGACGCGGACTTCGGTGCCTCCGCGGTCTCGGCCAGCTCTTCCTCGCTGGCGTCGGTTGCTGCCACGCGCTCGTCGGTGAAGTTGATGGTCAGTCCCTTGTTCAGGAACGCCATCTCCTGGAGGCGACGGTGCACGATGTCGAAGCTGAAATCGAGTGTCTCGAAGATCTTGCCGTCCGGCCAGAAGCGGACGATCGTGCCGGTGTCCTCGGTGTCGCCGACGGTCTCGAGCGGCCCTGGTTTGGCGTAGTCGTACGTCTGCGTGTAGCGGTGACCGTCGCGAGCAATCTGGAGTTCCACCTTGGTGGAGAGAGCGTTGACCACGGAGATGCCGACGCCGTGCAAACCACCGGACACGGCGTACGAGTCCGAGTCGAACTTTCCACCGGCGTGCAGCTGCGTCATGACGACCTCGACGGTGGGAACACCGGAGGCGTGCGTGGCGACGGGAATTCCTCGACCGTCGTCCTTGACCTCGACGCTGCCGTCCTCGTGAATGGTGACGTCGACGGTGGAAGCGTATCCGGCCATGGCCTCGTCGACGGAGTTGTCGACGACCTCCCAGATCAGGTGGTGCAGGCCTCGCTCACCGGTGGATCCGATGTACATACCGGGCCTCTTGCGAACTGCTTCCAGTCCCTCGAGCACGGTGATCGACGAAGCGCCGTAATCCTTGTTCTCGGTCTTACCCGACTTCTCGGCAGCCACGATTCGGTTGTTCTCCTTCAGCGTCAAGGTCCCCCTCGCACCGAATGGGTGCTGCCGTGTGGGCACCGGGTGGTGCCACCGCACGAGTCTGCTCGGCCGTCCTGCCTCACCCTGCGGGTAGGCCGTGACGGTGAGCAGATCCGAAGGGCTTCTCTGTTACCCGTCCATACTACTGGTACGTACCGACGGCATGGGGACGATGACACCCCGAAATGCCCCCTGGTTGCCTCACAGACGCATTTTTTCGCGTCCCGACGGCAAATATGGACAGCAGAATCAGCTCCGAGGGCTACAGATCGAGGACGATCCGTCCACCCGCTGCCCGCGACACGCAGATCAGCATCTCGTTCTCCTGCTCCTCGGGGGTCAGCCGAGTCTCGCGGTGTTCGGGAGTGCCGACGAGCACTCGGGTTCGGCACGTTCCGCAGAAACCCTGCTGACACGAGTACGCCACGGACGGCTTCACCTCACGGATCGCCTGCAACGCTGTCTGTTCTGCGCCGACGGTGATCACGTCACCGGAATCGACCAATTGGACCTCGAACTGCACACCGTTCCGAACCGGAGGTGGAGAGAAACGCTCGAAGTACAAATGGGTGGCGTCGGTGCCGTCGACGGCCACGCGCACCGCGTCGATCATCGGCGGCGGGCCACAGCAGTAGACGGCACCGCCCGCCACGCGACCGAGCAGTTCACTACCCGACGCGATCCCGTCGACGTCGTCGGTGCGGACGTTCACCCGTTCGCTGTCCAAGGCGAGAATCTCGTCGAGGAACGGCAGCGACTCCCGCGAGCGCCCCCGGTACTCCAGGTACCAGTCCATCCCGGAGGCGCGGGCTGCCCGCACCATCGGAAGGATGGCGGTGATACCGATTCCGCCTGCGACGAACACCGCCCGGCCGTCGGCGACGAACGGAAATCCGTTGCGCGGACCTGTCACGGTGACGGGCGTTCCGATCTCGAGTGCATGCATCTCCGCCGAACCACCGCCGCCGTCCGGAATGAACCGCACCGCAACGGTGTACGCGCGTGCATCCGACGGGTCACCGCACAACGAGTACTGCCGGCGTCGACCGGACGGCAGGACGAAATCGAGGTGCATTCCCGGAGCCCATGCCGGAAGTTCCTCGCCCAGTGCACTTTCGAATTCCAGCCGGACGACCTGTTGGTCCACGCACAGAACCTCGCGCGAGCGGAGCGTCAATGCGATGTCGCGGACTACCGGCGCCGCCGCGTGGCTGTCGTCGAACTCGCCGTTGTCCAGCAACGCGAACCACTTGTCCAACGCGTCGGTGACGAGAGACATCGTCTGATCGGGCACGGCGCGCCCGTACAGATCCTGTGGAACCTGACGACCCTCACGAAAGGTGTCGACCGTTCTGGCCATGTCGGACAACCGCTTTCGCAGTCCCTGCTTCTTCTTGGACACCACTAGCTCGACTCTCGAATCCGGATTCGAAACTGCGGTCACCGTGCGCACGCTCGTGCGGCGGGCGACGTTGCAAGGTACTGCACGGCTTGCTCGGTCGACCCTTCGCTCGAGGGGTGGTAGTCACGGGCGAAGTAGCGAAGCGAGGCCTTCCAGATCATCTTGGGGCCGGGGAAGAGACCACGTGCAGCAACCGCGCGATAATTTCGAAGCGACGGCCGGCGTTGCTTCGCGGGCAGGTGAGCCAGCGTCGGATCGCGATCCATCAGGTACCGCACGCCACGAGTCCAGAACCACACCAACGTTGGTGCGATCGCGACGTAGGTTCGGATGCGCCGGGCGGGGCGAACATCGAAGTACTGCATGACCTCGAATGCCACCGAGCGGTGCTCGACTTCCTCGGCCCCGTGCCACCGAAGCAGGTCGAGCATGGTCGGATCGAAATCGACCTCGTCGAGCGCACGCGCGTTGAGCACCCAGTCACCGAGGAACGCCGTCAGATGTTCGACGGCTGCGATCAGCGCCACTCGTTCCACCAAGCTGTTCCTGGTGTGCGTGCGCCTGTTTCCGAGCGCGCGACCGAACAGGAACTGCATCTGCTCGACGTACGGTGCGACATCGATACCGTGGGCGGTCAACGAATCGAGCACCTGGGTGTGGGCCGTGGCGTGCATCGCCTCCTGGCCGATGAAACCGATGACGTCTTCACGTAGGCGCTCGTCGTGAATCAGAGGAAGCGCTTCCTTGAAGGTACGGACGAACCACTCCTCACCCTCGGGCAGGAGTAGATGCATCACGTTGACCAGATGAGTCGCGAGCGGATCGCCGTCGACGTAGTGCAGCGGCAGAGCAGACCAGTCGAATCTGACGTTTCGAGCCTGGAGCACCACGCGGTCCTCCGGCTGTCGGTCGATCGCCGACCTGTCGGATTCTTCTTTGGCGTCGGGTGAGAACACACGGTCCCTTCGTCGTAGCGGGTCGGATCACGAGCAACGATCCCGATCTCGTTGCTTGTGATCGATCACCGAATTACGCTACGCACCGAGGCTGTGCAGAGCAACCAAGATCACCTTGATTCATCAGTGTGATCCAAGCAATAGGGACAATTCACAGCGTCGGTCCGCTTCGGTAGGAGTTGAATCTACCCGTACGTGTCTCGCGGCCCGCGGCCCTTGATGTGGCGGTCGCCCTTACGCCAACTCTTGGTCGTGGGTCCGTGGATCTTCAAGGACTTCACGACGCCGTGTCCCACTGCCGCGGCGATCTTGGCCAGAATCTGCGCTTGCATCAAGCGCAGCTGCGTCGCCCACGCCGTGGACTCGGCGGTGACGCTCAGAACACCGTCCTCGAGTTTCGTCGGCGTCGCGTGGGACGCGATGTCCTCGCCAACCACCGCGGGCCACCGCCCGAGCACCGTACCTTCCGCCACCTTGTCCGACCATCCGCGTTTCTGCGCGATCGACCCGGCGAGCGAACCCAGAGTCTGCGGGTCACGGTCGTCGGGACCTGCACCGGACCATCCGCGCTTACGTCGACCTCGAAGTGCGCGGACGCCTCCCTTCGGCGAAGAACGCCCCTGCCCGACGGATTTGCCGCTCGCCTTCGCGGCAGCTCGCGCGTCCTCGAGGGCACGGCGCGCCAAGTCGACGCCCTTGAGCTCGTCCGTTCCTTCGCCTGATTCTTCGTTCACGTCTCATACTCCTTCGGTGGAGTCGACGGTGGCGTCGATCGGGGTTATCGTCGAGATTCGTTCCGAACTATGTTGCACTGCTTCGACTTTCCACCGACGAGCATCGATCTCCGGCGGAATGTCCTCCGCGACGGCGGCGGTGATCAACACTTGCTCCGCCTCGGCCGCGACGGCGGCCAGGGCACTGCGACGCTTGCGGTCGAGCTCGGCGAAGACGTCGTCGAGCATCAACACCGGGTCGGTACCCTCCGCCCGTAACAACCGAAAGGACGCCAGCCGCAACGACAAGGCGTACGACCACGATTCACCATGGCTGGCAAACCCTTTCGCGGGCTGATCACCGAGCATCAACTCGAGGTCGTCTCGGTGTGGTCCCACCAGACAGACTCCGCGCTCGATCTCGCGTTGACGCATCTCGTTCAGCCGATGGAGAAACGCAGCTTCGAGCACATCGACGTCGTCGGGCTCCGGTACACGGGCTACATCCGCGAACTCCGGCGGCAGTACGTCCCCCAGACTGCTTCTGTATGTCACTGCGGCAGGGCGTGATTCAGGCGCAATGGATGCGTAGGACTCGGCCACCAACGGTTCGAGTTCGTGAACCAAGCCGATGCGCGCGGCCAGCAACTGGGCACCGTGCGCCGCGAGATGACCGTCCCACACGTCGAGCGTGGCGAGCGCGCTGGCACCGTCGGTCGACCGTGAGCCACGACGCAATGCCCCACCCGCGGTCTTCAGCAACGCCGACCGTTGCCGAAGCACCTTGTCGTAATCTGCTCGCACACCAGCCATTCGAGGCCTACGGGTGGTCAGCAACTCGTCCAGATAGCGACGTCGATCCCCTGGATCTCCCCGCACGAGGGACAGGTCCTCCGGAGCGAAGAGCACGCTGTGCAGAACGCCCAGTATCTCCCGCGGTCGGCGCACCGGGGAGCGATTCATCCTGGCCTTGTTGGCTTTTCCCTCGAGCAACTCGATGTCGATGGTCAGTTCTCGACCGAGGTTGACCACCGAGGCACTGGCGAACGCACGCTGTGCACCCGCGCGGATCATCGGAGCATCGGAGGACACCCGGTGCGACGACAGCGTCGACAGATAGCCGAGCGACTCGAGCAGGTTCGTCTTGCCGTGACCGTTGGGACCGACGAACACCGTCGAACCCGGCTCGAGTTCGACGGTGACGTCGTCCCAGGACCTGAAGTCCCGCACGGTGAAAGAGCGAACGAACAAGATCTATTTCTTGGGATCGGGTGCGCGAAGAGTTTCTTCGGTCGACGCACGTTTGACGGCGTGACCACCGAACTGATTGCGCAGCGCGGACACGGCTTTCATCGCCGGTGAATCGTCCTGGCGGGATGCGAATCGAGCGAACAGGGCCGCAGAGATGACCGGTGCCGGAACCGCGTGCCGAATCGCTTCTTCGACCGTCCACCTTCCTTCGCCGGAATCCTCTGTGTAACCGGAGATTTCAGCGAACTCGGGGTCCTCGGCCAGCGCCTGAACCAGCAGGTCGAGCAGCCACGACCGGACAACGGTGCCCTTGCTCCACGCACGAAGAACACCATGAGTGTCCTGCACGAGTTCCTCGGCCTCGAGCAGCTCGTACCCCTCGGCGTACGCCTGCATCAGCCCGTACTCGATGCCGTTGTGCACCATCTTCGAGTAGTGGCCGGCACCGACAGGGCCCGCATGGACGAAACCGTCGGCCCGCTCACCTTCCGGACGAAGCGCGTCGAAGATCGGCTGAGCGCGTGCGACATCGTCTTCCGATCCTCCGACCATCAGGCCGTAGCCGTTCTCGAGGCCCCAGACTCCGCCGGACACGCCTGCGTCGATGTAGCCGATGCCCTTCTTCGCCAGCAGTTCCGCGTTGGGTCCATCGTCGGTGAAGCGCGAGTTACCACCGTCGATGACGAGGTCGCCCTCCTCGAGGGCATCCGCGAGCCCGACGATGGTGTTTCGGGTGATCTCGCCCGACGGAACCATCACCCAGACGATGCGCGGCGCGGTGAGCGCCTGCGCCAGACCCTCGAGCGACGGGGTATCCGTGACCTCGGGCCGCGGGTCGTAACCGATGACTTCGTGGCCGTGCGAGCGCAACCGCTCGCGCATGTTGAAGCCCATCTTTCCGAGGCCGACCAGTCCCAGCTGCATGCGAAGTGTCCTTTGCGTCGAAGATGCTGCCGATGATGAGGGCGTCCACCGACGTCCTCGCGGGTGGTACCCGATCAGCCGGGAAGGCGCACCGGCATCAGCAGATACGTGTAGGCGCTCTGCGGTGCCGCGAACTTACCCGAGGAATCCGGTACCAGTTCATCATCCGTCGTCGGCCGGAGAACCGCAGGCCTACTGGGAGTCGTGAATCCGAATGTGACCTTCTCGCTGTGCAGCGACGACAAACCGTCGATCAGATAGCCGGGGTTGAACGCGATGGTCAGCGGCTCACCCTGGAAGTCGGCGAGCAGTGCCTCCTCGGCCCGACCGGCATCGTCACCACCGGCCGACAGCAGGACGCCTTCGGAGGAGAACTCGAGGCGAACCTGCGCACCACGCTCGGCGACGAGCGCCACACGCTTGATCGCTTCGACGAGAGGTGCGATCTCCACGACGGCAACCGCCGTGTGCTCGGGTGGCAACAGCTGTCGGAACTTCGGGAAGTCGGCATCGAGGAGGCGCGTCGTCGTCCGACGACCTCCGCTGATGATGCCGAGGAGGCCGTCGGCGCCGATCGACGATCCGGACCCCAGAGCGAGCTCCACCGGCGAACTTGCGTTGCCCGTCAACGTCTTTGCCGATTCCGACAACGTACGGGCCGGGATCAGGACCTCGGTCTTGGTCTCTCCGCCGACGGGCAGCCACTCGAGCTCGCGGACTGCGAGCCGGAAGCGGTCGGTCGCCGCGAGGACGACCGTCGTGCCGTGGATTTCGACGCGGATACCGGTGAGCATCGGCAACGTGTCGTCCTTGCCTGCGGCGACGGCAACCTGCGCGATTGCCTCGGAGAACACATCCACTGCGATCGACCCGGTCTGCGTCGGCAGCTCGGGCAACTGGGGGTAGTCCTCGACGGGCATCGTCGGAAGCGAGAATTTCGCGCTTCCGCAGTTGATGAGCACCCGGGTGCCGTCGACGCTGACGTCGACGGGCTTGTTGGGAAGCGACTTCGTGATGTCGGCGAGCAACTTGCCGGACACCAGGACGCGACCGGACGTCGCCACCTCCGCAGAGACGCGGACCTGAGCCGAGACTTCGTAGTCGAAACCGGAGACGGTCAGACCTTGGTCGTCCGCGGCGAGCAGTACACCACCCAGCACTGGTACCGGCGGCCTGGACGGCAGGCTACGAGCAACCCAGGCAACGGAATCGGAAAAATCTTCGCGAGCAACGCGAAACTTCAGACTTCCAAGCTCCATCGCTCGGTTTTTCCTCTCGTTTGGCAGCGGATCGTCTCGAAGGGGTCTTCGTCGAGCATCGGGTGAGCTCGTTTACCGGTGCGTCAAAGAGTCTGACACAGGCTGCGGTGATGAACACCGTATGCCCTTCGTGACCAACTTGAAAGCGGAACGTCCCGACGGCGAGCGCCGACGGAGACCCTCGAGCGACCCTGTGAACGGATTGGTCCCCAACACCTGTTTTAGAAGAGATTCCTTCGAAGAGAAAATCTTCTTATTAATAGGTCCTGTGGAATCTGTGCACACACACCATGCGGCGCTGGTCGTCAGGCGTGGTGTCGTGGGGATGAACTCTGAACCAATCGGTGGCCAACTCGGGACCGCCTGTGGACGAAATTCGGCGGTGCACAGGCCCTCACAGTTCATCCCCAGAAGTCCTCCACTATCCACATGGTTATCCACAGGTGTGAATCAATGGAGTGAAGTACGAAAAAAACTCCTCGGTACCGACTCGAGGGTTGTTTCCGGAGGTCGAAACATGACCTGGAACACACCACATCCCTCGAGTCACGACGTGAAACGGCGCGAGCCCCGTACCTCCGGGTGACTCGCGCCGTGATCGTTCCTCGAGGGATGTCCGAGCGGTGTCGCTAGCGCTTCGAGCGCTGCTTGATCCGAGCGGTGAGCTCCTGGACCTGGTCGTATACCTTGCGACGCTCGGTCATTTCCTTGCGGATCTTCTTGTCGGCGTACATGACGGTCGTGTGGTCGCGGCCGAAGGTCTGGCCGATCTTGGGCAGCGACAGATCCGTCAGCTCCCGGCAGAGATACATGGCGATCTGCCTGGCCATGGCCAGGGCGCGGGCCTTGCCGGGGCCACACAGGTCGTCGATGGTGGTGTTGAAGTACTCGGCCGTGACCGCCATGATCGTTGCCGCGTTGATCTCGAGGCTCGTCGAATCCGGCATCAGATCCCGGAGTACGACCTCGGCCAGCGTCAGATCCAGTGCTTGTCCGTTCAGCGAGGCGAAGGCTGTGACGCGAATCAGCGCACCTTCGAGCTCACGGATGTTGCGTTCGATTCGACTGGCGATCAGCTCGAGGACGTCGTGGGGAACGTCCAGGCGATCCATTCTCGCTTTTTTGCTGAGGATCGCGATCCGAGTTTCGAGCTCGGGCGGCTGGACGTCGGTGATCAGACCCCATTCGAATCGCGTACGCAGGCGCTCCTCGAGGGTGGCCAACTGTTTGGGTGGCCGATCGGAGGACACGACGATCTGCTTGTTCGCATTGTGGAGGGTGTTGAAGGTGTGGAAGAACTCTTCCTGGATACCTTCCTTGCCCTCGATGAACTGGATGTCGTCGACCAGCAGCACGTCGGTTTCGCGGTAGCGACGCTTGAAGGCGACTTTGCGGTCGTCACGAAGCGAGTTGATGAAGTCGTTCGTGAATTCCTCGGTGGAGACGTACTTCACGCGCATGCCGGGGAAGAGTCGCTGCGCGTAGTGCCCGGCGGCATGCAACAGGTGAGTCTTGCCCAGACCCGACGCGCCCCACACGAACAAAGGGTTGTAGGCGCGGGCCGGAGCTTCGGCGATCGCGACGGCGGCCGCGTGAGCGAACCGGTTGGAAGCACCGATGACGAAGGTGTCGAAGGTGTACTTCGCGTTGAGACTTCCCGCACCCGGGGTGGTGGTGGTCGTCTCCGGCGGCTTGGTGAAGTAGGTCGGCCACGAGTTCTGCACACTCGCGAGCGCTTCTCGCTCGTCGTCGACTTCCTCGTAGTCCGCGGTCTCCGAGTCCGACGGCTCGTCGTCGGAGCTGGTGAGGAAGCGGCGCCGATACGTCGGAGAGCTCGGAGTCTCGGGATAGCCGGTCCGTTCGGGCTCGGGCTTCTCGTCCTCGGGAGCGGAGATTCTGACGCCGAGGCCTTCGACTCCCTGGCCGAGATGACGGCCGAGTGCGTGCAGAATCGGCTCACGTAGGTCGCGTTCGATCGCTTCCTGCGCGAAGGACGACGGCACCGCGAGCAGCGCGAACCCCTGGGTCAGAGTGAGCGGCTCGACCAGAGCGAGCCATGCCTTCTGACCCTTGGTCAACGGTTGACCACTGTGCCTGTCGGACGTCAACTCCGTGACAACCTCTGGCCAGACGCGCGCCAGCGCACCCGGATCGTCGCTCACGGCGCCTCCTACTAGACCAAACCGAACTGTGCAGATTTCAGCGAAACGAAGATCGCCGAAGCGGTCATGCGGCGCTTCGATGTCGACTAGCGTCACCGACGGCGAACGGATGCCGGCGAGTTCGAAGACGGACATTGCGCGCGCCCGGTACGAATATGCCACCTGCGGGCTGTTTCCACACAATTATCCACAGGTGTGGATGAACGACACCGGTGTTACCCCCGAACGTCGAAATCCGTCGGAAAACGGCCACTCATGGTCTCTGAGCTGCAATGTTGCGTTCGACGAAATTCTCGAGCTACGGAAGAATCCTGTCGACGGCGTCGCCGGCACGCGTCCGAGCGGTTATTCACATACCTCTGTCCCCACCCTTGTGGATGAATTACACCGATGTAGTCTTCTGGGAGACGAATTGCTCGGGTCGTTCCTGCAGGCTCCACTCCGGTGCTTGCGTCGTTCCTCCGGGCTCCCCACCCGGTTGGGTGAGTTTGACCCGTCCGCGCTCCATCAGTACTCTCGAACAGTCACCCGAAGCGAGGTGACCGATGCTTGCTGGGTGTTTACAGTTCGGTGGTCGGCCTTCTCGCTGTGGGATGTAATTCGAGTTCGACCGAACTCGGTACTACCGCCAGTAGGCGCCTGGAGTGGGCGCCGAAAATTTTCGAGGAGTGTTGACCGTGGCCAAGGGCAAGCGGACGTTCCAGCCGAACAACCGACGCCGCGCGCGCGTTCACGGCTTCCGTCTTCGTATGCGTACGCGTGCAGGTCGTGCAATCGTTTCTGCGCGTCGCGGCAAGGGCCGCAAGGAACTCACCGCCTAAATCATTGTTCGTCTGAGTTACGGAGCTCGGGGTGTTACCTGAGCCGAACAGACTGCACCGCAGCGCGGATTTCTCGCGTGCCGTGCGTCGAGGCCGTCGAATGGGAAGACAAGACGTGGTTGTTCACGCGTTCGCGCGAGACGACGCACGTTCGGTCTTCTCTGTCGGCTCCCCCAGATTCGGACTGATCGTGAGCAAGGCAGTCGGGCCGGCGGTAACTCGTCATCGAGTTGCGCGCCGGCTTCGGCATATCTGCGCTCAGCTCGTGGTGGATGTGCCGCCGAGCACCGACGTGGTGATCAGAGCTCTACCAGGAGCTTCGGTGCTGACGTCGAAAGAACTGCATCGTCAGGTCCGGTCCGGACTGAAGAAGATGGGCTACCTGGATGCATCCGGCCCCACTGCGTCGAAAGATGCATCGTAAATGAGCTTCCTCCCTCTCGTTCGTTCGCTCCCGGTGCGAACACTTGTCTTCTCGATCGAGCTGTACCGCAATTACGTGTCTCCGCTTCGGCTGCCGACCTGCAGGTTCACCCCCACCTGCAGTGAGTACGCCGTCGACGCGTTGAAGACCCACGGTGCAATCAAAGGCTTGATCCTCGCTTGCGCACGCTTGCTCAAATGCGCCCCCTGGCACTCTGGAGGTTGGGATCCGGTGCCCGAGCGCGGTTCGTGGCGACACCGAACCAGCAGCGACGCAACACAGACTTCGACCGAAGACATCCACTCGTTCGTAGGAGTGGACGAACAGAGGAGTACATAGGCCCGTGCTCGATTTCATCTACTATCCGGTCTCCTGGATTCTCTGGGTATGGCACAAGGTGTTCGGCGCCGTTCTCGGCGACGACAACGGCTTCGCCTGGGCGCTGTCCGTGGTGTTCCTGGTGTTCACGCTTCGCTTGATTCTGTACAAACCCTTCGTCAAGCAGGTGCGTACGACTCGGCAGATGCAGGAGTTGCAGCCGCAGATCAAGGCCCTGCAGAAGAAGTACGGCAAAGACAAGCAGCGCATGGCCGTCGAAATGCAGAAGCTGCAGAAGGAGCACGGCTTCAACCCGATCATGGGTTGTCTCCCGGTCCTTGCGCAGGCGCCCGTCTTCATCGGCCTGTTCCATGTGCTTCGGTCGTTCAACCGAACCGGCACCGGATTCGGTCAGCTCGGTCTGAGCGCACAAGAGACTCGATCGCTTCCGAACTACGCGTTCAACGTCGACGACGTCAACTCGTTCCTGGACGCCCGCTTGTTCGGCGCTCCGATCTCGGCCTTCATCACGATGCCGCAGGATCAGCTCGACGCCTACGCCAACCCAGACCTCGGTCTCGGGATCCCGGCTGTGTGGACGATCGTCGCAGTGTCGGTGCCGCTGATGATCATTGCGGCTGTCGCGACACACCTGAACTCGCGTGCGTCGGTCGCGCGTCAGAGTGAGGCTGCAGCGGCCAACCCGCAGTCCGCGATCATGAACAAGCTCGCGCTGTACGTCTTCCCCCTCGGCGTCCTGGCGTTCGGTGCGTTCCTGCCCATCGCCATCCTGCTCTACTGGGTGAGTAACAACGCGTGGACCTACGGTCAGCAGCACCTCGTGTTCGGCAAGATCGACAAAGAGGAAGCAGCGAAGAAGCAGGTTGCCCTCGAGAAGCGATCGGAGAACGCGCCGAAGCCCGGAGTGAAGCCCGTCAGCAAGCCCAAGCCCGGTGCACGTCCGAAGCTTTCGAAATTGGCTCCCGACGATGTTCAGGCAAGCGGACAGGTCGAGGACGGCGGCGCGGATTCGACCGGCAGTTCCTCCGGCGCCGCGAAGCCCAAGCCGCGACCACAGGCCAACCGAAGCAAGTCCAAGCGCAAGCGTCGCTGACGCGGGGATACCGAGGATCAAGAGATGTCTGCAGATACCGATCAAGAAACGAACACGGACAACGCGGTGAGCGCTGGGGATGGAGCGAGTGAGGTCGTGGTGGTCGACACCGAGCAGTCGGACAAAGAACCTGTAGTTGCCGAACCCGAGAATGTCGATGCCGCACAGGTCGACGACGAGGACATCGACGACGAGGATTCGGAAGACTACCTCGTCGAAGAAGGCGAGATCGCCGGCGACTACCTCGAGCAGTTGCTCGACGTTCTCGACTTCGACGGCGACATCGATCTGGACGTCGAGGGCGATCGCGCGGTTGTGAGCATCGACGGTGGCTCCGATCTGTCGAAGCTCGTCGGACGCAAGGGCGAGGTCCTCGACGCGTTGCAGGAACTGACTCGTCTTGCGGTTCAGCAGTCGACGGGCGAGCGCAGCAAGCTGATGCTCGATGTCGCCGGTTGGCGCGCCAACCGACGCAGTGAACTGAGCACCTTGGGTGTGGAAGCGGCACGTCGTGTTCTGGAAAGTGGAGAACGCGAGGAGCTCACGCCGATGACTCCCTTCGAGCGGAAGATCGTGCACGACGCCGTCGCGAAGATCGACGGCGTGGACAGCGAGAGTACGGGCGTCGAGCCGTCCCGACGAGTGGTCGTCGTGAAGGCGTAGTCACCGACGTAGATCCCGTCGAGTCGAGTCTCTCGACGAAGATGTCAGCTCGAACCGAAAGCCCCCGGCAATCAGCCGGGGGCTTTCGTGTGTCAGGACTAGGTCGAATTGCATCGATGTTATTCGTGGACCGGTTCGCATTTACAAGTGTTTTCCGGTGCAGTCCAGTGTGGCCGTGAAACGTCACTGTGACAGTTTCCTACGCACGCCGTGTCGGACAGCTCGATCATCGACATAGCGTCGGCGCCGATGCGCGGAGTTGGTGTGTTTCACGTGAAACTGGGAGCCGCCTCGGTCGGTTCGACGCATCGGATCGGTTATCGATGGACTGACCGCGTCGGAATCTCAGCGAGGTTGGATCCAGACTTCGGTGATTGGCGGCGGTTTGGTGCCGGGTATAGCGGAGCCGGATCACGGCGAGCCTAGCGAGGGCGTCGACTCTTCGGTGACCATTCGGCGCCGCGTCGATATCGAGAGTCGGAACGGGTCGTCGTTCGGACGGCCTGTTTCACGTGAAACCCGATGGGCGTGCCGACGGGATTCGGGTTTGGGGTCGGAGACGTACGCGGCCGTAGGTGTCGGTGGGTCGTGGTCCGTCGTCGGATCGTCTCCCACTCCCCCGGCTGTAGGCGGTGTTGGCTGTGAGATCCGAGACCGCCGGAGTCACGTCGTCACCGTGTTTCACGTGAAACACGGGTGACTGGTGGAGGTACGAATAATTTATGGTTCGAAATCATCATTGTTCGAGAGGATCAGTCGAGCGTCGCCCGATCGTCTCTGTCCACTCAGGGTCCGGTTCGCAGGATCCGACCGATGGAGCCGTACTGGGTCACGTCTGACAGCCGACTGCTGATGTTGCATGGATGGTCGCATCGGCTCGGTAGCGCATTGTTCCGAATGCGAGAAGGAGACTCGACAGCGAACCACGGATTCCCCGGAGTTGGAACGAACGGTCGGCCACACAACCCCATACGCGATGATCGGAGAATCGACGGTGGGAGTCCGATTGCGAGACATCGGGGCCGGCGGGTCTGCGAGGAGTGCGCCCGGTCGTGAAGTGATCCGGCGGCCTTATGTATCGAACGAATGTCGAAGAAGAGAGTTTGGTGTCTACGTGGCGGGATTTGTTTGTAAGGGTCCGCCCGATGACAAGAGGCCGGTTCCGGTCGGAACCAGGCACCGGCTGGAACCGGCCGCGGACTCTCGGGGGGCGGTGCGGTGCTGATGCACGATCGAGTCTGGAGCGGTCGGTCCGGCCGTGACGCGTTGGTTCCGCGAAGAAGGCCGGATTCGCAGTCGAGGGTTATCGCACAAAGGGGTGTGCGCGATGGACGTGGTCGAGTGGGTAGAGACTAAACACCGAGTTGGGAATGCCCAAGCCCGATTGCGCCTGTTTCACGTGAAACCAGGATGCGGCTTTGCGACCCGATGGGCGGGTCAGTGGGCAGCCATGTAAGTCGTGTCGTGACGGACCCCAAGTCGGTAGCTCACTGTAGACCGGCGGTATCGAGTCTGGTCGGTCGCGATCTGTAGATGACCACACCGGAGCCGACCCTGTTGCCTTGTTCCACGTGAAACGTCATAACGGGCGTGGCTACGATCCCACGGGTGCCGGATCGTCGCGGATGCGCAACGAGTTTCAAGACAGGCGAACTCCCCCGTCAATGTTCGTACACGACCGCTGCCAACTTCCTTGAGCTCATCGACAGCCTCCGGAAACCGTCGCAGTGAGCCCGCCGGGGCGCCTGAGCGATATGAAGTTGAAGTGCGTCCGTCCACTGCGAGCGAACCGGTCACTGAACGGTGACGAGTGGGTCCGAACCAAGCTGGGTCGAAGGCGTCCAGGAATGATTGCCGAACTGTCAAGCACTGTGTGTCCGTCCAGCGGGGCGGTGGTCGAATCTCCAGAGTTCGGCTCCGAGGCAGCCATGCCGCTGCAGGCGTCTCCTGTCGGCGGCCGACATCCACGGGGTCACATCCGGTCGGGTGGAACTGTTTCACGTGAAACTCCACCGATCGTACGAATTTGGGTGATTTCCGAGCCAATACGCCTCGAGGGTTTGGTGAAGCGACCCCCTACACGGGAGGATGGAGGACGTGCAACCAGAGCCGCTTGATGACGACAAAGTATTGGCCATCGCCGAGCGCGTGTTCGGTCCGCGGCTCGATCTGGCACAGCAGTATCACGAGTCGTTGGCGACGCTCGGTGTCGAGCGAGGGCTGATCGGTCCGCGCGAAGTTCCTCGGTTGTGGGAGCGGCACATCTTGAATTGCGCCGTAGTCGGTGAACTGATCGACGAGGGCGAGCGTGTGGTGGACATTGGAAGCGGAGCGGGGTTGCCCGGTATCCCTCTCGCGATTGCGCGTCCCGATCTCCACGTGACACTCGTCGAGCCGCTTCTTCGACGCACCGTCTATCTCGCTGAATTCATTGAGGGCGCCGGGCTGGATGTGTTGGTGGTCCGGGGCCGCGCCGAGCAGCCGGGCGTGAAGAAGGAAGCAGGTGGGGCCGACGTCGTCACCTCTCGCGCCGTTGCCCCGCTCGAGAAGCTCGCCAAATGGTCTCTCCCGCTGATCCATGAACGCGGGCGGATGCTCGCCCTCAAGGGAAGTAGCGCCGAAGAGGAAATCGAGCGCGATCGCTCTTCCCTTGGTCGCATGGGTGCTGGCAAGCTGGAGGTCGTCAAGTGTGGCGTGGACATTGTTCCGACGCCGACGATCGTGGTTCGTGCCGAACGAGTCCCCCGTCGCTTTCCGCGTTCATGACACTGCACTTGGCTTCGAGTCAGGTCCCTCAATCCACGTAGTTCAATCCGTTCCGCATTAAGGAGCACATATGTCGGGTGGATCCGATCCCACTGTTTCACGTGAAACAGAAGGCAACGTTTCACGTGAAACAGAATCATCTGCGCCCAGTTCACGAAGTTCTCGGAATGGCGCAGGATCGAAAGCGACGGACGGATCTGGTTTCGGCGCGTACAGCAGTATCTCTCCCGACGACACTCCTATCGGTGCGGCGGCGCACAGAGCGAGTCAGGTACTGCACCCGGGCAGCGTCACGCTCCCCAAGCCCGACAAGCGACGGATGTTGACGATCGCCAACCAGAAGGGTGGCGTCGGTAAGACGACGACGGCCGTCAACCTGGCTGCTGCGCTCGCGATTCAAGGGCTGACTGTTCTGGTTGTCGATCTCGACCCTCAGGGCAACGCCAGCACCGCTCTGGGCGTCGAGCATCATTCCGGGGTGCCCTCGAGCTACGAGGTTCTGATCGGTGAGGTCAGCGCCCGCGAAGCCATCCAACAGAGCCCCCACAGCGAGCGCCTGTACTGCATTCCGGCGACGATCGACCTCGCCGGTGCGGAGATCGAACTGGTCTCCATGGTGGCCCGTGAGGGACGCCTGAAGACGGCACTGGCGGACCTCGACTCCATCGACGCGGACTTCGTCCTGATCGACTGCCCGCCTTCGCTCGGACTGCTGACCGTCAACGCGTTGGTCGCGGCGACGGAAGTACTGATCCCGATCCAGTGCGAGTATTACGCCCTCGAGGGTGTGGGTCAGTTGCTCCGCAACATCGAGTTGGTTCAGGCACATCTCAACCCCGCTCTGCACGTGTCCACCGTGATCCTGACGATGTACGACGGTCGTACGAAGCTCGCGGATCAGGTCGCCGAAGAGGTTCGGAAACACTTCGGAGATGCAGTCCTCCGCGCGGTGATTCCGCGCAGTGTGAAGGTCTCCGAGGCGCCTGGCTATGGAATGACCGTCTTGGATTACGACCCCGGCTCCCGCGGCGCGATGAGCTATTTGGACGCGGGTAGAGAACTGGCAGCGCGGTCCGCCGGCGCAGCAACCGACGGAACGCAGGAGCACTAGCAACCATGAGTCAGACACGTAAAGGCGGTTTGGGCCGCGGACTGGCCGCACTGATTCCCACCGGACCCGACGCAGGACCAAGGCTCGGCAACGCAGCCGCGGACGTCGTCATCGGTAAGGACAACTCGGCCACACGGGCCAAGCCGAAGCCGGCTGCTGCGGGATCGGCCGAAGAGGTGGCGTCGGCGCCCACCCCGACACCGCCGGTACGGAGTTCCGACGAGGACCTCTCCCCCGCGGGCGCGGTGTACCGCGAGATTCCTCCGGGGCTGATTCAGCCGAACCCGAAGCAGCCGCGCAGCGTCTTCGACGACGAGGCGCTCGCCGAGCTGGTTCACTCGATCCGTGAATTCGGGTTGATGCAACCGATCGTCGTACGCACGCTCGAAGGCGGCAAGTACGAGCTCGTGATGGGCGAGCGTCGGTGGCGCGCGAGCCAGGAAGCGGGACTGGATTCCATCCCGGCGATCGTTCGAGAGACCGCGGATGACGCGATGTTGCGCGACGCCCTGCTCGAGAACATTCACCGAGTTCAACTCAATCCACTCGAGGAGGCCGCGGCGTATCAGCAACTCCTCGAGGAATTCGACGTCACTCACGAGGAACTGGCGGCCAAGATCGGCCGATCTCGGCCGGTTGTCACCAACATGATTCGTCTTCTCAAGCTGCCGATCGCGGTGCAACGACGCGTCGCAGCGGGTGTTCTGTCCGCCGGCCATGCGCGTGCGTTGCTGTCGCTCGACGCTGGGTCCGACGCTCAGGAGGCTCTCGCGGCACGGATCGTTGCGGAAGGCATGTCCGTCCGAGCAACGGAGGAAGCGGTCACTCTCGCAAATCGGGAGGACAGTTCGGGTCCCAATCCGGCTCCGCGGCGGAAGCCGATTCAGATGCCGGGGCTCCAGGATGTCGCGGATCGTCTGTCCGATTCGTTCGACACCCGAGTCACGGTGAGCCTCGGCAAGAAAAAAGGCAAGATTGTGGTCGAGTTCGGCTCGGTCGATGATCTTCAGCGCATCGTCGAGATGATGGAAAATCAGAAGAAGAAGTAGCCGCGAAAATTCAGGTACAGACACACACGGTCATTACGTCACGGTGACGTAAGTGCTGGAAGATCGGACGAAGATGTATGTCGAGAACGTGAAAAGTACTGCAGTGCAGAACTTTACAGCGAACACGTCGATTCGAGGTGTGACCGGACGAGTTCAATCGGCTCAGCGCCCGCTACATGAGGCGCGACGGGCAGATCGATCACATATTCTTGACGTGCGCGCCCGATGTTCTGTGCGGGACGCCGAAAGTTCTAGGGCTTGGAAGCTGAGGTAAGCAGTGTCGCCGCTCGTCACGGGAGTCACGTTGGACTCCTTCGATCGACTACCGACCCATACACGGCGATGCCGCTTCTGGGTACTCGATCCAGCTACCGACAAAGCAGATGGCGGTGCCGTAGATCTCGAGCTCGAGAACGAAGCATGGTTGTCGATGATCATGCTCGAGTGGGGATCCTGCGGACAACTGCTCACACTCGACGGTGCGACAGCGGGCTGTGCCCTGTATGCCCCTCCGAGTGCTGTCCCCCGAGCCGCGCAATTCCCGACGTCGCCGGTGAGTGCCGACGCCGTACTGTTGACGACCCTCCGAACCGAATCCGATGTCGACAGCGAAGGAAACTCAGCAGCGCTGATTCAAGCTGTCGTCGCAGATCTGGTCAACCGCGGCGTACGGGCACTCGAGGCATTCGGCCTACGACGCACCGACGACGACGAGGTGCAGGGGCCGAGAGCATCGGCGTCGTTGGTGTGCACGGAGGCCACGTGCATGATCGACGCGGACTTCCTCGAAAAAGCAGGGTTCGAAGTTGTTGCGCCTCATCACCGTTACCCTCGCCTTCGCCTCGAGCTCGACCGTGACCACGGTTGGAAGGAAGACGTCGAATCGGCGCTCGAGCAGCTCCTCATCGCAGCGAGCCTGACGATGATGGAAATCGAGCACAAAACGCCCGTCGGAGTCCGCTGACACACCCGCCGACATTCGCCTGTCGGCGGGTTTCTCAGCGCCTGTCGGCGGGTGTGTCAGCGCCTGTCGGCTGCGGCCAGTTCTTCGGCCAGGAGTTCCGCGAACGTGAAGGTGCCCGTCGGCTGATCGTCCTGACCGAGAAGGTAGAGACGCTTGACTGCGATCAGGATTGCTTCGGCGATGATGTCGCGTGAGCGAGGATCGCCGAGGACGGCTACGTCTGCCGAGTTGGTGAGGTAGCCGAGGTCCACCTGAACGGTGGGCATGTTGGTGAGCCGCAACAGATCCCACGTTCGGCCGTGGCTACGGCAATCGAGAAGCGGTGTGCGGGCGACGATTTCGCGCTGGATGTAGCCGGTGAGGACCTGGCCGATGAGCGAGGTGGAGCCGTGCGAGTTACCGAAGTGGAAGCTCGCGACACCATTGGCGGCGGTGCTGGAACTCGACGCACATCGGAGCGAGATCATCAGGTCGGCGTTGAAGGCGTTGGAAGTCTCGGCACGTTCGGCCACACTGGGATTGGTGCCGCGCGCCCTCGAGAGGAACGTCTCCATACCGGTTGCCGCCATGCGGCCCTCGAGTCGGCTTGCCACGTCCCACAGAATTTCGGCTTCGGAGATTCGGCCGTACAAGCCGTCGACGATCAGACCGGTATCCGCTCCGCCGAGATCGGGGTCGATGACGATGCGCTTGCCGGTCAGCTGTGGCCCGGACTGCCGTACCAATTCTTCTTCACTGATGGCATGCGGGGATCCACCCGTGACCCGAGCACCCAGCAACTCGAGGGAACGCAGTGTGGCGGGCCCGCAGATGCCGTCGGGAGAAAGTCCGATTTCACGCTGGAACGATGAGAGACCCTCGTGTGTCTTGGGGCCGAAGTAGCCGTCGACACGTTCGCTGTAGAAGCCCAGATCTTGCAGACGAGTCTGGAGGGTGGCGACGTCGTCGCCGTACAGCGGCGCGGACAACTGGTAGATCAAAGTGCGAGCGCCGAGCCGGTAGGACGCTTCCTTGAGAGACCGGTACGTCGCGGGCCCGACGATGCCGTCGACCAGTAGACCGCGGTGTTGCTGGAATGCACGGACGGCGCCATCGAGGGACGAATCGAAGTCCGAGGTGGGTGCACTCCAGTGCAGCGCGTCATCGGTGGTGGGCGACGCGGTGTCCAGCAGGAATCCGAGAGAAACCAGCGTGCTCCGTACCTCTGCGACGGCGGGACCGCTGTCGCCGTGACCGAGTCGGTGCATACCCCAAGACCTCCTGCTGAAGAACGCTGATCGTCGGCCGCGTCGCGTTCCGGAGGAACCGTGACCACCGGTGGCTACGACGCCGACGAACAACAGTCGATGTGCCGACACTGCGTCGGCACATCAGACGATTGTCGCAGAAAGTAGCCGACGGACCGCAATCCACGCCCGAGTGGACCCGGACGAGCGACCTTGCGCAGTCGGGCGTGGATGAGGTACGACCGTGTACCTGCTACAGAACGGCGTCGAGGTCCTTGAGCAGTGCTGCCTTGCCCTTGGCGCCGACGATCTGCTTCACGGGCTTGCCACCCTGGAAGAGGATGAGCGTCGGGATGGACATGACCTTGAAATCGCGTGCGGCCTGGGGGTTGGCGTCGATGTCCAGCTTCGCGATGGTGAGCTTGTCGGAGTGCTCGGCGGCGATCTCCTCGAGGACCGGGGCGACCATCTTGCACGGTCCGCACCATGTCGCCCAGAAGTCGACGAGGACCGGCTTTTCGCTGGTCAGCACGTCGTCGACGAACGACGCATCGGTGATGGTCACGGTCTTCTTGTCATCGGACATATTCGGTGTGCTCCTGAGGGTTGGGACGAAAGATGAAGCAGGGTCGATCAGGCGGAAACAGCGTCGACCGGCTGGTCAGCGTGTTCGAGCGTATTGCTGGTGATGTCACCCTGCTCCGCGAGCCAACGCTCGGCATCGATCGAGGCGGTGCATCCGGTACCGGCTGCGGTGATGGCCTGCTGGTACACGTGGTCGACGAGATCTCCGGCGGCGAAAACGCCGGGCAGCGACGTTGCCGACGACGGCGAGGCGACCTTGACGTAGCCCTCGTCGTCCAGGTCCACCTGGCCTTTGACGAGTTCGCTGCGGGGATCGTGGCCGATCGCGACGAACAAACCTGTGACGTCGAGGGTGCTGGTCTCGCCAGTGCGGGCGTCTTCGATGATCAGGCCGGTGACGGACGTGTCACCGAGGACTTCGTTGACCTTGGTGTCGGTGAGGAAGCGGATCTTGTCGTTCTTCTTCGCACGTTCGAGCATGATGCGTGACGCACGGAATTCGCTGCGGCGATGGACGATCGTGACACTGCGCGCGAACCGAGTGAGGAATGTCGCCTCCTCCATCGCGGAGTCCCCGCCGCCGATGACGGCGATGTCCTGGTCGCGGAAGAAGAAGCCGTCGCAGGTGGCGCAGGCGCTGACGCCGCGGCCGAGCAATTTCTCTTCCCCGGGAATGCCCAGGTAGCGGGCTGCTGCGCCCATCGCGAGGATGACGGCACGTGCCTGGTAGGTCTCACCGTTCGCGGACACGGTCTTGATGTCGCCGGTCAGGTCGAGTTCTTCGACGTCCTCGGTGCGGATGTCGGCTCCGAAGCGCTTGGCCTGCTCGCGCATCTGCTCCATGAGGTCCGGTCCCATGATTCCTTCCCGGAAACCGGGAAAGTTCTCCACCTCGGTGGTGGTCATCAATGCGCCACCGAACTGAGTGCCCTCGAACAGCAGTGGCTCGAGCTCGGCCCGGGCTGCGTAGACACCAGCGGTGTAGCCGGCCGGTCCCGAGCCGACGATGATGAGGTCGTGAACCTTGGGCGTAGTCATGCGGACCTTCCGATAGATGTTCGGGTAGCAATCGCGTGAAGCAGGTGAACTTCAGACGTGTGTGACAACACCAGGGTAAGGGGTGTTGTTCCCGCTCGTATCGGGCCAGTCACTCGATGTCGCGTCGAACCAACGTGGCCGGATTGTTCGCCCCGCAGTCCGGTCCGACCGCCAACAGCACCATGCCGTCGGCAGCCGAGGCGGTCGCGATCACCAGCATCACTCCCGGCTTGCCGTCGAGTTCCACGGGCGCAGATCCGAGCACCGTGCTGTTCGAGCGAAAGCCGTTGGCGATCAGGCATTCGCGAAGGTTGCCCGCGTCGGTGACCTCGTTTCGCCCCCGCGTCGCCATGACGTCGAAGGCGAGGGAGCTGTCCAGATCGTCCGAGCTCAGCACCAACGTGGGTGCATCCGCTCGAAGATCATCCGCGTACCCGCCGTCGGTGACGCCCGATTTGTCCGACGTCGCCACCACCACCGCTGCCGCGACCACCGTCACCAACACGACCGACGCTGCGATCCCGGCCGCCAGGACGGTGCGTGACATACGACGACGCGACGCGAGTGGAACCGGCGCCCGGTTCTGGGTCGAGGAGTCCGTCGGAGCCTGAACCGGGGGTGCGGCGGACAGTGCGCGATCGATACGTTCCGCGACCTCGGGAGGCATCGGCTCGCCCGAGGCCAGCTCACGGCCTGCGGTAGCCAACCGCCCGGTGACGGCGTCGAGTGCGTCGAGAATCCGGGCCGCATCGGGGTCCTGTCGGACGCGTGGCCACAGTTGCGCACTCACTGCATCCGGAAGAACGCCTGCATGGAGATCGGCCAGGAGATCCGGCGAGTACGGAGGCTCCAGGAGACCGGCGTCGGATGAAGTCATGCCGATCTCCTTCCACGCATGATTCGGTCCTACACACTGTAAGACGCACCGACCTGGTTATCGGTTCCCCTCCTCGCGGAGAAAGTCGAGAAGCCCCGCGAGCTTCAATCTGCCGCGCGCACATCGGCTCTTGACGGTGCCCGTCGGAACACCGAGGATCCGGGCCGCGTCGGACACCGAGTATCCCTCCATGTCCACCGCCACGACCGCCGCACGTTGCTCCGGGGCCAACTCCATCAGTGCGTTGTGCACCTCGATCGACGTTTCGACCGCGGACATCTGATCGCGGACGTCCGGCAGTTCCGCGGAGTCACCCTCGGGCAGCGGAACCGTCGGCCTCGAGCGATTGCGTCGGATGCGATCGAGGCAGGCGTTGACGACGATCTTGTGGAGCCAACTACGTACGGCCGCATCCGCTCGGAACGACGCTGCGGTCCGATGCGCGGACAGCAGAGCTTCCTGCAAGGCGTCGGCGGCGTCCTCGGTGGTGTAGCTGGTTCGCCGCGCCGTCATCCACAGATGCTCGTGGTGTCGATGCACGAGCGTCGTGAACGCCCGCTCGTCGCCTGCAACGTGCGCAGCCAACAACTCCACGTCGGAACGCCCACTCAGAACATCCCCGACGCCGCTTAGATCTGCACTCCCCATACGAAAACGGCTCCCCCCGTGTTACCGCATTGCTGGAGAGCCTAAGCCATAGAGACCGCGGAGTACGAAACGTTGTCGAATTCAAGCATTCTGCAGGTGAGGGGAGATCCCGCAGACCGTTGGTCAGGATTGTGCGGTGAACCCGAAGTCCGCGATCGACGACTGATTGCGGCCGCTGTCCGAGCTCAACCCGGTGATCCACAGCAGAACGTGGCTTGTCGGCTCGCTGACCTGCAGCGGGATATCGGTCACTCCACTACCCAGAGTTGCCTGACCGATCACGGTGGTGTCGCCTAGACTCGGCGAATCGCTGGGTGCGGACCTGATCTCGACGACCGTTCCCGGTGACGGGGAATTGACGAACGCGCTGGTGAGCACCTGTGACGACGGGAGCGTTGCGATCAGGCCGACACCGTCCTTGAGCGACGGGAACGGCTGGAAGTAGGAGTCCGTCGCCCAGACGGTCGACTGGTCCCCGTCGATGGCATTGGATGCCGATCCGGCGTTGTCCGCGCTGCCCTGCGGCGAGAACACCTCCACCGAATCGATTGCCACCGGGCTCGACGCCGGGGCCGCAGGAGCGGGCGCACCCGGTGCGGGCGGTGCCGTCTCCTCGGTGGTCAGACCGAGGGCTTCCTGAGACGTCAGTGGCTCGTCCGAGCTGCCGCCCGCGATGAACGTGAACAGCCAGTACCCCGCGAATCCCAGCACGACCACCGTGAGAACGCCCAGCACCGCCAAGGCGATGTTGGTGCGACGGGACCGCTCCTTCTGCGCCGCCATCTCCTCCGGATCGGCGAGCGAATGGCCGGATGCACCGGGTGCCCGCTGTCCGAGCCTCAATGCGGGCATCAGATCGGTCTTGTCGTTGACGACGGCTGCCTGGTCGAGGACATGCTGAACCGTCGCGGCGGTCCTGATGCCACTGTTCTGCTCGAGGGCACGCACCGCCACCGCGGAGATCTCGAACGGTACGTCCGAACGGACTCGGCGTGGCTCGACGGCGTTACCGTTCGAGTCGCGATCTGCGGGCTTCATGCCGCCGACCGATCGAGGCTGCCCGCCGGACGAGGCGTCGACGAGGGGCCAGCGCGCCGTGATCAACGCGTACAACATCGCGCCGAGACCACGGACGTCGGAACCTGGATCGGCGTCGGCCAACGTTGCCGGGAACGCCAGAACGGCGTTGCCGCTGGTGCTGATACGGACGCGGTCCGGATGGTCGATCGACAGTGCGCCGCCGCTGCGGTGGGCAGCCTCGGCCGCGGCCGCCAATGCCTTGATGGCCCGTGCTGCACCCGTCGGCGACGGAACGGTGTCCGCCATCTCGCGGAGCGAGCGACCCGGAGTCCACTCGGCGACGACGATTCCGCCGGAACTTCCGCGCACGACGTCGAGCACGCGTGCCAGGCCGGGGGAATTGATGCGGCCGAGGCGCAGTGTGCGGGACAGGATGGCCTGCGGACCCTCGGGGCGGTCCACCGAGACGTCGGTCGATTGCTGCTCGGAGTCGACGAACGTCAACGCGACCTCGCGGTCCAGCTTGACGTCGTGCGCCTGCCAGAACTTGAGGCCACGTGCACCGCCGTGCGGTGCCAGCAGTCGATAGCGGCCACCGGCAACCGAAGCGCCGGGGATCAGCTTCGGACCGCGGAGCGAACGCGGGTTCTCGGTCGGGGCACCGGACTTCACCGGCGTCACCTCGGCAGCCGGAGCGTCCTTGGCTGAAGGGTCCTTGGCCGGAGCTTGCTTGGCCGGGGCGTCCTTGGCTGGGGCCTTCTCGGCCGATTCCGCGCCTGCTGCGGACGTCGATTTCTCGGTTGCATCTTCAGCCGTGGAGGCTGTCTCGGAGTCCGCTGTCGCGGCTTGCGGTGCCTTCGAAGTAGGTGTCTTGCTCGCTGCCGGCTCGGCGGCAGCAGGCGTCGAAGCCGACTCGGACTCGGCCGCGGTCGCACCCTTGATCAGAGACGTCTTCTCGCCGGCGCTCTTGTCTGAAGCGGGCTTGTCGGAATCGGGCTTGTTCACCGGGAGCTTGGCTGTGGCAGTGCTGTCGGACGACGCTGCTGTGGTCGGCTCGGTGGAGTCCGACGATGCGGCCTGCCGCTCGTCCACCTCCACGCCACCTTGTGCTCGGTCGCCGCCCTTGTGTGCGGACTCGGCCGGCCCCCCAGCCACTTCGTCGTCGGTCACTCTCACTCCTTCACGCGTGTATGCCCCGGGTAGCCCCATGCGCCCGCCAGGTTCAGGCAGGCGCGACGAGGACGGCGTCCCGGTCCGCCGACGTCCAGGGTACGGGAGTCGGTCGGGTGCAGTGTCCCATGCAGAAACAGAACTGACGACCGGTATGGAATCGGGATGTGCTGGGACGACGGGCTCGGGAGCGGGCGCTGATCTTTTCAGGACGCGGTCGACGATTCTGCGGATGGCGACGGTGACGGCCAGGACTTCCGGGATGCGTCCGAACCACAGGATCCCGAAGGTGATGCCGAGCATCAGCACTGCGCAGATGCCGACGCGGACGATGGCACCGATCATGCCGAACGGTTCGGTGAGGCCACCGAGATCGACGATTCGGTCGATCGCGAGCATCGCCGTTCCGCCTGCGGCCGACGCGATCAGAACCATCCAGATCGTCTTGCCGACGTTGGCCATGCGGAGATTTCCGAGGCTGCGGTGCAGCAGAAATCCGCCGATACAGGCGCCGACGACGAAACCGATGCCGTTGGCGACACCCAGCCACAGCACGACCTGCTCGTCCGAGCTGGCGACGACCGGGGCGAGCGCGGACAGGGCGATCTTGATTCCGGTGATGCCGAGGATGATCCACGTCGGTGTCCATGCCTGTTCGCGGGCGTAGAACACGCGGAGGTGGATCAGCACCAGTGCGTACGGGATGAGGGTGAAGGCCGACCAGCTCACCGCTTCTCCCAATCGCGGGGCCTCGTCCTTGAAGTTGCCGAACCCGAACAGAGCTTCGCCGACCCACGGGCCGGTGAAGGTCAGGAACACGACGATCGGCACCAGGGCGACCAGTGTCAGGCGAGTCGCGACGGACAGGTCGTCGACGACGGCCGGCGTGTCACCGTTGGCGGCATTGCGGCTCAGTCTCGGCATGATGGCCGTCAACACCGTCACGCCGAGGATGCCGTACGGCAGTTGCAGCAGGATCCAGGCCTGTGAATAGATGGCCGGGCCCGCTTCGTCGGCGCCGGCGGAGATGTTCGTCGCGAACACCAGGCCGACCTGGCTGATGACCACGTAGAGGACAATGGCGGCGGCCATCCCACCGAAGGCCTTCAGGCGGGCGTCGAATCCCCACAGTGGTCGTAGGTCGATCTTTTCGCGCCGCAACGCCGGGATCAGAGCCGCGACCTGCGTCACCACACCGGCGGTGACGCCGAGGCCCAGGATGAGGATGTGCGGATCGCTCATCTCGACCGGATTCAGCGTGATCTCGCCCGGGACGAAGAAGTAGAGGGAGAAGACACCGAGCACGATCAGGTTGTTCCACACCGGTGCCCATGCGCCGGGCCGGAAGTTCTGGCGGGTGTTCAGCACGGCCGTCAGCAGGCCGGACAGTCCGTAGAAGAGGATCGCGGGGAGAACCAGGAAGGACAGCGCGGTGGTCAGGTCGCTGCTGACCTTGGCGTCGTCCTTGATCAGGACGCGCGAGAGGAGGGGCGCGCTGATCGTCGCGGCGACCGATACGACGAACAGCATCGTGAACGCCAACGTGAAGAGCCGACGGATGAAGGACGCGCCCCGATCGGGGTCCTCCATCTCGGCCCGGACGAGGACCGGTACGACGATCGCGGTGAGGACTGCGCCGAGCACCAACTCCGAGATCATGTTCGGCAGGATCGTGGCGGCGGTGAACGAACTCGCGATGGCTCCGCCGAGGATCGCCAGCATGATCATCTGCTTGAAGAAGCCGGTGATACGGCTGACGAGCGTCGCCACCGCGATCGAACCGGTGGCGGCGAGCAGGCTCTTCTGCGGTTTCGGCTCGTCCATCTGCGGCGGTGCCGCCTCCGGCGGAGGGGGCTGCGGATAGTCCTCGTCGCGGAATCGCGGGATCAGCTGGGTGACCGAGTTGTCCGGGGCAGGGCCACCGTCGGGGGACGGCGGTGCCGGGTAGCTCCGCATCTCCCGAGGCGGTACCGCGGTCCGTCCGTCGCGTTCCCACGGCGCAGGCCTCGGCGGCTCGGTGCGTCGGAAAACCTGAGCTGCGGGCAGCCGTTCGCGAGGCCCGCCGCCGGCGGGCGGCGCTCCCTTATAGGGCAAGTTTCCCGAATACGGGAAGTCGCTACCCGTCATGGTCGTTCGTACCCTTCGTCTGCAGGATCCGGCTGACCCTTGAACCGATGCCACAATCTGCGGCCGGCGAGCAGCAACAGAAGGACCCCGGCGCAGGCGGTGATGATCGCCAACGCCTGTCCGTACGCGTTCGACCGTACGGACACCGTGGACGCTTCGCCCAATTGTTGGCCGTCCAGAGTGGTCAAGGAGAAGTCGACGGCGAGGTTTCTGCTGTCGTCGACCTGGGCGGGCACGGTGATCGTTCGACTTCCGCGCGCCGGTAGTGCCATCGCTCCGACGTCGCTGACGGTCATCTCGGGGGGAGCGTCGACCTGCAGCCGAACGTTGACCCCGATGGGGAGATCGTTGCGGGCGACCAACAGCAGCGGGCTCTGCTCGGACGCCAGGGTGTAGACGCCACCGGGAGCCAGAACCGTCACGGCTTCGAAGGTGGAGTTCAGCCCGGCCTCGGACGTGTCCAGACGGATTCGAGCCGTGTTCGACGCGGCCGCCGGGTCCACCGATCGGTCGGCGGTCCCGATGGCACGCAGCAGGTCCTCACGTAGCGGTGCAGTGAACCGGCGCGGCGTCAACACCGATTGGGGGTCCTCGACGAGCGATCCACGCAGCGCCTCGATGCGTTTGCTCTGTGCGCGAATGCGATCCTCGAGGTTCTGGTCCCGATCGCTCACACTCGTCGTGACGGTCTCGACGGGCAGCCCGGTCGGTTGCTCATCGGCCAGCTCGGTGAACGGGCGCGGCGTCGCCAGACCGGTCCGGAGCAGCGAGGACACCGTGCCGAGAATCGCATCGGGTTCGTCACCGCCTGCCGTCCAGTACTGAGGCGGAGCGATGGTCAGTGCTCGAGGAGCGCCGTCGGGCGGCGTCAACGCGTGGTACGTCACCGCGCCGAGCGCATCCTGCAAGCGAGCGGTCCGCGAGTCGCCGGCCAGGTCGTACCGCTGGTCGTCGGGCGTGAAACGCGGCGTCGACGGATCCGTCCCGACGCCGGCCAGAGCCGTCGCCGTCGGGCCGTCGAACACGGTCGCGTTCAGCTCGGCTGCGACAGTGGTGTCTCCGACGACGCGGGCCACGGCCCCCGCGGCTCCGGGAGCGATGCTGTTGTCGGCGACGAGCGCGGTGCGTTGGCCGACGGACCGCACCGTCGCCGCGCCTGCCTCACCGAGTTGACCCGTCGAACTCCACACCACACCGCGTACCGACGTCACGCCGAGGATCGCGTCGACCACCTCGGCCGGCGACTCGAGGGCGGTCGACGCCAACGACGCGTCGCCCACGTTCCCCAGCGTGTCCAGATCCACCTGCGCGAACGGCAGCGCTGTCACGCACATCGATTCGGTGAGGGTCTCGAGCCGCGACAACCACGCCGTCGCTGCGTCGCGACCGTTGCCTTCCCTGCTCGGTCCCGCAGGATCGGCGGGATCGGCGACGACAAGATATCCGCGCGTCATGTTGGAGACGGTGACCAGCAGGTCCGGATCCACCGCGATGCAGAGGCTCTGTGCGAGCTTGCCGCCCGGGTCGACGTCCGACGCGGTCGCCGATTCCACTGCCTCCAGAAGTTGATCGAGCCGTCCGCCCGACGCCAACTCACCGGCAAGATCGTCGTCGACGAGTCGAACCCTGTCGTCGATCGAACCCGGAATGCCCGCCGCGAGGCGAGGTTTGTCCGCCAACGGCCACAGAACCGTCGTCGCCACCGGGTCCGCGGTGCTCGGCGGCAGCGGGACGGCGTCGGGAGCCATCGGGTCCGGCACCGTCGGATCGCGTGGAACCCCGGTGACCGGGAGCAGGAAGCGGGCGTCGTCGAGCCGCGCCGTTCCGCCGTACTCCGGCGTTCCGTTGGCGTTGAGAAGCAGCGGATACACGCCGGGGCGGTCGATGCCCAACGACGGAGACTGCGTTCCGCGAAGCGGCATCGACACCGTGAACTGAGCGCTGGCGCCCCGCTCGAGACTGTCCGCGACGACCTGGAATTCACCGACGTCGGCGTACTCCTGCTGATCCAACGACAGCGTCGTCCGAAGCTCGTCCGGTGACTCCACAGCGTCCGCGCTCTGCATACGGACGCTGATGTCGTCGACTCGGCGGTCCCCGGTGTTACGGACAGTGGCGCGCACCGTCACGAACGGCTCGCTCGTCGTCGTCACCGTCCCGGGAGCAACCGCGTCGATCGACATCTCGAGAAACTGAGTACCGCGCGTCGTCCGAGGAAGATCGGACGCCGACGACTGATACGTGACGGTCCCGTCCTCGCTCTGCGAGCTCTCCGGTGGATCCTGCGCGGCTGGATCCTGTGCAGCAGCAACACCGGTCCCCAGCAGCAGCGACGCACCGAGAACGAGCACCGACGTCGCTGCAGTGATCCTGGAACGTAGCGCCATCACTGCTTGCCGACGGGCGTTTCGGGGTCGTTCGTCTCGCCGCTCATACCGTCTATAAGGCGGCTGGCGATGGCCGCCAACTTCCGTTCGTCCGCGTACGCCAATCGCGAGTTCAGTTCACTCAGCGGAACCCACGCCACTTCGGTGACCTCGACGTCCTCGTCGGAGAGTTCACCACCCAGAAACCTCAGCAAGTAATGGTGCACGGTCTTGTGGACGCGACGGCCCTCCGTCACGAACCAGTAGTCGATACTTCCCAGCGACGCCAACACCGAACCCTGGATACCGGTCTCCTCGGCGACCTCACGCATCGCCGTCTGCTCCGCCGTCTCGCCCTGCTCGATATGCCCCTTCGGCAGCGACCACAACAACCGGCCCCGACGATCCGTTCTGCCGATCAACGCCGCGCAACGCTGCGCAGGCGGGCCGTCCAGCCCATCCACCACCAACCCACCAGCAGACGTCTCCCGAACCGTTCGAAGCCGCGGTTTGTCCGTCTCGGCACGCGAATTCCGCCGCCGCGGGTTGCGGCGGCTCCTGTTCGCACGTTCGCCAGCAGACACCCAACCAATACTAGAGGGAAAGAACCAATGCTTCGGGCTGCCATTCCGAGCTCGTTCCGCGGGCTCCACTCGCGGCCATTCCGGGCTCGTTCCGCGGGCTCCACTCGCGGCCATTCCGAGCCTGTTCACGTGGGGCCCTTCCCCCGGTCGGACCGCCTGCTAATAGGCTCTGTCGACGTGGCCGAGAAGTCTCCTGTTCCCCAGCAGCCCGACGTGTCCGCCGACCGTCGCGCACGATTGCTGGCGTCGGCTGCCGTGTCGTTGAAAGAACTGTCGGACATCCTGACGCCGCTGGCCGGTCGGTTCGCCGCCGAGGGACATGAATTGTTCCTGGTCGGCGGCAGTGTGCGCGACGCTGTGCTGGGTCGTCTCGGCACGGACCTCGACTTCACGACCGACGCCAGGCCTGAGGTCGTCCAGCGGCTCCTGACCGGGTGGGCCGACAATCAGTGGGACACCGGTATCGCGTTCGGCACGATCAGTGCGGCGAAGGGCGATCAGCTGGTCGAGATCACCACGTTCCGCACCGATTCCTACGACCAGGTCTCGCGTAATCCCGAAGTTCGGTACGGCACCAGCCTGGAAGAGGACCTGGTTCGTCGTGATTTCACCGTCAACGCGATGGCCGTTCGTCTCGGCGCCGATGGCTCGCAGGAGTTCGTCGACCCTCTCGGCGGCATGGACGCACTGCTCGAGGGACTGCTGGACACTCCGTCGACCCCGGAGAAGTCGTTCAACGACGACCCGCTGCGGATGCTTCGTGGCGCACGGTTCGTGTCGCAGCTCGGGTTCGCGCTGATGCCGCGGGTGCACCAAGCGATCACGGAGATGGCCGGTCAGATCGAACGCATCACGGCCGAGCGTGTTCAGGTGGAGTTGGACAAGCTGATCCTCGGCGAGTTCCCGCTCGAGGGTGTCGACGTGATGTGCGAGACGGGACTGGCCGGGTACGTGCTGCCCGAGGTGCCTGCGATGAAGCTCGAGATCGACGAGCATCACCAGCACAAGGACGTCTACTGGCATTCGTTGACGGTGCTGAAGCAGGCGATCGAGCTGGAGGACGGCGACCCGGACCTCGTATTGCGCTGGGCTGCACTGCTTCACGACATCGGGAAGCCGGATACGCGTCGGCACGAGCCGGGCGGAGGCGTCAGCTTCCACCACCACGAGGTAGTCGGCGCGAAGATGGTGCGCAAGCGGATGCGCGCGCTGAAGTACTCCAAGAAGATGATCGACGACGTGTCGCAGTTGGTGTTTCTGCACCTCCGTTTCCACGGATACGGCAAAGGTCAGTGGACGGATTCGGCCGTGCGCCGTTACGCCACCGACGCCGGAGATCTACTTCCCAAGCTGCACAAGCTCGTTCGCGCCGACAGTACGACGCGTAACAAGCGTCGGGCGGCGGCACTGCAGGCCACCTACGACGATCTGGAACAGCGGATAGCCGCCCTGGCGGCGCAAGAGGACCTGGCGCGGGTTCGTCCCGATCTCGACGGCAACGCCATCATGGAACTTCTCGGTATCCCGGCGGGCCCCGAGGTCGGCAAGGCCTGGAAGTTCCTGAAGGAGCTCAGACTCGACCGAGGTCCCCTCCCCCGCGAGGAGGCGGAGAAGGAACTGCTGGCCTGGTGGAAAAACGTCCTGTGAGTTGAGAAAAACGTCCTGTGAGTTGAAATGTAGGCCAGGGCCTACATTTCCACTCACCTGCGGAGTATCGCTACCACTCCCACCAGGTACACCGCGGCACCAGCCAGGACGACGACGTGTGCAGAGGTTTCACCAGCGAGGTCGGTGGTGTCCGGACCGACGACAAACGCCGCGACCGCCAAAGCGGCGACGAAGAAGATGTTGAAGACGGTGTCCTGCAGGGCGAAGACACGTCCGCGGTGATCGTCGTCGATTTCGGTCTGCATCGATGCGTCGCCGGTGAGCTTGATCGTCTGGCCTGCGACACCGAGCAGGAACGCGCCGATGAGCAGGCTCGTCTGAGTGAGGGTGTTGATGAACGTGAACTGGACGATCGCGGCGGCCGCGAGAGCCACCATGATCGAGCGAACACGGCCGAATCGTGGCAGAACGAACGGCGTCAGCAGGGCAGCGACGAACATTCCGGCTGCCGTGGCGCCGACGGCTATGCCGAATCCGGCGAGTCCGCCGGGCAGGGAACTCGACGTGGTTTCGCGCAGGATGAGCACCATGACGAGGGTGTCGACGCCGAACACGATTCGGTGGGCGCCGATGCCGGTCATGGCGGCGGTGACCGTCGGCGATCTCCAGACGGCCACGGCACCGGATCCGAGTCCGTGGGCGATGTCCACCGCGGCTTTCATCGCGCCGTGGTCACCACGCTCGGGGAGTGTTTCCGGGCCGAGTGACCTACGTGCGAATCGAGCGGCGGCGACGGTGCCCACGATCGAGCCCGACGCTGCCGCGGCCACGGCCATTCCGGAGCCGAAGTCTCCCGCCCCGACGTATCCGATTATTCCGACGGCTGCGCCCGCCCCGGCAGCGGCGAAGCCGGAACCGATGGTGGCGAGGAGGGAGTTCATGGGTACGAGCCATTCGGTTCGTACGACGTGCGGGAGCGACGCCGAGACGCCGGCGAGGACGAATCGGCTGAGTCCGACGGTGGTGAGGGCAAGCAGGAGCAGGGGTGTCTCACCGCCGCCGACGCAGAGCAGGGTTGCGGTGACGGCGATGAGAACGATGCGAAGTACGTTGGCCCACAGTACGACTGCGCGGCGATCCCAGCGGTCCAGCATGGCGCCCGCGAACGGGCCGATGACGGAGTAGGGGACGAGGAGGACAGCGAACCCGGCTGCGATGGCAGCCGGATTCGATTCCCGCTCGGGGTTGAACAGGATGGCGCCGCTGAGTGCGGCTTGGAAGAGTCCGTCGCCGAACTGGCCTGCGAAACGAATGGCGGTGAGCTTGCCTGCGCCCGGCGAATCGCGCAATCGCGCCAGGAATGTCGTCTCGCTCACTCGCTGAACTTTAGCCTGACGTACTTTACGAGGTCGGAGTCAGCTCCTCGGCGTTCCACCATGCGACGGTGGCTGCGGTGCCGTCGTCGAGCGGGGTCGGGTGAAGGCCGAGGAGTGTGTCGCTGCGCGTGCTGTCCAGGACGTAGGGGTACTGGAACTGGTACAGCGTGTCGCCCAGTTCTTTCATCTGCCCGGGTACGACGCCCAGCGCTCGGACGATCCATGCCGGGATCGCGGTGACGGTGGGTGCGGGTACTCGGGCGGCGTCGGCGAAGAGTTCGACCATGCGTCGTTGCGTGACGGCAGGTGCGGTGGGGGCGTGCAGGAACGTGTTCCACAGGTCTTTCCTTGCTCCGGCGGCGATCATCGCTGCGGCGAAGTCCGGTATGTAGGTGAAGGAGTGGGGTACGTCGGCCTTCGCGATGACGCTGACGGATTTGCCTGCCGTGACCTTGGGGACGATTCGTTCGCCCATGTGCGACGTCCTCACGCGAGGACCGTAGAAGTCCGATGCGGCGACGCTGACGGTCGGGGTGCGGTGGGCGTCGCGGGCGGCCAACAGGAGGGTTCGGACGCCCAGTTTGCGGTGAGTCGCCGTGCGTGGCCTGTCCTCTCGGATGGGGCCGTCGACCTTGCCGTAGGAGTACAGACTTTCGGGGAAGACGACGACGGTTCCGGCGGCGGCGTCGAGCACCCGTTGTTCCATCGCGGGGAGCTTCTCGCGCCAGACCTTGTTCTGGTAGGCGACGTGAGTGCAGAGATAAATGGCGGTGGCACCGGCGAATTCGTCGGTCAGGTCGTCGGTCTCGATGTCCACTCGGTGACGTTCGACGGCCGGGTGATCCGGGCCCGATCCGGACCTGGTGAGGATCCGTACCGAATGTCCCTGTGCAGCAAGCTGTTCTGCAACGGTCCAGCCGACCGGTCCGGCTCCGATGACGACGTGTAGCTGGTTCATGGTGTCTCCCTCGTTCGAAATGTGAGCACTGCTCTCTGTTTTCTCCAGTGTGCACTCGTCGGCTGGGAAAAGCAAGAGCAGTGCTCTCGTTTCTGACGGGACGGTTTCGCCGCCGGGTACGTGTCGGCCGGGCCGATACTGTGAATCCATGCCGACCACGCCCCGCGCTCGAGCGAGACAGCAGACCCTCGCCGACATCACCCGTATCGGACGGGAGCATTTGGCTGCCGACGGTGCCGCGGCGTTGTCTCTGCGCGCAGTCGCCAGGGATCTGGGTGTCGTGTCCTCGGCGGTGTACCGGTACGTCAAGAGTCGGGACGAGCTGCTGACCCTGCTCGTCGTCGACGCGTACACCGAGCTCGGCGACGTCGTGGACGAGGCTGTCGACGAGGTCGCCGGTCCCGTCGAGAAGTTCCTCGCGCTCGGTCGTGCGGTCCGTGGGTGGGGGCTGCGGGAACCGGCGCGGTATGCGCTGTTGTTCGGAAGCCCGGTGCCCGGATACAACGCTCCGGCCGAGCAGACGACCGGTCCTGGTACGAGGGTGATCGTCAAGCTGGTGTCGATTTTCGATCAGGCGTGGACCGCGGGAACGCTGGCGGAACGTACGGAGCCGGTGTCGCTGGCTGCGCTGAGCCGGAATTTCACGGACGTTCGTAACGAAATGGGAACGGAAATGTCCGACGAGGTGATCGCTCGCGGAGTTCTGGTGTGGGCGGCACTGTTCGGTGCCGTCAGCTTCGATGTGTTCGATCAGTACGGTTCGGACACCTTCAGCAGCCGAGATGCGTTGTTCGAGTACCAATTGGCGAGCCTGGCCGAGCTCTCGGGGTTCGATGGGGCGCCGAACAACACCTGAGCTTCCTTGCGTTACATCCGTAGGTGCGCGGTGCCACAATGTGTTGCATGGCGGCGCATGCGGAAGAACCCGAAGACCAGACGGCACCGGCCCCGCAATCGGTGCGACCGGGGAGCTTGCTGGTGTCGTCGATCGAGCTGGTCGAGCCCACGTTCCGGCGCACAGTCGTGTACGTCATCGAGCACAACGACGCAGGCAGCCTCGGTGTCGTGATCAATCGGCCGAGCGACACCGCGGTCCAGAACGTGTTACCGCAGTGGACCGACCTCGCGGCACGTCCGAAGGCCCTGTACGTGGGCGGTCCGGTGAAGAGGGATTCCGCTCTCTGTCTGGCGACGGTGAGGACGGGGGTGGACATCGACGGGATCGCCGGGGTGCGCCGCGTCGACGGTCGGGTCGTCATGGTGGATCTGGATTCGGATCCGGCCGACATCGCGCCGCACGTCGAGGGGGTTCGCATCTTCGCGGGGTATTCCGGCTGGACGCTCGGGCAGCTGGAGGGCGAGCTGGAGCGGGACGACTGGATGGTCGTCTCCGCCCTCGCCTCCGATGTCATCGGTCCACCGAAGATCGACCTGTGGGCCCACGTGCTGCGTCGTCAACCCCTGCCGCTGGCGATGCTCGCCTCTCACCCGATCGACGTCGACCGCAACTGAGGTCCCAGGGTGCAACTGAGGACTCAGTGCGCGAAGTGGGTGGCCGACGAGTGTCCACCTCCCGCCGCCGATGCGTCGAGTTGATCGATCACTTCGGTGATGGCGCCGCACAGCAGCCTGCCGAGGTCTGCGCTGAATCCCTCTCGCACGACGATCCGGAGCACCGCTACTCCGGTGGCGTTGTCCGGCATCGTGTACGCGGGAACCTGCCAGCCGCGTGCGCGTAGTTCGTGGGAGATGTCGAACACGGTGTACTCGCGGTCGCCGGCGAGTTCGAATGCGACGACGGGGATGGCGCTGCCGTTGGTGATGACGTGGAACGCGGGATGCTCGGACAGGTGACCGGCGACGCGAACGGCGGTGTCGCGCAGTGCGTGCATGATGTCGCTGTATCCGGAGCGTCCGAGCCGGAGGAAGTTGTAGTACTGGCCGATCACCTGGTTGCCGGGGCGTGAGAAGTTGAGGGTGAAGGTCGGCATGTCGCCGCCGAGGTAGTTCACCCGGAACACCAGGTCCTCGGGTAGGTCCTCGCGTGTCCGCCACACTGCGAAACCGATTCCGGGATAGGTCAATCCGTACTTGTGACCGCTGGCGTTGATGGATTTCACCCGCGGTAGGCGGAAGTCCCATTCGAGGTGGGGATGAAGGAACGGTACGACGAACCCGCCGCTGGCCGCGTCGACGTGGACGGGGACGTCGGGTCCACCGGACGCGGCGACGGAATCGAGCATCGCGCAGATCTCCGCCACGGGCTCGAGTTCGCCGGTGAAGGTGGTTCCGAGGATGGCCACGACGCCGATGGTGTTGTCGTCGACGGCATCTCGAACCTGCTCCGGGGTGATGACGTACCGCCCCGATTCGACGGGCAGGTACTTGGGTTCGACGTCGAAGTAGCGGCAGAACTTCTCCCACACGACCTGAACATTGCTTCCGAGAACCAGATTGGGACGCGAGGTGTCGCTGCGGCCTTCGCGCCAACGCCATTTCAGGGCGAGGCCTGCGAGCATGACCGCTTCGCTCGATCCGATCGTCGACACTCCCGTCGCGGACTTGGAATCCTCCGGGTCGAGTCCGGGCGCGTGGAACAGGTCCGCGACCATGTTGACGCAGCGTTCCTCGATCGACGCCGTCGCCGGGTACTCGTCCTTGTCGATCATGTTCTTGTCGAACGTCTCGGCCATCAACTTCTCGGCCTGCGGGTCCATCCAGGTCGTGACGAACGTCGCGAGGTTGAGGCGAGAGGAGCCGTCGAGCATCAGTTCGTCATGGATGAAGCGGTACGCGGCTTCGGGGTCGAGTTGCTCGTCGGGGAGCCGAAGTGCGGGGATGGGATCGGTGGCGAGTCTCCCGGTGTATGCCGCGGCGATGACTCCGCCTGGGTGTTTGCCTGGCTTCGACAACTCTTTCCGCACGTCGATCCTCCACATTCGTCGTCTGTGGTGCCGACGCTAATCCGCCAGGGCGGATTGCGCATCATCCTTGTCAGGCGATAGCCGGGCTTCGGCTCGGCGCGCGTATCGCTGGGCGAGTACGGCGCACACCATCAGTTGGATCTGGTGGAACAGAAGCAGAGGAAGGACAATCAGGCCGACGGGCCCGCCGACGAAGAGGACCGAGGCCATGGGTAGTCCACTCGCGAGGCTCTTCTTGGAGCCGCAGAACAGGAGGACGATGCGGTCTTCGACGGAAAAGCCGATGGCGCGGCCGATCCAGTACGTGAACGCCAGAATCAGCGCGAGGACGACGATGCAGACGAGGACGACCGCGACGATCTGCAGGGGCGTCACGGACGACCAGACGTTCTGATTCATGCTTTCGCTGAAGGCGGCGTAGACCACCAGCAGGATCGAGCCGCGGTCGACGATTTTCGTCGGCCCGGAATGTCGGGTGAGCCAGCCTTTCACGAGCGGTCGGAGGGCCTGCCCGAGGAGGAAGGGCAGGAGCAGCTGAGCGCAGATGCTCAGGATCGACGATGCGTCGACGTGCGCGTCCCCGGTGGTGTTCATCAACAGAATCACCAGCAGCGGTGTCACGAACACGCCGATGATGTTGGAGAACGAGGCGCTGACGACTGCTCCGGCGACGTTGCCGCGTGCGATCGAGGTGAAGGCGATGGAGGACTGAACCGTCGACGGCACGAGGCACAGGAACAGGATGCCGGTGTAGAGGTCCGCTGTGACGACAGTCGGTTCGAGGAGGCGGAGGGCGAGTCCGACGAGGGGGAACACGAGGTACGTGGTGGCCAGCACGACGGAGTGGAGTCGCCAGTGTTTGACGCCTTGCCATGCTTCCTGCGGCGACAGGCGGGCGCCGTAGATCAGGAACAGCAGTCCGATGGCGATTCGGGTGACCCAGGTGAGGACGGTTTCCGAGGTACCCGACGCCGGGAAGATGCTGGCCAGTACCGCGATCGCGATGATGCTCAGGACGAAGCCGTCGGGCCGGATCTGCCGCAGAAAGTTCACTGAACTCACGATATCGGTCGGCGATTGATCGCGAAAATCGATAGCTGCGTTAACTGTGAACGTGAATCGTGATAGGAACGACGGGTGAATCTCGATCCGATTCTGCTTCGAACCTTCCTCGCTGTCGAACGGGAAGGCGGCTTCACCGCAGGCGGCGATCTGCTGGGGCTGCGTCAGTCGACGGTCAGCGGTCACATCACGCGGCTGGAGAAGGCCGTCGGGCGCGAGTTGTTCCTCCGGGACACCAGAAACATGGAGCTGACGGCCGACGGCACCGCGATGATCGGATTCGCTCGCTCCATCCTCGACGCCACCGCGGAGGCGGAGCACTACTTCGCCGAAGCCCCGTTGGCGGGCAGGCTCCGGCTCGGGGTGTCCGACGACCTGGTCTCGACCGAGTTGCCGCACGTCCTCTACGACTTCCGTCGGGCGCATCCCGGCGTGGACCTCGAGCTGACGGTCGGGTTGAGCGAGACCTTGCGGTCCAAGTTCGACGGCGGCGAGCTGGACCTGGTGTTCGGCAAGCGTCGCCCAGGTGAGACGCACGGTGATCTGGTGTGGGCGGATCGGTTGGTCTGGGCAGGTATTCCGGGAACGCGGGTGGAGCCGGGCCCGGTGCCGTTCGTGACGTATCCACCACCGAGCATCACGCGGTCCGCGGCGTTGGCTGCACTCGGTCGGGAGGGTAGGGGCTGGCGGTTCACCTGCGTCACGGACAGCGAGCTGGGGTTGCGTGCAGCCGTTCAGGCGGGCCTCGGCTACCTGGTGCATGCGGAGTCGACGCTTCCCGACGGCGTGGTCGCGCTGGACGGCCAGGATCTTCCGGAGCTCGGAGGTATCGAGTTCGTGCTGCTGACGAAGGACACGGCCCGATCGCCTCGTGGAGCGTTGCGTGACGCGATCATGACGCGTCTCGGCCGCTGATCGGCGCGGACGGCTGTTGCTGGGTTGTGACTGAACCCAAATGTCGCTGCCGTCGGACGACCACGTTTCCAGACGTGTGGCGCGGGTGTGGTAAGTGATCGGTGTCACTTCTACCGTCTGCTGTGGTTCAGCGAACAGCATCGCGCTGTAACCGAGTCACGACCTTCTCGTCAGCGATGCCGAAGAAGAAGAGGGACGCGCATGGTTCAACAGCTTCGGTCGACGTCGATCGACCATTCACGAGTACGAGGCAGAGCACGACGGACGGCGACCCTCGCGGCGTTGTCCGCGGCGGTCGTGTTCGCCGGGATGTCGGTTGCGTCCGCGCAACCCGCCGAGCCGAGCGAGCCCACCGGGCCCTCCGCGTCGGCGCTGCCCGCGACGATCAGCGACGACGGCACGGAGGTGATTCCTCCCGGGGGGTCGGAGGCGGAGCGGCCGAAGGCGGAAGAGCAGGGCATCGAGAAACCCGATGTCGCCGACGCCGCGCCGGCGCGGGTGACCGACGATCCGGAGACCGAGACCATCGGGTACGGGCCCGAGCAGAAGAACTTCCTCGCCGGGTTCCTCTACAGCATCGTCAAGCCGGATGTCGCGCCGCCGGGCGCTAACGACTGGAGCTGCAAGCCGACCGAAGAACACCCCAATCCTGTTGTGCTGCTGCACGGTACGTGGGAGAACGCATACAACAACTTCGCTCGCATCTCCCCGGCACTGAAGGCGGAGGGATACTGCGTTTTCGCGCCGAACACCGGTGACAAGGATTCGAGCGCACTCGGCCACGTCAAGGCGCTGCGAGGCACGGGCCCGATCACCGAGAGCGCCAAGGAAATCGCCTTCTACATCGATGCGGTCCTCGAACGGACCGGGGCGGCGCAGGTCGACATCGTCGGGCATTCCCAGGGCAGCCTGGCGTCGCGTCAGTACATGCGGTTCGAGGGCGGCGCCGATCCGTCGGATCCGAGCAAGAACAAGGTCGGCAGAATCGTCAGCCTCGGTGGGTCCAATCACGGGACGACCCTCGTCGGAATCGGAACCCTGGGGCGGACCATCAACAATCTCGGCTTGAACGTGCTCGGGCTCGTGGGTGCTGTCGCCGGGCCCGCGGCGTCGGACCAGGTCGTCGACTCCGACCTCATCAAGGCATTGACGGCGGGCGGTGACACCGAGCGCGGTGTCGACTACACGGCCATCGCCACTCGGTTCGACGAGGTGGTGACTCCGTTCCGGACGACGTTCCTCGAAGCCGGACCCGATGCCACGGTGAACAACGTTCTGTTGCAGGACGGCTGCGGCGTCGACTTGTCCGATCATCTGTCGATGTCGGTGTCCCCGCGGACCATCGGGTACATCAAGAACGCACTCGACCCGGACGGCTTCCCGGTCGGTGACGTCCCGTGCGTGTGGAACGCTCCGGTCACGGGAGGCTAGGCCGGCCGGCAATCAGAACCGAGCCCGGGCTTCCACGGTGAAGTCCGGGCTCTCTGATGGGGTCGTCCGGGTTCGGGGTGTCAGAGTTGAATCGAGGCGGTGCGGTTGCCGCCGTCGTACTTGGCTCGATACATCATCGAGTCGGCGGCCCGGGTGGCCTTGGTGATGGTGGCGGCATTGTCGTTCCACAGGTCCGACGGGCTCGACACCACGGCGGCTCCGACGCTCACCGTGATGGGGATCCGATCGTCGCCGCGGTAAAGGCTGTGGCCGATTCGGTGCACCATGTCGTGGGCATGTTCGATCGTGCCGGTGAACACGACGAGGAATTCCTCGCCCCCGGTGCGGGCGACGACGCCGTCGTCCTCGAAGAGTTCTCGTAGACGGTGGGCGACGGTGACGATGACGTCGTCGCCTGCATCGTGGCCGAAGTAGTCGTTGACGGCCTTGAATCGGTCGATGTCCACGACGACGACCACCAGGCAGTGACCTCGTGCGTGGCTGCGCGACATCAGGGTCAGGGCCGCGTCGTCGACGCCGCGACGGTTGAGCAGTTCGGTCAGTGGGTCGAGCAGCGAGCGTCGGGCATCTCGGCCGATCGCGGTCCACGCGATGTGGGCGAGCAGGGGTATCGCGGAGTTGATGGCGATGGCGACGAGTCCGCCGGCCAGGGCTGTCGGTACGTCCTCGGACCCCGTGAACATTGCTCTGACGGCCGTGATGGAGACGAACACGACGCACCAGGCGAGGTGGGCGAGCAGCCAGCGTTGGCTGAGGAAGTAGGTACACAACGCACCGGTGACGACGAACAAGCCGGATCCGATGAGTGCACCGAACGGCTCGTACAGCACGAGCACGGACGTCAGGCCGACGTCACCGAAGATGGCGAAGGCGATGAAGTCTCGGCGTGTGGGTAGCGGGCCGAAGAACCAGCGCAGAGCGACGGCGACCTGAAGAAGCAGAACGAGGCCGACCCAGGCTTGGGCGAGGAGTCCCTGTGGTCCGCGTGAGCTGAACAGCATGAGGATCGACGCGGCCGCGTACAGCAGTGTGGCCGCGCCGAACATGTTCTGAAGCGATCGGTGCAGGCCCCGCGTGGAGCGGTGGTGAATGATCCACTCGTAATCGAACGGCTGCTGATACCACTCCTGCAGCGTGGTCCACACGGTATCGGTCGACGGCTTCCTGTGGTTGCCGGTGCGGACCGATCCGGGCTTGTCGTCCGCTGATGATCGTGTGTCGTCCGTGCCGGCCTCCAGCCCTTACCCCTTTACGATCACAGCCTAGATGTAAAAAGCGGCGATCGGTTTGTTTCAGCGCAATTCAACGCTCGGACGCCAGCGAGTTGACGGTACCCGCGATTGCGTCCGCGCCGTCGACCGTGACGGTCAGTTTCTGTCCGTTCGCGAAGGTGAGGAATACGGCGGGACCTTTACGGGTGGCCACCGCGTAGTTGCCGCGGTCTTTGACGCGGAGGCCCCATCCGCCGAAGTCCGAGAACGGGTCCACCTCGCGAACCGAGGCCCCGGTGACTTCGCCGATGGAGTATTCGAAGGCGGGCATGCCGAGGCTGCGGACGTGGATGCCGAGTTTGTCGACGATCAGCTCGTACCGCATGAGCGACGAGGTGAACGCCGCGATCGGTGCGAAGACGGCGACCGGCCACCAGGACTCGGACAGCCAGCAGGTCAGTGCGGCTGCCGCGGCCAGGATGGTGAACACGATCGCGATGGATGTGCGGCTCGCGCCGATGGGTTCGACGATGGGGAGTTCGGCCCTCGCGCGCGGCAACGTCGCCGGCGGCGGTGAAGTGGCGTCGACACGGTCTCGGTAGTCACGCAGCTGGGTCGCGCCGAGGAGTCCGACGGCGAATCCGACGAGCGTTCCCACTCCGATCGCCCAGCCGGGGATCTCGACGTTGGTGACGGTCGTGACATCGAGTTGCCTGGCGAGTATCGCCAGTTGCAGGACGGTGATGAGGCCGACGACGGTGAGGCCGATCATCAGCATCGTCCGGCGCAGGATGAGCAGGGCGTGGGACAGCGCTGCAACGGCGCTGCATCCACCGCCGACGAGCACGATGACGATCGCGAGAGTCCAGGCGCTCGTCGACGGACTCATGAATCCGTCCGGTTCGGTGCCCGACCAGTGGGTGGCGATCCGATCCGGAAGCCGGGTGCGCCAGACCTGCACGGCCACGAGTCCGAGTGCGGCCGCAGCGATCGGCACGACGACGCCGAAGATCACTCCAGCCGGGTCGAACGTCCGCTGCTTCACTGCTGTCGGTCTGGTCACTCCGCAGGCTCCGCTCCTGAGCTCAGCTCGGGGCGCACGCGTCCTTGAGGCTGCACGAGATGCAGGAGTGACCGCACCCACCCGTCTCCGGGGCAGGTGTGGCGGCGGCCGCACGCGCACCGATGGATCCGCCGACACCGGCGGTGACGAACGCGGCGACCAGGCATGCGACGACGGCGATGACCGAGAATGCGCCGCCGAGCATCAGTGCCGCTGCACCGCCGATGAGCAGCAGTAGCGCCGACGCTGCCGTGGTGGGGCCTGCGACTTTGTTGGCCATGACGAAGGTCTCGTCGTCGCGCATGGACTCCGCCGTTCGGACTCCCGCCCACCGGTTGCGGGGGAGCTTGCCTGTCAGCGAGGCCGTGGCAACGGAGCCGACGACGAGCGCGAGGACGAACATGAGTATGGACACGACGATCACGCTGGTAAGGATACGTCTTCTGCGCGCGCCCGTAGTACGCGCATCTGAGCTGGGCGGATTCCCGCTCACAAGGGCAGCAGGTGGCTACGACTAAACTGCGTGGGTGACTGTTCCAGTGGACGCAACGCCCCAGCACCGCTACACCGCGGATGTGGCCGCGCGCATCGAGAAGCAATGGCAAGACCTGTGGGAAGAGCAGGGCACGTTCGACGCTCCCAACCCGGTCGGTGCGCTTGCCGGTGACGTCCCGAAGGACAAGCTCTTCGTTCAGGACATGTTCCCGTATCCGTCGGGAAGCGGCCTCCACGTCGGTCACCCGCTCGGGTACATCGCGACGGACGTGTTCGCGCGGTTCCACCGCATGCACGGACGCAACGTTCTGCACGCGCTCGGATACGACGCCTTCGGTCTGCCTGCGGAGCAGTACGCCGTCCAGACGGGTACGCATCCGCGGACGACGACGGAGGCGAACATCGCGAACATGCGTCGCCAGCTGGGACGCCTCGGCCTCGGTCATGACCGGCGTCGATCCCTGGCGACGACGGATGTCGACTTCTATCACTGGACGCAGTGGATCTTCCTGCAGATCTTCAACTCCTGGTACGACGAGGAGCAGCAGAAGGCGCGCCCCATCTCGGAGCTGGAATCGTCGTTCGCCGACGGTTCGCGGGCGCTCGAGGACGGCCGGGAGTGGTCGGTTCTGTCGGCGGCGGAGAAGGCTGCGGTGCTGGATTCGTTCCGCCTCGTGTACGAGTCCAATTCGCTGGTCAACTGGTGCCCCGGCTTGGGTACGGTGCTGGCGAACGAGGAGGTCACGGCCGACGGTCGCAGCGACCGTGGCAACTTCCCGGTGTTCCGAAAGAACCTGAAGCAGTGGATGATGCGTATCACTGCGTACTCGGACCGCTTGATCGACGACCTCGAGTACCTCGATTGGCCGGACAAGGTCAAGACGATGCAACGCAACTGGATCGGTCGATCGCGCGGCGCCGAGGTGTCGTTCGGTGACATCACGGTGTTCACGACGCGGCCGGACACGCTGTTCGGTGCCAGTTACGTGGTGCTCGCGCCCGAACACGACTTGGTCGACGGTCTGGTGGCTGCTTCGTGGCCCGACGGTGTGTCGGAGATCTGGACCGGCGGCGCCGCGACTCCCGCGGAAGCCGTTGCAGCGTACCGCTCTTCGATCGCCGCGAAGTCCGACCTGGAGCGTCAGGAGAACAAGGAGAAGACCGGTGTCTTCACCGGCTCCTACGCCCTCAATCCCGTCAACGGTGAACAGGTCCCGGTGTTCATCGCGGACTACGTCCTCACCGGCTACGGCACGGGCGCGATCATGGCGGTGCCGTCCCACGACCAACGCGACTGGGAATTCGCCACGAAGTTCGGGCTGCCCATCCGCGAGGTCATCTCGGGCGGAGATGTCACCGAAGCCGCATACACCGGCGACGGCCCGTTGGTGAACTCCGGCTTCCTGGACGGGCTTTCGGTCGACGACGCCAAGGCCGCCATCGTGAAGAAGCTGGAAGCCGACGGCACGGGCACCGGCAAGATCCAGTACAAGCTGCGGGACTGGCTGTTCGCCCGTCAGCGGTACTGGGGCGAACCGTTCCCCATCGTCTACGACGCCGACGGCAATGCCCACGCACTCCCGGACAGTGTGCTCCCCGTTCAGCTTCCCGAGGTCGAGGACTACGCACCGGTCTCCTTCGACCCGGACGACGCAAGCTCCGAGCCGTCCCCGCCCCTGGCGAAGGCGTCGGATTGGGTGGAGGTGGAGCTGGATCTCGGTGACGGGCTGCAGACGTACCGCCGCGACACCAATGTGATGCCGCAGTGGGCGGGTAGCTCGTGGTACCAGCTGCGGTACATCGATCCGACCAACTCGGAGACGTTCGCGGACCCGGAGAACGAGAAGTACTGGACGGGGCCGCGTCCGGAGATCCACGGCCCGAACGATCCGGGCGGCGTCGATCTGTACGTCGGCGGCGTCGAGCATGCGGTGCTGCACCTGCTGTACTCGCGGTTCTGGCACAAGGTGCTGTTCGATCTGGGGCATGTCAGCTCGAGCGAGCCGTACCGTCGCCTCTACAACCAGGGCTACATCCAGGCCTATGCGTTCACCGATGCGCGTGGCGTCTACGTTCCGGCCGAGGAGGTCGAGGAACGCGACGGCGGGTACTTCTACCAGGGCGAACCCGTCAACCGCGAGTACGGGAAGATGGGCAAGAGCCTGAAGAACTCGGTCTCGCCCGACGACATCTTCACCGAGTACGGTGCCGACACCCTGCGTGTGTACGAGATGTCGATGGGTCCGCTGGACACCTCGCGTCCGTGGGCGACCAAGGACGTCGTCGGCGCGCAGCGTTTCCTGCAGCGTGTGTGGCGGCTGGTGCTCGACGAGGAGACCGGCGCTGTGCGCGTCACCGACGACAAGCCCACCGAGGACACGTTGCGCGTCCTGAACCGGGTGATCGACGGTGTGGAGGCGGATTACACTGCGCTGCGCGACAATACGGCCGGTGCCAAGCTCATCGAGCTCACCAACCACCTCACGAAGGCGTATCCGGACGGTGCACCGCGCGGTGTCGTGGAGCCGCTGGTCCTGATGCTCGCGCCCATGGCTCCGCATCTGTCCGAGGAGCTGTGGAAGCTGCTCGGCCACGATCGTTCTCTCGCCCACGGGCCGTTCCCGCGGGTGGAGAAGAAGTGGCTCGTCGCGGATACCGTCGACTACCCGATTCAGGTCAACGGCAAGGTCCGTAGCCGTGTCTCCGTACCTGCCGATTCAGCTCCGGCCGACGTCGAGAAAATTGCGTTGGAGGACGAGAAGATCGCAGCCCTGCTGGACGGAAAAGCGCCGACGAAGGTCATCGTCATTCCGGGACGCATGGTCAATATCGTTCTGAAGTAATCCCCTACCGAGTGGACCCATCCTTTGAGGATGAGACTTGCGATCAGCGGTGCCACAAGGGGCATGGGTGCGCTTTAATCTGTCTCATGTCACGAGTTGGTAAAGGCTTCTTGGTCGGCGTGGTCGCTGCCGTGGTCGTCGGGTCGAGTGCGTTCGTTGCCCAGGCGGATCCGGGGCCCGGGTCGCCCATTCCGGCGAACGATCCGTTCTACAGCTACGACGGGTCTCTCGACGTTGCGCCGGGCACGGTGCTGCGGAGTCGGCCGATGGTGTTCGCAACGCCGACCCTGACCACGCCGATCACCGGGAATCAGGTGCTGTTCCGCACCACCGATCAACAGGGTCGCGGCGCGGTCACCGCGGCGGCCGTTCTCCGACCGCTGATTCCCGGCCCGACCAAGATCGTCTCGTACCACATGGCGTACGACGCTCTCGGATCGCAATGCGACCCGTCCTACACCCTCAGCGGTGGTGCGACGAGTCCTATTGCCGAGGCGGAGCAGGCAGTGATCGCGGGTTACCTCGCTGCGGGATACACCGTCGTCGCGCCGGATTACGAAGGTGAAGAACTGGAGTGGACGATCGGACGACAGTCCGGATACGCGGCGCTGGACGGTATTCGCGCGGCCGAGCAGTTCCTGCAGGTGCCGACGTCGACTCCCGTTGGGATGATCGGATACTCGGGCGGCTCGGTTCCGACGCAGTGGGGTGCCGAGGTTGCACCGAGTTACGCTCCGGAGCTCAACCTTGTCGGCGTCGCGGCGGGTGGTCTCCCGGTCGACCTCGCGCACAATCTTCCTTACGTCAGCGGAAGCGCGCAGTGGGCGGGTGTGATTCCGGCACTCATCGTCGCGTACCAGCGGGCGTACGGACTGAACACGAGCGAATTCGTCTCGGACTACGGGCTGCAGGTGATGGACCAGGTGGATCAGGAGTGCATCGCGCAGTTCGCCGACGACTACCCCACCCTCACCGATGCAGACATGGTGAAGGCGCCGTACACGTCACTTCTGGATGTGCCGGAGGTAGTCGAGGCGATCAACGACAACATCATGGGCACCGCAGGTACACCACGTGTTCCGATGTTCTTGGCCGTTGGCCACGCGGATCCGATCGGTGACACCATCATGATCACTGCCGACGTTCAGGCGCTTGCACACCAGTACTGCAGCCAGGGCGTCGACGTGCAGTACTCGCAGTACGACGGGTTGACGCACGGCGAAGCTTTTCCGCCGTTCGAGGCCCAGGGACTGCTGTTCATGACCGAGCGTTTCTCGGGGGCGCCGACGCACAGCAATTGCGCCACGATTCCCCCGGGCAACAGCCTCGCGCCGACGCCGGTGCCCTAGAGCAGCGTGGGTAGGACTCCCCCGTCGACTCTGACCGCTGCGCCGTTGGTGGCCGAGGCGACCGGGCTGGCCAGGAACGTCACCATGTTCGCGATTTCGGCCGGTTCGATGAAACGTTGCAGCAGGGACGTCGTGTTGGAGCTCGCGATCGCAGATTTCAGGTCGTCGACGGGGATGGACCGCGCTGCGGCGAGAGCGTCGACGGTCCGTGCGACTCCGTCGGAGTAGGTGGGTCCACCGAGGACCGAATTGACGGTTACAGCAGTGCCTTTCGTGAGCTTGGCCAACCCGTTCCCCAGGGACAGCATCGCGGTCTTGCTCGTGCCGTAGTGGATCATGTCGGCCGGCACGTCGACTCCGGATTCACTGCTGACGAACAGGATTCGTCCCCAGCCACGCCCCAGCATGCCGGGCATGAGGCGTCGGGCCAGACGCACTCCGCTCATGACGTTGACGTCGAAGTATCGCTGCCAGTCGTCGTCGGAGATGTCGGTGAAGGGTGTGAGTTCGAACAGACCGACGTTGTTCACGAGGATGTCGACGTCCCCGAGTCGGTCGAGAAGGAGTTCGACGTCGGTGGCCACGGCGAAGTCGGCGACGATTCCGCGGACGGTGGCGTCGGGGGCGTGGTGTTGCAGTGATTCGACGGCACGGTCGAGCCGCGCGGTGTCGCGGCCGTTGATCGTCACGTCGACGCCTTCGGCGAGCAGCGCCCGCGCGACGGCGTATCCGATTCCTTCGGTGGAACCGCTGACGAATGCCGATTTTCCGGTGAGGTTCATGTCCATGCGTCGATCGTCGTGCACGTCGATCAGCGGCCGATCAGCGCGAACTAGAATCGCAGCGTGAGCGAGCTTCGGATCCGCGTTCTCGGCCCGGTGGAGGTGGAGATCGACGGTATGCCGGTGCGCATCTCGAAGCCGCGTCTACGCGAGATGCTCTGCCTGCTGGTGATCGCTCGCGGTAGGACGGTGCGGACGTCGAGTATGGTCGACGATCTGTGGGAGGACGCACCTGCGGGTGCACTCGGCATCGTGCAGACCTTCGTGGGTGAGCTTCGGAAGATCCTGGAGCCTGGCAGGCTGGCGCGCACTCCCCCGACGACGTTGGTGACCAGGGGTGCCGGATACGCACTCGTTCTGGCCGCCGACGCGGTGGATCTGTGGCGCGCGGAGCAGTTGGTTCGGGACGACGAGCCCGAGCATGCACTCGAGCAGTGGAGCGGACAGGCGTTCGAGGAGTTCGCGGATCGTGCGTGGGCAACGGGAGAACGCGCACGAATCGCGGAGCTCAGGGCCGGTGCCGTGGAGCGACGTGCGGAGGCGCGGATCGCCGAGGGCAAGGGGGACAGCATCATTGCGTCACTCGACCGCCACGTCGACGAGCACCCGTGGCGTGAGGAGGGGTGGCGTCTGTTGGCTGTCGCGTTGTACGGGGCGGGTCGGCAGGGTGACGCGCTCGAGGTTCTGCGGCGTGCTCGCGAGACGTTCGTTCGTGGGCTGGGCCTCGATCCGAGTGATCGCCTGGCAAGTCTGGAACAGCGTATTCTGACGCGGGATTCTGGGCTGCTCTCTCACGGGAGCTCTGTCCTGATGCAGACTGCGGCAGCGCAGGCTCGCGGCGGAGCGCGATCGCAGATCGAAAGTGCTACAGCGCTTCTGCCGCTTCTTGCCCAGTCCGGATCGGTCGACGCCGCCACCGAGCAGCGCGTGGCGACGATCCGCGCTGCCGAGCAGTTCGGTGATCCGGAGCTGACGGCACGCGTCATCGTGGGCTACGACGTTCCGGGAGTCTGGACGCGGTCCGACGATCCGGCGAAATCAGCGGCCATCGTCGAGGCCGCCGACCGGACTCTGGCGATCCTCCCGCCGACGGCATCGACCCGGGTACGGGCCCGTCTGCTGGCGACGATCGCGATGGAATCTCGTGGCGTGGACAGCCGGATGGACGAGGCACGAGAGGCCGAGCGGCTGGCGCGGACCCTCGCCGACCCGGCGCTACTCTGCCTCGCGCTGAGCGCACGCTATCTGCAGACGTGCCGGAGGACCGGCCTGGCCCGCGATCGTGAACGCATCGGTGCCGACATCATCGACATCGCCGTGGCATCCGAGTTGCCCACCTTCGACATCGCCGGTCGACTGATCCGCATGCAAGCGTTGTGCGCGCTCGACGACATCGACGAAGCCTCGGCGGAGGCAGACCTCGTGGACGGAATCGCCGCCAGATTCGATCGCCCCCTCGCGTCGGTGTTCACCGCGTGGTTCCGCTACACCTTCACCGGCGGACCACCTCCACCGGACGGTGACGAAATGCCTGGATTCCGAACCGGATTGACCGCCATGTCCGCGCTGACCACGGCTGTGCGGAACGACACTGCACTACCCAGGGGAGACTTCGGCCCCTATGCGCCGTGGGCCCAACCGCTCCTCGCGACCGACGCGGAAGCGTCGGGCATGCTCGAGACGGTCCCCGATCCGCCGCACGATTTGATGGCCGAAATCTGTTGGTACCTGGTCGGTACAGCTGCCCTCCGCGTCGGGCATCACGGCGCTGCTCGACGCGCACACACGGCCCTGCTCCCTGCAGTCGACGAGCGCGCGGCGGGGTCCGGAGCACTCGATCTCGGCCCGATCGGCCCGTTGATCACGGCGTTGGAGTGACTCCGCGGTTCGCGGTCAGAAGAAGCGGTCGGCCAATTCGCCGACGAGGGAGAGATCGCGTGCGTCGGGAATCAGGTACTTGGTGACCGTTCCGCTGATGAACGGGTGCCAGGCGCCGCCGCCGAACTCGTCGGCAACTACCACTGCTTGCCCGACGAACACGCCGGGGAAATGCCGAGCCGCCAGTGTGCCGTTGTGTGCGGCGATGGCCAGGAGTTCCTCGGCGCGGCTGCGGTCGATGACGTCGCCCATTCGTGCCAGGAGTTCGCGGCCCGTGTCGGCGGCCTGCGGACGTGGTTCGGCCGACACCAGAACGAGCTGCCCGACGCTCACGCCCCGGCGCTGGAGCTCGACGGCTATCGCGTGGGCGAGAACGCCGCCGAAGGAGACACCGAGAAGATGCACGGTGCCCGACGCCTGAACCGCCACGATCTCGTCGGCGTAGAGCGCGGCGAGCGATGCCAGAGACTCGGCCTTGGTGCTGATCGCCTGAACCCCGTACACGGGCCGATCTTCGCCGACATGCTCCACGAGCTCGGCGTAGCAGCTGGTCAGGCCCTCGATCGGGTGGATGCAGAAGACTGGAGCCTGGGTGCCGGTGGTGCGAATGGGCAGAACCGCAGGCGTTGCGTAGTTGGTGACCGCAGTGTCGGCGTAATCGGTGAAGGCCAACTTCGAGTAATCGTTCACTACGGTCATGCGGTGCCTCCAGGGTCGAGTCTGTCGGAATGTCTTCAGTGGGTCTCTTGTGCCGCCTGAGGAGTATGTCGCGCATTCAACCAACACTGTTACCCGCGTCACAGACTCGTTATATTACGATTCGGTCGAGCCCCCGAATGACACTGGTGGGATTCGTGATTCGTCCAGGGCCGGACTCAATCCGCGACGCCGGCCACAGTGCCCGGTTTGTCGGCCTTGCCTGGCACTGATGTAACGAGATTCTACGAACACGGGCAGAGCAGGATCTCGTCACGATCGGGCCCGCAGTGCTCATGGGGGGTTTCGTCGCCAAAAGTCAAGTTGCGAAAGCGAGTACGAGGTACGCGTCGCTATCGCGAAGTTGGATGCAACGGAGACCTTCTCGAGTTCGTGGACTGACAGACAGACGAATGGTCAAGCGACCGAAGATGCGTCCGAATGGTATGGCGCCCAGGCGGGTTCGCGGAGCGACGGGCAGTGTTCCGGAGTTGGATTGTGTGCGATATCGATCATTCGGTCGAGGGCATCGCGGGCGGCCGTCATCTCGGTGATCGCTGCGGTGATGCGGTCACGCTCGGTTGTCAACAGCTCGAACACCTCGGGTGATCCGTGACCGGCATCGATGGAGGGGAGAAGCCGCAGAATTGTCCGACTCGGCAGACCGGCGGTGAAGAGTAGCTGTAGAAGCTTGACACGCTCCACAGCCGACGGGTGGTAGACCCGCTGGCCGCTGGGTGTGCGCTCGGATTCGAGCAGCCCCTGCTCTTCGTAATACCGCAGCGCCCTGGTGCTGACGCCTGCCTTGTGGGCGACTTCGCCGATACGCATTGCGCGTTCTCCTGGTTCGTTATCTCTGCCACTCGACTTGCCCTTGACGTTAACGTGAAGTTTTACCGTTGTCGAAGCGGGCCGAACGGGTCCGGACGATGAATCAACGACAACGAAAGCAAAATCTAATGGACATCTCCAAGCAGGTCGCACTCGTCACCGGGGCCAACCGAGGAATCGGCAGTCAGTTCGTCTTAGAGCTGCTCGAGCGCGGGGTGGGCAAGGTGTACGCGACGGCCCGTCGGACCGAAACTCTCCACTTCGACGACGCCCGAGTGGTGCCTCTGCAGCTCGACTTGCTCGATGGCGACTCCGTAAATGCTGCGGCTGGGGCCGCGCCCGACGTGACGCTGCTGGTGAACAACGCGGGCATCGCGACCGGAGCTCCGCTGGTCACCGGTGATTTGGTCGAGACTCGACGCGAGATGGACACTCATTTCTGGGGGACGCTCGGTGTGATTCGCGCGTTTGCTCCTGTGCTCGGGGCGCACGGCGGTGGTGCGATCGTGAACATCCTGTCGGCCCTGTCGTGGTTCGCGACGCCGACCAGCGGCGCGTACTCCGCGGCGAAGGCCGCGGAGTGGAACATGACCAACGGGGTTCGTCTCGAACTAGCTGGTCAGGGCACGTTCGTCCAAGGCGTTCTGCTCGGTGCCGCTGATACGGACATCGCTGCCGATTACGACGGACCCAAGATCGATCCACGTCAGGTCCCGCAGTTGTCGCTCGACGGTCTGCAGGCCGGATCCATCGAAGTGGTTGTCGATGATTGGACCGCGATGGTCAAGGCATCGCTGAGCGGTGATCCTGCTTCGTTCTACAAGCAGGTCGCTGCACTACTCGGTGCGAACTGAGAGCGGGTTCAGAACACCCAGTTCTGCAGGACGACGCAGGCGACGGTGCCGCCGAGGATGCTGAGGGCGATGTTGCGGCGCCAGAGGTGCAGGCCGATGGTGACGGTGACGCCGGCGAGGGGTGGGATGCCGTGGGCGGCGCCGGTGAGGTCGATGGAGGACAGGGCGTAGACAGCGAGGATGGCGACGGCGCCGAGGGGCATCCACTTACCGAGTGAGTCGAGGAGGGCGGATTCTCGCAGGGACGATCGGACAAGGAACGGAATTGCTCTCAGCGAGAATGTGATTCCGACGGCGACGGCCAGGGCTGCGGCGATGTACCAGTAGTCAACCACGCCGGTGCCTGATCATCAGGGCTGCGGTGAACACGCACATTGCCACGACCAGCATGGATCCAGGTGCGAGCACCCACCCGATAATCCCGGCGCCGACGGCCAACATCAGCGTCACCCGGTCGGGATTTTCGCGGTAGACGTCGAGGAACAGCACGACGAACAGTGCGGTGAGAACGAAGTCGAGTCCTTCGAGTCCGGCGAGCAGGGAGCTGCCCACACCGGCGCCGACGAGGGATCCGACCATCCACGACGAGTGCAGGCCGAACTGGGTCCACAGGATCTGTCGGCCTCGCAGTCGGGCGGACGCGAGGGCGAAGGCTTCGTCGCAGAGCGCGAAGATGCTGTACAGCTTGGCCATTCGGCCGTCGACGCGTTGCAGGGGAAAGGTGAGACCGTAGAACAGGTGCCGCGAGTTGACCAGCAGTGTGGTGATGGCGATCGCGGCGAGGGGTGCGGATGCAGCCAGGAGCCCGACCAGAATGAATTCGACGGAGCCGGCGAAGAGGACGCCGGAGATGATGGGCGCGAGCCACCACGGGAGATCGTGTGCGGTGACGATCACCCCGAAACCGATTCCCAGAACGAACAATCCGAGCCATACGACGCCCGCTGATCGGGTGGCGTCGCGGAACGGGGAGCGTAGCTGGGTGGGGGCGAGCGTGGTCATGCGGCAATGATAGGAAATACGTCGCGCGATTTTGTTGCCGCTTCTTGTGTAAAGCCCGAGATGCGCGCAATATCAGAGATGTGGATGCCATCGATGAGCACATTTTGTTGCTGCTCCAGGAGAACGGCCGGTTGACCAATCAAGAGCTGGCTGCGCAGGTGGGGCTCACGCCTGCGCCGTGCCTGAGGCGCGTCCGCAAGTTGGAGGAGGACGGCGTCATCACCGGTTACTCCGCGATAGTCGACCGAACACGCATGGGGCGGGGGTTCGAAGTCATCATTCATGCCGACCTCGTCGCGAAGGACTTCCGGACGGTGGCCGCGTTCGAGGAACGCATGGCCGGGATGTCGGAGGTCGCGGAGTTGCGCAGGATGTTCGGCATCCCCGACTATTTCATTCGTGTTCGTGTGGCGGACCTTGCAGCGTTCGAAAAATGGCTCACGACACAACTTATGGGTGATCCGGCCATCGCGCGGGTGGACTCGCGCATCACCATGAAAATTCTCAAGACCGATGCTCCGTGAGTCTCGCTGACTTACCATCGTTCTCGTGAGAAAGCTGATTGCGTTGTGTGCGATCGTCGTTGCCGCACTGCTCGTCGGGAACGTTCCCGCGCACGCGCAACCACGTCCGTTGAGGGTGGCGATCGTCGGCGATTCCTTCAGCGCGGGTATCGGTGCGAGCAGCGGCTACGGCGGCTACGCCACTCTGCTCGGGGCCAGGGGTTGCTGGGATCTGAATCTGGTGGCGCGGTCCGGCAGCGGGTACGCGGCAAGCACCGACCCGTTCGTCAGTGTCCCGCGGGTAGCGGCCGTCGCGACGTCGCTTCCGGACGTGATCATCGTGCAGGGCAGCGGAAACGACCGCGGCGACGGCAGGTTGTTCGCGGCGGCCACCGGCCTGTATCTCACTTATCGCGTGGTGGCGCCGCAAGCGCGGATCATCGTCGTCGGGCCGACCGGTGCCCCCAATGCCAAACACGGCAACATCGACGAGATCCGACGCCACCTCCGCGATGCGGCCGGGGTGGCAGGCGTGACGTTCCTGGATCCGAAGGCGGAGCGATGGTTGAACCCGGCCACCGATTACGCGCCCGACGGAATTCACCCGAACGACGGTGGTCACGCTCGATTGGCGGACCGACTGTTCTCCGCGCTGTCCGGCCTCGGCGTCGGCGGTAGTTGCGGCTGATCGGTACGGCCGAGGTGTAGATCGCGCAGCCACACCAGCAGCGAGAGACCGGCGAACACCACTCCGGTGACGCAGACTCCGGTCCAGCCGTAGTGCTTCCAGGCGAGCGTGCCGACGGCGGACCCCACCGAAGCTCCGACGAAGTACGTCGTCATGTAGATCGAGTTGATGCGCGCCCGTGCTTCGGGTTCCAGGGCGTAGACGACGTTCTGATTGCTGACGTGCACGCCTTGCAGTGCCAAATCGACCAGGACGAAGGCAAGCACGAACACGAGCCAGACGTGGCTTCCGATCATGAACAGCGGCCACACGGCGATCAGCAGTACGACGCCGATTCCGGTTCCAAACTGAACCAGTCCGCGGTCGGCCAGACGGCCGGCGACCGACGCCATCAGCGCACCGGCCACGCCGGCGAGCCCGATCAGCCCGATCTGAGCTGCGGAGAAGCCGAATTCGGTGGTGAGCAGCAACGTCATCGTGGCGAACACTGCGCTGACCGACGCGAAGGACAAGGCACCGAGGGCGGATCGAACACGTAACCGGGGGTACCGACGGACGAGCACGCCCATCGACGCCAGCGCGGGCAGGTAGGACACACCTGCTGTCCCCGAGTGTCGCGGCAGTACCCGCCACAAGCCCGCTGCCGCGATCAACATCAGGACCGAGGCCAGCCGGTACACCCCCTGCCATCCGGTCACGTCGGACAGTAGGCCGGAGATGCTGCGGGCCAGCAGAATTCCCGTCAGCAAACCGCCCATGACGATTCCGACGACTCGGCCCGACTCCGACGGGTCGGCCATCGAGGCTGCGAACGGAACGATGACCTGCGCGGCAACGGAGAACAATCCGGCCATGGCGGTCCCGACGAGCAACCACGAGAGTCCGGGCGAGAAGCCGGCGAGAGCCTGCCCGACGGCAGCCAGCACCATCAGTCCGACGCTGAGCTTCCGTCGATCGACCACATCGCCGAGCGGAACGAGGAAGAGCAGACCGAGTGCGTAGGAGATCTGCGCGACGGTGACCGACACTGCGGCCGCGGACTGCGAGACTCCGAAGTGTTCGGCGATGAGGTCGAGCAGTGGCTGGTTGAGGTAGTTGCCGCCGGCGCTCAGTCCCGTTGCCACCGCCATGAGGGCGACGACGGGAGTCCCGATCCCGGTTTTGTTCGACGTTGTCGTGTTCACGGGTACAGCCTTCTCCTGATCGATCATGCTGTCCAATAGATCGATCAGCACCATCGATCGCGCTAAGCGATAGATTGAGTGGGTGGAACTCCGTCATATCCAATACGCCGTCGCGGTGGCCGAGGAACAGCACTTCAGCCGAGCTGCCGCCCGCCTGCACGTCGCGCAATCCGCTCTGAGCAGTCAGATCCGCGACCTCGAGCGAGAGCTCGGCGTCGAGCTGTTCACTCGCACCAGCCGTAGCGTCACCGTCACCAAGGCGGGCCAGATCTTCCTCGAACGCGCCTACGGCGTGCTGGGTGCGGTGGCGCGCCTCGTCTCGGACGTCTCGCCGTCGAACACCGAAGTTCGACGCCTCCGCGTCGGAATGATCGTTCCTTTGACCCGGGTGGATGTGGTCGCGGCCGTCGCCGCGTTGGGGACCTCGCATCCCAACACGACGGTGTCGCTGTTGCCGAGGGGCAGCGCGGATACCGTCGCAGGTGTCGCCGACGGTTCCCTCGACCTGGGGATCATCGGCCTCGCGCCGGGCCGGACGCACGTCGGTCTGACGTCGACTGCGCTGTGGACGGAGAAGCTGTCGTTGTTCGTCTCCCCCCGTCACGAGTGGGCAGGCAGGGTGACGGTGCGCCTGGCTGAACTGGGCGGAGTCCCGATGATCGACCGGCCCGCGGGGAGCGAAGCCCGCATGCAGACCGATCACGCGTTCACGCAGTCGTCCGTCGAGCGGGGTCCGGTCATCGAAGCGGACTCGGCGGAACTCGTCACCGGGCTGGCGGAGGCGCAGCTGGGTGTCACACTGCTGCCGTCGTCACTGGCCGAGTTGTTTCCTCGGCTTCATCGGATCGACGTGGTCGACGCACCGACGCGCACCGTCTCGGTGATCACCCACCCCGAGCACATCACCTCGGTGACAACAGCGTTCACCGAGATCCTGCTGAATCAGGCGTCCTGAGTCCGGATCCGGGGGTAAGTGCCGTCGCCCAGGTTCGGGTCCGGCAGAACACCGTCGGGATCGATGAGCGCGACGTCTCGGCCGTCGAGCACGATGCGTCGCATACCTTCGAGAGTCATTCGTCGGCCGACGTCGGAGAACCGGTTCACCCGGGAGACGTCGAAAACGATTGTGCCCGAGGATGTGTCGCGGGACAAGGCGTCGAGCAGCATCTCCGCGCCACCGAACTGTACGACGCCCTGCAGCTCGACCGTCGATTCGCCCTCCTCTTCGCGGATGCTCCGCAGGACCGACGAACCGTAGGGCTCGACGTCCATCAGATGCATGCCCATGTCGTCGGACAGCCGCTCGAAGACCTGCACGCCGCGGACGCTGTTGCCGTGCGAGTCGAGTCTCGGTGACAGGACGCCGATACCCACCTGGCCCGGCAGCGAACCCAGAAGACCGCCCGCCACACCACTTTTCGCGGGAATACCCACCGACGTCAACCAGTGGCCGGCGGCGTCGTACATGCCCGCCCCTGCCATGACCGACAGGGTCTGCCGGGCGACCGCCCGGCTGACGACCTGTTCGCCGGACGTCGGGTGAACCCCGCCGGACGCCAGCGTGGCTCCCATCAGCGAGAGGTCTCGGACCGTGACGTTGATGGAGCACTGCGTCGTGTAGCCCTCGACGACGGCATGGGCCTCGTCGGGCAGAATGCCGTAGTTGCGCAGCATGTGCGCGATGGCGAGGTTTCTGTCCGCAGTGTCCAGCTCGGACCGGCAGACGGACTCGTCGACGGACAACTGCCGTCCGGCGAGGGTCGAGAAGAAACTCAGTGCGCGAGAGGTTCTTTCCTCGACCGACGAACCCAGCAGAGAATGTGTGGCAATGGCGCCTGCGTTGATCATCGGATTCTTCGGCCGGCGAGTGTCACCTTCGAGGGACAGCTCGTTGAACGCCTCGCCCGACGGCTCCACCCCGACCGTGTCGAGCACGGCGTCGAAGCCCCGGTCGGTCAGCGCGGCCGCGTACGCGAACGGCTTGGAAATCGACTGGATCGAGAACTCGGCCTCGTCGTCGCCGACGGAATGAGTCCGTCCGTCGACCGTCGTCACCGCAATCCCGAACACGTCGGGGTTCGCATGCGCGAGATCGGGAATGTAGTCCGCGACCTCGCCGTCCGTATTGCTCGACAGGCTGTCCAGTACTTCCCGCAGGTAATCGGGAACAGGTGACTTCACGGTACGAAATTTAGCACCGGGTCACCGGGCGAGGCTCAGATAGCGCCCATGTCTGCGGACAACCAGTGTCGAGGCTCTAGGTAGAACGCGACGTGTTCACCCAGGGTCTTCTCGAACTCGAGGTATCCCTCGACCTTGTCGGGCGCGAGGTAGCGGCTGGCCATCTCTCGTGACTTCTCCTCGCTGCCCGGCTCTTCGCGGAGCAGAGGCCCGTCGATCGAAACGTAGCGGATGGACGGCTCCGTGCGCTCGACCATCAAGCTGAATCGCCCTGCAGCACGGATCAACTCGGCCTTCTTGGAAGTCTTCCCGGTGAGCACCCAGGCTTCGCCGCCGGGGGTGTACTGGTACCAGATGGGTACGGTCAGTGGACCTCGATCGTTGCCGGCGAAGACCGACAGGGCCGCGATGTGCGGCTCGGACAGAAACTCTTCTCGTTCCGATTTCGACAGTGGCATGCGCTCAGTTTAGGTCCGTCACTCCAGCTCGTCGAAGGGTTTCGCATACCGAAAGCTCCCGTTCACCGGGCCTGCACCGAGCTGGAGGGCCTGGAAGAAGTGGCCCCACGCGGGGTCGGGCGATTCGACGCCGACATCGAAGGCCGCGCGAAACCCGAACCGGCTGTAGTAACCGGGGTCGCCCAGCAGAGCCAGCACCGGGATGTCGAGTGCCTCCGACGCGCCGATCAGCGCGTACATCAACGCTTTCCCGACGCCGGTGCCCTGGAACTCCGGGAGCACGGCGAGCGGTCCGATCCCGACCCCGAAGTCGACGCCGCGGCTACCGATGACGTACCCCACGATCGTGCCGTCCACGACCGCGACCAGCGACAACTCGGGGACGTACCCGTCGGCGAACAGCTTCTCGGTCAACCCGACTTCGACAGGTTCGGCGTCGTCCTGGCGGAATGCTGCCCGCACGACGCCGAGGACGGCCGGGCGGTCGGCTGGACGTTCGCGTCGAATCATCACCGCCCGAGTATGGCTGCCGTTCATCGGTGTTCCGATTGCTCAGCGGGGAATCGGCTTGAGCACGATGTCGGTCGGATGAGCGTCGGCCGGTGTGTCGACCGCATTGCGGACTGCCTGTGCGACGGTGGATGCCCGCAGGAACTGCGACGGCTCGTAATGATCCCCTTCGTGTTCGACGATCGCCCTCTGCATGTCCGTGTCGATGCGTCCGGGGTGAATCGACGTGACCCGAAGCGTCGGCTCCTCCGCGCGCAACGCGTCGCCGAATGCCCTCAACGCGAACTTCGACGCGGCGTACGCGCCCCACCCCGGATTGACGCGCAGACCCGCCCCGGAATTGATCAGCACCACGTGGCCGCCCGCGCGTCGCAACGCCGGCAGAAGAGCCTTCGTCAGGGACACGACCGCGAGAACGTTCGACTCGTATTGCGCGCGCCAATCCGCAATCGAGGACTCGGCAACCGTCCCCAGCGCGGCAACGCCTGCATTGTGCACCAGCACGTCGAGAGACTCGATACCCTCCGCCGCCCTGGCCACAGCGTCGTGATCGAGAAGATCCACCGGCCACGGCGTCGAACCCCGCAGTTCCGACGCAATCGACGCCAGCGAGTCCGCCGACCGTCCGCCCAGTCGAACCTCGTGATCCGACGCCAATACCCGGGCAATCTCCGCCCCGAGTCCCCGGCTCGCACCCGTCACCAGCGCAGTGGAAGTCATGCTTCCACCTTAGATCCGTGCACTGTGCCGGACCGAACGTGACGTTCGGTCACTTGGAGTGACCGAACGGTTCATTCGGTCCGACGGATCGGGCTCAGTCGAATGTCATGCCCGCTTCGGCGGCCATGGACATGGTGGTGCTGCCGCCGTCGAGGGATTCGCGGATGATGTCGGCGTGGCCGGCGTGCTGGGCGATTTCGCGGAGGATGTGCAGCAGGGTGAACCGTGCCGATTGCCATGCGCGTTCGGGAGCCCAGGGTGCCGTCGGGAGTGGGATTTGGGCGTCGAGGTCCATGGTGGCGAGTGCTGTTTCGGTGTCGGCGGCGACGCGGGCGAGGTCGGCGATCAGTCCGGCAACGGTCTCGTCGGGACCCATGACGTATTCGGTGCCCATACGGGACATGTCGAATTCTGCGTTCTCGTCCATGTCGGCGATGGTTTTCATCCAGCCGCGCTCGTTGCTGACGACGTGGTGGAGCAGGCCGCCGAGGGTCAGTTCGCTGACGGTGGTTCGGGTGCGGGCCTGGTCGTCGGTGATGCCGGTGACGGTGTAGAGGAAGTTCTTGCGCTGATCGGCGAGCATTCGCGCGATGTCGGCTTTTTCACCGGTGAGAGTCATGGTGTTCCCTTTCGTTGCTGGTGAGAACGACAGTAGAGACGATTGCGGACAGTTACGGTCCTGAAAAGAACTCGAGTCTCGATGGGCGGAAAGTACGGAAGGGTCGCAAACTAGAGGGATGGGCGACCGTGGATTCACTTCGACACAGTTGGCCGCGCGGGCTGCCTACCTTCTGCGCGGCAACGACCTGGGCACCATGACGAGCGCCGCCCCGAAGCTGTATCCGCACATGTGGAGCTGGGACGCGGCGTTCGTGTCGGTCGGGTTGGCGCCGTTGAGCGTGGAACGCGCGGTCGTCGAGCTGGACACGTTGTTGTCGGCGCAGTGGAAGAACGGGATGATTCCGCACATCGTGTTCGCCAACGGCGTCGACGGGTACTTCCCCGGTCCGGCGAGGTGGGAGACGTCGGAACTGGCGGTGCACGCTCCGTTGGGGCCGCAGACGTCGGGCATCACCCAGCCACCCGTCCACGCGATCGCGGTGCAGAGAATTCTCGATCATTCCCGTCGTCACGGCCGCACCACCCGAGCGGTCGCGGAGGAGTTCCTCGACCGCCGGTGGGACAACCTGGTGCGGTGGCATCGCTGGTTGGCCGAGGCGCGCGACATTGCGGACAACGGCCGCGTCACCCTGTTTCACGGCTGGGAATCCGGGATGGACAACTCGCCGCGGTGGGACGCGTCGTACCGGGGTGTCGTGCCCGGGGGGATGCCGCCGTACGTGCGCAAGGACGACACGGTCGTGACCGACGCGTCGCAGCGGCCGAGCAATATCGAGTACGACCGCTACATCTGGCTCGTCGAGGAGATGAAGCAGGCGGGGTACGACGACGCTGCGCTCAAGGAGAAGATGAGCTTCGCGGTCGAGGACGTGTTCGTCAGCGCGATCTTCGCCATGGCGTGCGATGTGTTGGCGACCATCGGCGAGGAGCATTCGAAACCGAATTCCGATGTGCGCGAGTTGCGTGGATGGGCCGAGAAGTTTCGCACAGGCGTCATCGCCACGACGGACAGCCGGTCGGGTGCGGCACGAGATTACGATCTGCGGGCTCGGCGCTGGATCACCACCGACACCATCGCGATGTTCGCGCCGCTGTTGTGCGGTGGACTACCGCGTGAGCAGGAGCGGACGCTGCTGCGGCTGTTCGAGGGAACACGTTTCTGTGGGCACCCCGACCTTCGCTACGCGGTACCGCCGTCGACGTCGCCGGTGTCGCGAGATTTCCGCCCGCGCGAATACTGGCGCGGTCCGGTGTGGCCCGTCATGACGTGGTTGTTCTCGTGGGCGTTCTCGCGCCGGGGTTGGGCGGAGCGTTCACTGGACCTGCGTGAGGAAGGCTTGCGGCAGGCCAGCGACGGTACGTTCGCCGAGTACTACGAGCCGTTCACGGGTGAGCCACTCGGCAGCATGCAGCAATCCTGGACTGCTGCAGCAGTTCTCGACTGGCTCGGCTGACTCACATGGGGGTTACCAGCGCGCCAACGGACGGATGTCGTCTCCGGAGTAGTGGTTGATGTCCGTCGGTGCATCGATGCCGGGGATTCGGCCGCTGTCGGTGTACTGCCAGAACAACCAGTTCGTCCACCCGCCGGGGAGTGGTCCGAGGGTGTCGTTGTAGTCCGCGATCCACAGTGGGTAGTGGTTGAACTCGTGGGTGTCCGCCATCGCGGTGCGCCAGAAGTTCGGATAGGTGTAGATGATCGGCTGACGTCCGGTGAGCAGGTGCACCGTGTTCAGGTACCGGTGGGTCCAGTCGATGAGGTGCTCGGGCGGCAGTCCGTGCGAGTGTTCGAGGTCCAGCACCGGAGGCAGGTCGCCGGGCCCGTTGATTCCGAGCACCACCGTCGAGTAGTAAGCGGCCTGCGTTTCCGGTGAATGCCGCACGTCCGCATAGTGATACGCGCCGCGGGCCACTCCGGCTGCTCGCATGACGAGGCAGTCCTGCACGAAGTACGGGTTGATGTAGTCGAGCCCTTCGGTTGCCTTCACCATCGCGAAGTCGTGGCCGGACTTTCGCACGCTGTGCCAGTCGATCTTGGTGCCGTCGATGTGCTGCCACGAGGAGACGTCCGGCCCCTGCGCGCCCAGTGTCTGTGGGTTGGCCGACGCCACTGCGGGCATGCCGCAGATCAGTGCGCCGGCGATGACGAGAGATTTCAACGCACGGGTCATGCTCACAGCTTTCGTAGAATATAAATTTTGCACGTGAAAAGGCGTCAGCCGGCCAGCGCGCGCTCCAGGGTCGGCCAGGATGCACGGAGAGCGTCCTGCCAGTACAGCCACGAGTGCGTTCCTGGATGTCCCAGGTCGAACTGCGCTGGAATACCCAGTTCGCCGAGCCGCTGCTGCAGCCGTTCGGCGCACCCGTTGGCGACGGCTTCGATCACCCCGCCCAGCAGAATCTGCTCCTGCAGTGGGGGTGAACCGACCGGGCGTACGGCGTTCGGCATCTCGTGCGGGCCGGGAAGACCGGTTGCGTTGGAGACGAACAGTTCCAGACCGCGCAGCCCCTCGGCGTTGACGTACGGGTCGTGCTCGACCCAGCGAGGATCACCGTCGGGACCCCACATGTTGTCGGTGTCGCCCTTGCCGCGTACGGCGATGAGAGTGCGAATGAAATTGCGTGCCACTGGATCCGACGTCTGCGCACACCCGCTGTACGACGCCACCCCGCGGTAGAGGCCGGGTGCCTGGATCGCGAGATCGAGGACGCTGCCGGCGGACATGGACAAGCCGCCGATCGCGTTGACGCCGTTGGCCCCGAGTGCGTCGTCGAGGACGGGAGGCAATTCCTCGGTCAGGAAGGTCTGCCACTTGTTCCGCCCGAGTCCGGGGTCGTCGTGCTCCCAGTCGGTGTAGTAGCTGAGGTAACCGCCGACGGGGATGACGACGTTGACGTTCTTGTCCGCGAAGAACTCCGGCATGTCGGTCTGCTTCAGCCAGTTCGCGCCGTCCTCGCCGCCGCCGGCTCCGTTGAGCATGTACAGCGTCGGCCGCGGTGCCGAGGTGTCCGCGGGTCGGAGGACCTGCAGTGGGATCACGCGATCCATCGACGGTGAGTAGACGTGCACGTCCCACCGTCGATCGCTGATCTTGTCGATGTGGTCGACGGAGCTCACCGCCCCGGGCGTCTCCGGTTGGGCGACGGCGACCGAGGTCGGTCCCAGCAGGAGTGCGGCGGCGGTGACCACGAGGGCCCGACGGAGAGACACCCTCACGCGCCGACCTCGAGGTGCCGTGCCACGAGCGGACCGACAGCGCGTAGCGCCGACGGCGACGTCATCTGCCAATGCGTGTGCGACACCGAGAAGTTCGAGATATCGCCGGTCACGTACGGGTGCCACGTCGCGAGTCCGTGCAGTTCCTCGTGCCCGGCGCTGACGAACAGGACGTCACCGTCGTAGACGCCGGGGGTGTGCCCGACGGCCAACTCGTGGTTGTGTCGTGCGGCAGCGATCAGCCGTTCCACCTCGTGCGTCTCGATGATGCCCGATCCCGCGACAAGCGACGGGAGCGAATCGAGGCGGATGCGCTGCCCCCCGCCCGGTCCGAATCCGTCGATACCGGGCATGGTGATTCCGACGGCGTCGAGCAGGTCCGCGGCGGGAAGCTCTGTCTCCCAGACGTCCTGGTTCTGTACTGCATGGCTGTCCAGCAGCACCAGGGATCCGACGGTTTTGCCCTGGGCCCGGAGGCGGACGGCCATGGCGTGGGCGATCGTTCCGCCGAGTGACCATCCGAGCAGGTGGTAGGGGCCGTCCGGGAGGATCTTCTCGATTTCGTCGATGTAGCGCTGTGCGAGGGCGTCCAGGCTGTTCGGCAGGTCGGACGGCGCTGGGGTCTGGATGCCGTAGATCGGCCGGTCGGTGTACTTGTCGAGTCCGTTGTAGCACCAGGACAGTCCGACGATCGGGTGGATGCAGAACAGTGGTACCCCGTCGCCTGTGGTGCGGATCGGGAACACCACGTCGAACGACGAGCTGCCGTCGGATCCGGAGTCCAGGAGTGTCGCAATCGATTCCGGCGTGGGTTCGGCGAGCAGTGCCTGCAGGGACAGAGCCGTGCCGGTCGATGCCCTCAGCTTGCTGAGCACACGCATCGCCGTGAGCGAGGACCCGCCTCGGTCGAAGAAGTCGTCTGTCACCGAGATGTCGTTCACTGCCAGTACCTCCGAGAATGCTTCTGTGACGAGCCGTTCGGTCGCCGTGGACGGGAGTCTGTTCGGGCCGGTGTCGCGGCCGAAGTCGGGTGGTGGAAGCGCACCGGCGTCGAGCTTTCCGGTCGGTGTGCGGGGGACGGTCGTCAGATATGTGACGGACGCCGGAATCATGTATCCGGGAAGCCGTTTCCGTAGGTAGCTCCGAAGTGCGTCACCCTGCACCGCGTCACCCTGCACCGCGTCTCGGTCGCCGAGGATGTAGGACACGAGCACCGTCTCGCCCGACGGCATGCCGTGGCCGACGGTCACCGCGAAGTCGACGCCGGGGTGAGTCGACAGTGCGGCGTCGATCTCACCGAGCTCGATGCGGAACCCGCGGATCTTGATCTGTGTGTCGCTGCGCCCGCTGTACCGGAGCCGACCGTCGGGTGTGCGGCGGACGATGTCCCCGGTCCGGTACATGCGGCCGCCGCTGATCGGATCTGCGAGGAATCGTGTCGACGTCAGCCCTGGCCGGCCGTGATAGCCACGTGCGACGGCGGGGCCGCCGACGTACAGCTCGCCGGGGACGCCGTCGGGCACCGGGTGGAGGCGTCCGTCGAGAACGTGAGCGACGAGGCCCGCGACAGGCCTGCCGATGTCGATCGGGGCGTCGGCGGTGATCTCGCCGAGTGTCGATATGTCCGTGGCTTCCGTGGGTCCGTAGCCGTTCACCATGATTCGGCCCGGCGCCCACCGGGCGATCAGCTCGGGGCTGCACGCCTCGCCGCCGACGCAGACGACCTGCACGGTGTCCAGGTCGCTCGGATCGAGCGTGGACAGGGTGGATGGAGTCGTCAGCGTGTGTGTGACGGACTCGTCGCGCAGGAACGCGGCCAGTTCTTCGCCGCCCAGAATCTCCGGTGGGGACACCACCAGTGTTGCGGCTGCGGACAGGGCGGACACCATTTCCCCGACGGCCATGTCGAAACTCGGTGAGGTGTTGTGCAGGAACCGCGACGACTGTTCGATGCGGTGCACCTCGCGCCTGGACTCGGCGAGGTTCGCGAGTCCCCGGTGCGAGACGACGACGCCCTTGGGCAGGCCGGTGGAACCGGAGGTGTAGATCATGTACGCCGCACTGTCGAGTCCGGCGACGCCGTTCAGCTCTTCCGCTGCGACGGGGTGCCGCGGTGCCCGCTCCACTTCGCTGCGGATCTCCGGGTCGTCGATTTCGAGCCAGGTGATGTCGCCCGGCAGCGCACTGCGGTGCGAGGTGAGCGTGATGCCCATGACCGCACCGGAATCGGAGACCATGTGCTGCAGTCGATCCTGAGGATATGCGGGGTCGACGGGCACGTACGCGGCGCCGGTCTTCGTCACGGCCCACACGGTCAGAACCGAATCCACCGAGCGGGGAAGCCCGATCGCGACGACGGTCTCGGGGCCGATTCCGTATCCCAGCAGTACCCGAGCCAATCGGGTCGACGCGTCGTCGGCCTCGCGGTAGGTGTGATCCTCCCCGTTCCAGCGGATCGCGACCCCGTCGGGATTCTGCGCGACGGCCTGTCCGATCAACTGCGTGAGGGTACGGGGGCTGACCGCGTCCGGGCCGCGGACGGGTTCGCGTTCGAACGGTGCGAGGATGTCGATGTCGCCGACGGCCTGCGCCGGGTTCTCCACTGCTGCCGTAAGAATCCGCGTGAACCGGTCCACGAAGCCCTCGATGGTGGCGGCGTCGAACAGGTCGGTGCTGTAGCGCAGCGAACCACCGAGGCCGTCTGCTGTTTCCCGCAGCGTCAGAGCGAGATCGAATCGCGTGACGCCGGATTCGTACGGAAATTCCGAGACCGTGAGGCCGGGCAGTTCGAGCGTCGACGGACGATCCGGTTCGAACGCCAGCAGCGCCTGGAACAGCGGGGAGTGGGATGTCGCGCGTGTCGGCCGCAGTGTCTCCACGACCTGCTCGAACGGGACGTCGGCATTCTCCAGGGCTTCGAGGTTGGTGCTGCGCACCCTGTCGAGGAGATCGGCGAAGCTTTCCCCCGGCCGAATCTCGTTGCGCAGAACGACGGTTCCGACGAACATGCCGACGACGTCGTCGAGGCTACCTGCGCTTCGACCCGCCACGGTGGTGCCGATCGGGATGTCGGTGGTACCGGACAACCGGGCCAGCAGGACTGCGTAAGCGGCGCCGGCGACCATGAACACCGAGGCACTGTGGCGATGGGCAAGCGACCTGATCGCCGACGCGACGGCCGGGCCGATATCGAACGCCACCTCGGCCCCGCGTTGGGACGAGACAGCAGGCCGCGGCCGGTCCGTGGGCAGATCCAGCACGTCGGGAAGGCCGTCCAGCCGGGTACGCCAGTAGTCGAGCTGCGTGGACAGGACGGACTCGGGATCGTCCGCGGAACCCAGAACGTTCGCCTGCCACAGCGCGAAGTCCGCGTACTGCACCGGCAGCGGTTCCCACGGCGCCGGCGCGCCGTGTGTGCGGGCCGCGTACGCGGTGACGACGTCTCGGGCGAGCGGGCCCATGGACAGCCCGTCCGCAGCGATGTGGTGAACGACGAGAAGCAGTACGTAGTCGGTCGGGGATGTGCGAAGAACACTGCCGCGCAGCGGTACTGCTGCTGTCACGTCGAATCCGCGATTGAGGACCGCTGCAGCCGAGGCCAGAACGGCCGATTCGTCGATGTCCTGCGGAGCGAGATCGAGTTCGACGTCGTCGGCCGGAAGGATCACCTGATGTGGGTCGCCGGAGACGGGGTAGACGGTCCGAAGTGACTCGTGCCGATCGAGTACGTCACGCACGGCTGCGGCCAAGGCATCCGCATCGAGTTCTCCGCTCAATCTCACGGCGAACGCGATGTTGTAGGCCGCCGAAGCCGGTTCGGCCTGGTTCAACAACCACATTCGGCGTTGCGCCGCGGACAGCGGGATCACCTCGGGCCGCGGTCCTGGACGCAGCGCAGGCAGCGCCGACGATTCCGAGGCGTCGACGACCACGGCCAGCTGCGCAGGCGTCGGAGCCTCGAACAGCGCGCGCACCGGCAGTGCCCGGCCAACCCGCTCGTTGACGTGCGCCATGACCCGCGTGGCGACGAGCGAATTGCCTCCGAGGTCGAAGAAGTCGTCGTCGACACCGACGCGTGCGGCGCCGAACACCGCCCCGAACACCTCGGACACCACCGTTTCCGTGGGCGTTCGAGGAGCGAGAAACTCACGGGTCGCGAACACCGGTGCCGGCAGTGCGGTCCGGTCGGTCTTGCCGGTCGGCGTGCGCGGCACCTCGTCGATGATCGTGACGGCCTGCGGCACCATGTGAGCCGGCAGCGACCGCCGAGCGTGCTCGACGAGCTCGGATGGCTCCGCATGTCCTCCCGACACTGCGTCGGAGACGACGACGTAACTCACCACGCTGTCGGCGTGCACGATCGACACCGACTGTTCGACGCCGGGGTGGCGGGTCAGGACGGCGTCGACCTCACCGAGTTCGATGCGGAATCCGCGGATCTTGACCTGGTGGTCGATGCGCCCGTGGTACTCGAGGGCGTCTCCGACGCGCCGCACCTGATCGCCGGTGCGGTACAGCCGATGCCCGCGCGGGTCGAACGGGTTGGCGACGAAGGACGCCGCCGTCGTCGCCGGGTGTGCGTGGTATCCGCGGGCGAGTGCGCCGCCGCCGAGGTAGAGCTCGCCGACGACTCCCGTCGGTACCGGGTGCAGGCGCGCGTCGAGCACGTACGCGTCGATTCCTCGGGTGGGTGCTCCGATTCGGATCGGCGCACCGACTGTCATCGGATCGGACATCGTCGCGACGACGGTGCTTTCCGTCGGTCCGTACGCGTTGAACAACGAGACCCGATCGGCCCAGGTGGAGATCAGATCGGGACCGCATGCTTCCCCGCCGACGACGAGGACACGCAGGTCCGGTACCGACGGCGGATCGATCGTTGCGGCAGCAGCGGGCGTCAGGAAGGCGTGGGTGACGCCGTCGAGAGCCGCTGCGAGCTCGGCGCCACCGTAGATCTGGGGATCGGCGATGTGCATCGTGCTGCCGCTGCCGATCGCGAGGAGTAGTTCGAGGATCGACGCGTCGAAGCTGGGTGACGCGAAATGCAGTGTTCGACTGGTTCTGTGGAGACCGAGGCGCTCGACCAGTTCTGCGCCGAGGTCGGCGAACCCGGCGTGGGTGACCGACACACCTTTCGGTGTTCCGGTGGACCCGGAGGTGTAGATGACGTAGGCCGGATGGTGGGGGCTCAGTGCGGCGTTGCGTTCGCGGTCGGTGATCGGAAACGCCGAACCGAGCGTCGGGTCGAGTTCGTCGGGATGAATCCAGTCGACACCGACCGACTCCGAACCGAAGCTTCCGTATGTTTCCGAGATACCGTTCATGTCCGAAATGCCAAGCCGTGCGCCGGAATCGGTGATGATGTGCAGAATCCGGTCGTGCGGGTAGCGCGGGTCGACGGGCACGAACGCGGCGCCGGTCTTGGCCACCGCCCACAGCATCGTCATCGCGGTGATTCCGCGCGGCAGCGCGATCGCCACCGCGGTCTCGGGGCCCGCTCCGCGCGCGATGAGCTGACGGGCGATGCGGGTCGAGGCGTCGTCGAGCGCCGGATAGTCGATGGAGACGGAGCCGGAGACCACCGCGGTACCGCCGGCGGACGAGACGACGGCTGCGGACAGTGCGTCGGGCAGGGTGCGGTGTCGCAGTGACGGCGTACCGCGAAGCGGATCGACGGACACCAGGTCGATGTCTCCGACGATCGTTCGAGGATCGGCGACCACCGCGTCGAGGACCGTCCGGAACAGCTCGGCGAAGGACCGAGCGGTACCGGCGTCGAAGAGATCCGTTGCGTAGGTCAGGGTTCCCGTCAGATCTTCCGACTCGAACGCCAGCTGCAGATCGAACTTCGCCACGGCGCCCACCGGAGCGAGAGGTGCGACCGTCAGCTCGGGCAGCTCGACCGTCGGTACCGGATCCTCCAGCGACAGCATCACCTGGAACAGCGGATGATGCGCGGTGGACCGGACGGGGGTGAGCTCCTCGACGACACGATCGAAGGGGATGTCGGCGTTGCCGTAGGCGGCCAGATCCCGGTCGCGTACCGACGCGAGCAGATCGGTGAACGGTGCGGCCGGATCCACGTCCGACCTCAGAGTCAGCGTGCCGACGAACATTCCGACGAGATCGTCCAGAGCGCGTTCTCCACGGCCTGCCACCGGTGTTCCGACGGTGATGTCGGACGTCCCGGACACTCTCGCGAGCATGATCGCCAACGCTGCATGGAGAACCATGAACTCGGTCGCACCGGAGTGCCGGGCAAGCTCGGTCAGTGCGCGTCGGGTGTCGGGGGCCACCGCGAACGTGACCGTCTCGCCTCGATGCGACGCGGTCGGCGGGCGAGGCCGATCGATCGGTAGCGGCAGGTGATCGGCGACACCGGCGAGTTCCCCTCGCCAGAAGGACAATTGACGCGCAGCGACGGATTCCGGATCCTGCTCGGAACCGAGCGACTCGATCTTCCACAGCGCGTAGTCGGTGTACTGAACCTCGAGGGCCGGCCACGGAGGTGTTGAACTTCGGGGTGTTGAACTTCGGGGTGTCGAACTTCGGTGTGCAGTTGTTGCGGCACGTGCGGTGTACGCGATCATCACGTCACGTGCCAGGGGCCGCATGGACCATCCGTCGGCCGCGATGTGATGGGTGACGACGACGAGCACGTGATCGTCTGCGGCGAGACGCAGAATCGCCGCGCGCACGGGTGGTCGTTCGGTGACGTCGAAACCGCGGACCGCGAGCCCGGCCACGGCGCCCGGCAACCCGGCCTCGGTCGTGGTCGTGATGCTCACATCGAGAAAATCCGAGTCGACGACGACCTGACGTGGGCCGTCCGTCGCCGTGGTCTTCCCTGACTCGGAGTCGGGGTAGAACGTTCGGAGCGCTTCGTGACGATCGACGACATCGAACACCGACTCGACGAGCGCCTCGGCGTCGAGCACACCGGTCAGCCGGACGGCGCCGGCGATGTTGTACGCACCGGACGCCGGGTCGAACCGATTGAGCAGCCACATCCGGTGCTGATTGGGGGCGAGTGGAACGTGCGCCGGCCGATCCCGACGGACGAGCGCGGGACCACCACCGCCGTTGCGAGAGAAGCGGTTCAGCCGTGTCGTCAGGCCGCGCACGGTCGGTTCCTCGAACAGGTCCCGGACACCGAGATCGCCCTGCAGTTCCGCGTTCATGCGCGCTACCACCTGCGTGGCGGTCAGTGAGTTGCCGCCGAGTTCGAACCAGCTCGCCGTCACACCGACACCGTCGACTCCCAGCACGTCGGCGAAGATCTGCGCGACGGCCGTCTCGGCTGCACCGTCGGGTGCGACGTGCTCGGCCTGGCCGACGGACGGCTCGGGCAACGCACTCCGATCGAGTTTTCCGTTGCGGCCCAGGGGAAGACGAGCCAGTGGCACGTACACCGTGGGAACCATGAACGCGGGTAGTTCGCCGTCGGCGTGTGCCCGGACGGCATCGGTCTCGGCGTCACCGCAGACGTAGGCGACCAGCTTCTCCGAGGTCCCCTCGCCGTGGACGGTGACCACGACAGCCGTGACACCTTCGGCGCGCAACAGGGCTTCGTCGATCTCACCGAGTTCGAGGCGCTGACCGCGAAGCTTGACCTGGAAGTCGTTGCGGCCCAGATAGTGCAGCTCACCGTCGAGGGTCCAGCGGACGAGGTCGCCCGTCCGGTACAGCCGACCGTCGCCGTGCGGGTCGGCGACGAACCGTTCGGAGGTCAGGGCTGCTCTGTCGGTGTAGCCGCGTGCCAGTTGCACACCGGAGAGGTAGAGCTCACCGACAGCTCCGATCGGGACGATCCGCAGCGCGTGGTCCAACACTCGGACTCCGGTGTTCCAGACCGGAACCCCGATGGGTACCGGCCCGGTCTCGGCGGCGTCGGTGCGGTGGTAGGTGACGTCGACGGCGGCCTCGGTGGGACCGTAGAGATTGTGCAGTTCGGCGGTCAGAGTGCTGTGGGAACGCTGCACGGTTCGGCGGCTCAACGCTTCACCGCTGGCGAAGATCCGGCGCAGTGAACCGGTGTCCTCGTGATCGCCGTGGTCGAGGTACAGGTCGAGCATCGACGGCACGAAATGGGCGGTGGTGACCGACTCGTCTCGTACGAGGCGCGAGAGGTACTTGGGATCGCGATGGCCACCGGGTTCGGCGATGACCGTCCTCGCCCCGGTGATGTGGGGCCAGAACAGTTCCCACACCGACACGTCGAACGTGGCCGGGGTCTTGTGCAGGACGGCGTCGGACGTGTCCAACGGGTAGGTGTCCTGCATCCACAGCAACCGATTGACGATGGCCGCGTGCGAGACCGCGACGCCCTTGGGTCGTCCGGTCGAGCCGGAGGTGAACAGGACGTACGCGGTGTTGCCCGGGCGAACCGGTGTGGGGCGCTCGTGCTGGGCGATGGGACCGGTGGCGAACGCCGACAGATCCAGGGTGCGCGGGTCTGCACAGGGCACCGATGTCTCGATATCGGTGCCGAGAATCAGTGCAGGAGAGGCAGTATCGACCATGTAGGCGATACGCGACGCGGGCAAGGTGTCGTCGAGCGGCAGATACGCCGCACCGGCATGCACGACGGCATGGATCGCCACGAGCTGGTCCATCGACCTCGGTAGGGACACCGCGACAATGGACTCGGCGCCGATTCCGCACCGGATCAAGTAGCGCGCCAGGCAGTGCACGCGGGCGGCGAAGTTGTCGTAGGTCAACGAGTGGCCGTCGTACACCACGCACGTGGACGAGCCGTACACCGTCGAGGACCGGCCGAGCAGATCCACGAGAGTGTCCGTGCCGCAGTCGACCTCGGTCGCCACCCAGTCCGACGTGACGGCCTGACGCTCCAGTTCGCCGAGCACGTCGATGTCCAGAACGCGCCCCTCGGGCCGCTCGGCCATGGCCCGGATGGCCCGCTGGAGACGGTCGGCGAACGTCGCCACCTGACCGCGGGAGAAGGCGTCGGGCGAGAAGCGCAACGTCATCGTCGGAGTCGGCTCGAGCACGGTCACCAGAGTGAGCGGATAGTGCGTGGAATCGGAGACGTCGATACCGCGGACCGCCATGCCCGCGATGTCGGTCGCGGCGTCGAGTGCGCTGTGATCGACGGGGTAGGACTCGAACACCACGAGGGTGTCGAAGTCCGCGCTCCGCCCGGCCGCCGCGTGGATGTCGGCGAGTCCGACGTGGTGGACGTCCAACAGTTCCACCTGCTCGCGCTGAACCCGCTCGGTCAGCGATTCGACGGTGTCCTGCACGTCGATCGAGACGCGGAGCGGCAGTGTGTTGATGAACAGCCCCAGCATCTCGGTGGCACCGAGGAGATCACCTGGCCTGCCGGACACGGTGGCACCGAACACGACGTCGTCGCGCGAGAGGACGGTGGACAGCACGATCGACCACGCGGCCTGCACCACGGTGTTGACGGTGACGTTCGACGCACGTGCGATCGACGCCAGGACGGAGCCGTCGATGCGAACGTCGACGTCCTCCGGCAACCGACCGCTGGGAACGTGTGGGCCCGCGAGCAACGTCGGGCCGTCGACGCCTGCGAGGTGCGCGGCCCAGCGGTCGACATCCGAGTCGGAGCGACGAGCACTCGACCACGCCAGGAAGTCCCGGTACCGACGGACCGGAATCCCGATCTGCGTGTCGGCTGCGTAGAGGACCAGGAGCTCCTTGATCAAGATCGGCATGGACCAGCCGTCGAACAGGATGTGATGGTTGGTGACCACCAAGCGCGTGCTGGCGGGCCCGTGCACCAGGGCGAACCGGATGAGCGGTGCGTCACCGAGGTGGAAGCGACGGCCGCGTTCCGCCGCGATGGTCGCAGCGACATCGTCCGTCCGCACTTCCTGCCACGGGACGGCCACGTCGTCGACCACCAGCTGGACGGGGAGCCCCGCAGCGTCGTGCACGAACGCGGTCCGCAGGTTCTCGTGACGATCCAGCAGGCGCTGCGCGGCACGACGCAGACGGTCTCCGTCGACGACGCCGTCCAGATCGAAGACGATCTGCGCGGTGTACGGATCCACCCCGTCGCGCATCAGATCGGCGTGGAACATCAGTCCCCGCTGCAACGGGGTGAGCGGCCACACGTCGGAGACGTTCCCGAATTCGCTGTGCCACAGATTCAGTCGAGCCTGGTCGACGGTCACCAGTGGAACGTCGCTCGGTGTCAACTCCCCCACGCCCTCGGCCCGGCCGTGCTCTGCGAGCTCGGTGATGGCATCGGACCACAGATCGGTGAGACGGCGGACATCCGCGGCGTCGAGCACACCCGTCGGGAAAGCGATGCGGACGATCAACGAGCCGCCGCGTACCAGTGCGTTGATGTCCAGCTCGTACGCGGTACGCAGGGCAGACCCGCTCCCGACGTCGTTGCCGACGGTCAGGTCCGGTTTCCACGGTTGATCCGGCGTTCCCCCCGGCACCTTGCCCAGATAATTGAAGCTGATCCGCGGCGCGGGCGAATCGGCGAATTCATCACGCGCCGAAAGGAGCCCGAACATCTGCGGTTCGGTGGGAATGCTCCGCAGCTGTTCCTTGACCGCCTTGACGACCGAAGCGGCATCGGGACCGGACGGCGCGTCGATACGCACCGGGTGCGTGGAGGTGAACCACCCGACGGTCCTGGTGAGATCCGCACCGGCAATCGAATCGGTGTCGCGGCCATGGCTTTCGATCGAGACCAGGTGCGACGCCTGGCCCCTCCACGTCCGAAGGGCCACCGCCAGGGAGGCGAGCAGTGCGTCCTCGGGACCCATCCGATAGCGGTTCGGCAGTTGTTCCAACAGCGCCTGAGTGATGTCGGACGACACGGCCAGTTGGGCGACCTGGGTCGTGGCCCCGGTGTCCCGTGCGTCCAGTGGACGTGACCCGAGCAGGGCGTTGTCACCGCTCAACAGTGCGCGCCACGCGTCGGCCCCGTGCGACGGGAGGTCGTCGACAGCATGAGCCCACCGGCGGAACGAGGTCTCCACCGGCTGGAGGGTCGGTCCGGACTCGCGCAGCGCGTAGGCCGTGACGAGATCCGGGAGCAGAATCCGCCACGACACACCGTCGACGACCAGGTGATGGGCGACCAGCACGATCCGCGGGCAGTCGGGGTCGGTGACGTGAACCACCTGGAGCATCACGGCATCCCGCGGCCGCAGCCGCGCACCGGCGCGAGCAATGATGCCCTCGAGATCGGTCCCTGATTCGCCCCCCGAATCCACAGCCGAGCACTCCGTCGACACCAAGGCCGCAGCATCCACGGATCCGGTGGGCCCAACCACGAGACCGTCGTCGACGAGCCGTGCCCGCAACGCATCGTGGTGATCGATCAGCACGGCCAGCGCGGCCACCAGATCCTCGGTGTTCAGATCGGACGGCGCGACCAGCACGAGAGCTTGATGAAAGTTGTCGAGGTCCGTCGGCTGCTCGGCCCGCGCCAGGACGCTCGCGGCGATGGGCAGCAGCGGCAGGTCACCGACCCCGCCGCCGGGCAGTTCCTCGAGCCGGACTCGGTCGGCGTCGCTGACTGCGGCGTCGGCGAGGCCGGCGACCGTGCGACGCTCGAAGACGTCCCGCGGTGTGAACACCACCCCGGATGCCTTGGCGCGCGAAACAAGTTGAATGGCAACGATACTGTCGCCGCCGAGAGCGAAGAACGAGTCGTCGACGCCGACGGAGTCCTTGCCGAGCACCTCCGCCATCGCGTCGGCGATGATCTGTTGGACAGGATCGCTCGCGGCGCGGAACGGCGCGGCTTCGACGTGGGCGAGCGGATCCGGCAGAGCAGATCGATCTACCTTGCCCGACGGTGTGATCGGAACCGAGTCGATCTCGACCAGAAGGGAGGGAACCGACTGCCGGGGAAGGAATTCCGATGCCAATGCGATGAGGGCGTCGCGATCGAACTCGTGACCGGCCTTGGTCTTGACGTAGGCGACGAGGGTGGATCGGTCGCCGCGTCGGGCCACCGTCGAGACGACGAAGTCCACGGACTGATGCCAGGACAGAACGGCGTCGACTTCGCCGAGTTCGATACGCAGGCCGTGAAGCTGCACCTGGAAGTCGCTGCGGCCGAGGAACTCCAGATCCACACCCACTGTGTCCGATACACGCCACCGAACCACGTCTCCGGTGCGGTACAGGCGCTGACCCGAGCCGTACGGATCCGCGACGAAGCGGGTCGACGTCAACCCCTCACGGTTGTGGTAGCCGCGGGCCAGACCTGGTCCGCCGACGTAGAGTTCACCACTCGAGCCGACCGGTACGGGTCGAAGCCACCGATCGAGCACCACGGCGGTCGCACCCTGCAAGGGCCGGCCGATGGTGATCGCCCGCGGATCCTTCTGGGGTTCGGTCATCGTGATCACGATGGTCGATTCGGTAGGGCCGTAGCTGTTCCGCAGCTCTGCTCGCGACCGCAGCCTGTCCACCAGGTCCGGGGGGCAGACGTCACCGCCGACGACGACGGACGTCAAAGACTCGACCTTCTCCACCTCGACGGTGGACAGCAATGCAGGAGCAGTGACGATGTGTGTGACGGCGTGCTGCGTGAGCAGCTCCGTCAGTTCGCTGCCGCCGTGAACATCCGCAGGCGCGACGACCATCGTGGCACCGGCCCCGAACGCGGCGAGCATCTCGAACACCGAGGCGTCGAAACTGGCCGACGAGAACCGCAGGACACGGGAGTCCGTCGTCAGGGCGAGTTCCGGGCGCTGAGCGGCGGTGAACACGGACAGACCGCGGTGGCCGACGAGCACGCCTTTCGGTGTCCCCGTCGATCCCGACGTGTAGATCATGTAGGCCGTGTGGTCGAGACCGAGTCGAGACCGCCTGTCCGCGTCGGAGATCGGTGCGTCGGAGCGTGTCCCGAGCTCGCCGGCGAAGCCCGGGTCGTCCATCCCGAGCCAGTGCACGGCGTCGGGAAGAGAGTCCGCCAACGCTGTGGTGCTGAGGCCCACCAGGACACCGGAATCGGTGACCATGTGGCCGATCCGCTCGGGCGGATACGTCGGATCGATCGGCACGAAGGCCGCACCCGACTTCGCGGCGGCCCAGAACGCGACCACCGAGTCGATGGAACGCGGAAGCGCGACGGCCACCACCGAGTCCGGACCCGCGCCGCGGGCGATCAGCGCCCGGGCGATGGTGTTGCTGCGCCGATCGAGTTCGGTGTAGGAGAGTTCGGTGGTGCCGTCGACGAGAGCGATTCCGTCCGGGTTCCGTGCCACACCGGCCGCGAGGATGTCCGGAAGCAGCATCGGTGGTGCATCCGGTCCGCCGCGCGCGGGGACCACGGCGTCGATCTCCGCGTCATCGAGGAGGTCGAGATCGGTGACAGCGAAGTCCGGATCGCTGTGGAGGAACTGCGCGAGAAGCCGGACGAAGCGGCGGTACAGGTCCTCGGTCGCCTCGGCGCTGTAGACGTTGGGGTTGGCCTCGAAGTCGATACGGGAGCCACCGCCGTCGACAGGTGGGTAGATGTTGACCGACAGATCCTCGACCGGGCCCGTGGACAGGACGTTGAAATATCCCGTTTCGCGCCCGAATTGCACCTGACGTTCGTACGCCATGATGTTGATGGCGGTACCGAAGAACCCGCGATGCTCCTGGCTGGCACCGGCGTCGCGTCGAATGTCCTCGGCGCGGTAACGCTGATGCCGCAGAGCACCGGTCAGTTCCAGCTGCACAGCGTCGACGAGGCTCGCGACGGTCGTCCCCGGCACGATGCGCACACGGATCGGGAGGACGTTGGACACCATGCCGCCGGAGCGTCGCAGCACCGCCGTCGTGCGTCCGGCAACGGGCAGCGACAGAACGATGTCGTCGTTGCCGGTCAGACGGGACAGGAACGCAGCGACCGCGGACACGGCCAACGGTGCGAACGCCGATCCGAGCCTGTCCGCGGCGCGGGTGAGTGCCTTCTCGAGAGTCTCCGGTAGCGGCTCCCCGCAGATCCGCGACCGCGGTGCCGGTGGGGCGACGATGCCCGACGGCGACACCGGAGCCGGCAGCGCACTCGTCTTCTCCCGCCAGTACTCGCGGTCCTTGTCGAAGCGCGACGAAGAGCGGTAGTCGTCCTCGGCTGCGTAGACGTCCTCGAGTGCGCCCGCCTTCGAGACCGACGGCGACTCACCGGCCTGAACCGCCGTGTAGATCTCCGCGGCACGGTTCATCAGCCGGACCGCGCCGTACCCGTCGAGAGCGATGTGATGGACGTGCGAGTACCAGAACGTTCGATCGGCGCCGACGCGCAGCGTCGCAGCTCGGATCAGCGGGCCCTCGATGATGTCGATGGGTCGGGAGTAGGCGGCCTGCATCCAATCGATCGCCGCGGCCTCGGGGTCGGGTTCCTGAGTGAAATCGAGATCCGTCGACTCGTGTCGGGTCGACTTGTCGATGTACTGGTGTGGTTCACCGTCGATTTCCACCAGGCGTAGCGAGCCCGCACCGAGCTCGGCCGCAGCCTGCTCCACCGCCCCACGCATCAAGTCACCGTCGAGTTCGCCGTGGACGTCGATGTAGTTCGCGATGGTGATCGGAACGTCCGGCATCAAGTGCTGGGCGAACCACAGCCCGCGTTGTGCAGCAGTGAGCGGGAACGGCGCGGACGTCACAGTGTGCCCGGTGTCGGTCCTGCTCAGCGCAACTGAATCAGCCGAATCCACAGTAGTGCTCTCTCGGTCGAAGGAGCGTGGTTGGCGGAGGCTCGGAACCGGACGTGGCGTGCGCTGCCCCGAAACGCCGCTCGCTCTGTGACGAAGGTCCCACCCGCTAGGTCTGAGAATTCGAGGTTTACACAACCGTTACCCAAGGTCAACCGAACCTCGCCCCTGGCCGGGACTGTGAAGAGAATTCACAGATACAGCCAATTTTTTGAATGAGACCTAACAAAGCGGAAGGCGCGCACAGCCCTGTGGGCTGTGCGCGCCTTCCGCGAATCGTGCTGTACGAGTTCCGGGTAGCTAGACCTTCCAGACCGCCACCATCGAGGGACGGGGCTGGGAATCGCCACCGTCGGGCCAGTGCGACATGGGGTTGTCAGCAGACGCCTCGTCGAACTCACCGGGGTGCTGCACGGCGACGACGACGCGCTCGTCCTGGATGATCGGACCACAGGTCTCACCGCCCGCAGGGACCGTCAGGAACTGCCGGGTCTCGCCGCGGCGATCGCCGTCGAGGACCACCGCGAACAGGCCGTCGTTGGATTCGAGAGCGTTGCCGTCCGTCGAGACCCACAGGTTGCCCTTGGAGTCGAACGCGAGGTTGTCCGGGCAGGAGATCGGGCTGACCTGGCTCTTGTCGAAACCGCCGAAGTAGGTGTCCGCCTCGTTCGGGTCTCCCGCGACGATGAGCAGATTCCACACGAAGGTGGTGCCTGCGTGGTCGTCTTCCAGTTCGAGGACCTGACCGTTCTTGTTCTTGTTGCGCGGGTTCGCTTCGTCGGCAGCGGCTTTGCCCTCGGTGCCGCGGTTGGTGTTGTTGGTCAGCGCCACGTACACCTTGCCGGTGACCGGGTTGGGCTCGAAGTCCTCCGGGCGGTCCATCTTCGTGGCCCCGACCTTGTCGCCTGCCTGGCGGGTGAAGATCGCGACCTCCTCGGCGGACATGCCGTCGACGAGGGACTCTCCTCGTCCGTCCTCACCGGTGCGAAGCAGCGGAATCCACTCACCCTTGCCGGCGAACTTGCCCGACGGCGGAAGGGTTCCGCTGCCGTCGATGGCGTCGGGTGCATCGCCCGTGAGCACGGCGACGTACAGCGTGCCCGCGTCGAGGATGGTTCGATTGTGCCTCATGGCGGCCTGCCCGTTGCCGGACATCATCTTTCGACTGGACACGAACTTGTACATGTAGTCGAATCGCTCGTCGTCACCGCTGTAGGCGACGACCGTGCCGTCGTCGGTGACGTAGATCGTCGCGGCCTCGTGCTTGAAACGGCCCAGAGCGGTGTGCTTGATCGGAGTGGAGTTCGGATCCCACGGATCGACCTCGACGACGTAGCCGAATCGGTTGACCTCGTTGGGTTCCTGCGCGATGTCGAATCGCTTGTCGAAGCGCTCCCACTTGCGATCGCTCGCGGCTCCTTCGATGCCGTAGCGCGCGAGACGCTCGGCGACGACGGGATCGGTGACCGACTCCGCGTTGCCGAAGTACTGGTTGATGTTCTCTTCACCCGAGAGCACCGTCCCCCACGGCGTCAGGCCACCGGAACAGTTGTTGAACGTGCCGAACGCCTTGGTTCCGGTCGGGTCGACGGAGGTCTTGAGGAAATCGCTGCCCGCGGCGGGGCCGGTGATGACGAATTCGGTGGTACCGGTGATACGACGGTTGTACTGGCTGAACGCCGGAGTCAGCTTGCCCGAACCGGACTCACCGTTCACCTGCAGGACCGAAAGGCCATGTGCGGCAAGCGCGATGTCGAACTGCTCGCGCGTCGGGTTCTCCTCGTCGTATCCCTTGAACAGAAACGGCTCGGTGGTGTACTCGTGGTTGACCACCAGCAAGTACGCGTTCGGGGTTCCCTCGATGGGTAGCAGACCCGCGAAGTCGTTGTTGAAACCGAACTGCATGGCCTGTGCGGCTGCGGTCTGGTTGTCGAAGTCGAACTCCGGCGCACCCTCGAGCACAGGGTCGCCCCACCGAATGATGATGCCCTGCTCGTACCCCTCGGGGACGACGACGGCGTCTTCGGTGTTGGGCGCGACAGCGGTGAAGTCGACGCCGTCGACGGGCGGGGTGTCCGTCGCCCCGGCAGAACCGGTAGCTGCAGGCTCGTCCGTGCTGCAGGCAGCGAGAACACCACCGGCACCGACCGCGACGACGGCCATCGCGCCGCCGCGCAGCACTCCACGCCTCGACATCGCCGTCTTGACGATGTCGCCGAAGTACTGGCCCTTCGACGTGTTCGGGACCTCGTGGAAGCACGCGTCTCCGCACTTGTACTTGCACGTCAGGTTCGATCGCGAGGAACTGCCGTCATGAACCGAGAGAATTGGGAGAAGCTTCATGAACGGGGAGAGTGTCAGTCAAAAGCGAAGGTAAAGGAACGTGATGGTGAAGTCACGACCAACGAGCCTTACCTAACTTCCATTCGCACAGGGCTACAGAACCTGGGACAGGAACTGCTTGAGACGATCGGTGTGCGGATCGTCGAACAGCTGATCAGGAGTTCCGGTTTCGACGGCACTGCCGTGGTCCATGAACAGAACCTTGTTGGACACCGAACGGGCGAAGCCCATCTCGTGCGTCACGACGACCATGGTCATGCCGCCGGACGCGAGGTCGGACATCAGGGCGAGGACGCCCTTGACCAGCTCCGGGTCCAATGCGGAGGTCGCCTCGTCGAAGAACATGACCTCCGGCTTCATGGCCAGAGCTCGGGCGATCGCCACACGCTGCTGCTGGCCTCCGGAAAGGTTGCCGGGGCGCGAATCGGCCTTCGCGGACAGTCCGACGAGCTCGAGCTGTTCGAGCGCCGCGGCCCGTGCCGCGTCCTTCGACAGGCCTTTCAGCTTGCGGGGCGCGAGTGCGATGTTCTCGGCAACGGTCTTGTGCGGGAACAGGTTGAAGTGCTGGAAGACCATGCCGATCCGTTGACGGAGGTCGTCCGGATTGTCCTTCAGTACCGACTTGCCGGCGAGCAGGATGTCGCCCTGGTCCGGCTCGTGCAGACGGTTGAGTGCACGCAGCAGCGTGGACTTTCCGGAACCGGACGGGCCGATGACCGTCGTGGTCTTGCCTGCGTCGACATGGATGTTGACTCCGCGCAGCACCTTGTTGGTACCGAACGCGAGGTGAATATCGGTGCCGGTCAATGAAACCGAAGACATGACTACCTCTCCACCGCGATGATCTTTTCCACCGGATCCAACGTTCCCGATGTGTCGGCCTTGCCCGATCGCAGCCGCTTGTCGATGAAGTTGACCAGGTGGGTCAGCGGAATCGTCAGGAACAGATAGAACACGCCTGCCGCGAGCAACGGTGACAGGTTGCCGGTCTGCGCGGCGGTGTCCTGACCGACTCGGAACAACTCACGTTGCGACGCGAGCAAGCCGAGGAAGTAGATCAGCGAACTGTCCTTGATCAGCGAGATGAACTGATTGACGATCGCGGGCAGGACGCGGCGGATGCCTTGGGGAACCACGACGAGCGTCATCGATTTCCGGTAGCTGAAGCCCAGAGCCCGTGACGCCTCGAGCTGACCGGAATCGACGCTCTGAATGCCGGAGCGGAAGATCTCGCCGAAGTACGCCGCCGCCATGAGCGACAGCGCCAGGATGCCGAGCGGAAACGGGCTGCGGCTGCCGGTGTACTCGGTCAGCGTCGGCCCGAATCCGAGGCCTATGAGAAGAATGACGACCGCCGCGGGCAAGCCACGGAAGATGTCCGTGTACACCCGCGCCGGCCACCGGAGCCAGCGGGTGCGGGAGATACCCGCCACCGCCAGCCCGAGCCCGATCACCGTACCGATGACCCCCGACGACGCCGCCAAGATGAGGGTGTTCGGCAATCCGACGGTGATCAGTTTGGGAACGGTGTCCCAGATGAGTTCCCAGTCGAAGAACGTGTCGTACAGATTCGACAGTGTGCTCATGTTCTAGTTCGCCGGAGGGGTGGATGCCTTGCTGCCCGGCTTCCAGTCCGCCGGAACCTCGCGGTCCGGGTACCACTCCTTCTCGAGGGTGCTCCAGGTACCGTCCGCCACCACAGCGTCGAGGCCGGAGTTCAGCGCGTCGATGAGAGGCTGGTTGTCCTTCGCGACAGCGAACGCCGTGAAGTTGGTGGTGTTGATCGTCTTCTCCAGGATGGCGACGCCGTCCTCGGCCTTCACCTGGCCCGAAGCCTGCTGCGACGGAGCGACCCACGCGTCGATCTGGCCGGACTTCACGTTCGCGTACGCAGTGTTGTAGTCCGGGAAGCGAACCGGCTCGATGCCGAGGGTGTTGGTGACGTAGTCGTCCTGAACCGTGCCCTGCACGACACCGATGCGCTGCTGGTCGTCCAGCTCGGCGATGGTCTTGACCGCGTAGTCGTTCTTCGCGACGAGCGCCATTTCACCGAAGTCGTAACCGTTGGTGAACCCGACGGTGTTGCGGCGGGCGTCCGTCGTCGAGATCGACGAGGATCCGGCGTCGTACACCTTGTTGTTGACCGCTGCGAGCAGCGAGGAGAACTCGGTGGCGGAGAACTCGACGGTCAGGTCGAGCTTCGCAGCAACGGCCTTCAGCAGCTCGTTGTCGAAGCCGGTGAAGTTGCCTGCCTCGTCGATGAAGATGTTCGGCGGGGCGTCGGACAGCGTGCCGACGTACAGCGTTCCCGGCTTGATGAGGCCGAGGTTCGCGGTGTCGATCTGATCGAGCGGTGTCACGTCCTCGGTGGTGTACTTGTCGAGGGACTGCTGGTCGGAACCGGCGAGTGCGTTCTCCCCTGTCCCGCCCGAGCTGTTGTCGCCCCCGCAGGCTGCCGCCCCGAGCGTGAGTGCGAGCGCCGCAGCGACAGCCGCGATGGCGCGGCCTCGTAAACGTCGACTGGTCAAGAGAGAACTCCTCGGTGCATGGTTTCGATGACCACTGAGGCTAACGTGCCTGAGCTGGTGATCGGTACCCGGATTGCGAACGTGTTAACCAACTCGCATCGTCGGCGTTGTATTCCGCCCGTCGCCATGACATTCGTCATCGTCGATCCGTGACGTTGTAACAAGAACCGGTGACCGCGCGCACTGCCCCGACGCGAGCAGGTCCGGAAGGCTTCGGAGTCATGAGGAAGTTGACGCCGTTGCGGCCGTGGCAGGTACTGAACAGGTACCTGTACGAGCTCGACCTCGCCGGGACTCGGTTCACGGTCGAGGTCGACATCGCCGACGGCGACACGGCTCAGCTCTACGCGGACGGGCGGCTCGTATCGACGCAGGACCTGCCCGCGTCGTTCGCTGTCGCCGACGGCCGAATCGACGTCGCCGCGTCGCTCTACGGCGTCACCCGGGTCCATTTCTCGAGACGCGACGGCGTCGGGCGCAGGCTCACGCCGGTGCGAGGGACGCTCGAAGACCGTCGCCGACGCCTGGGCGAGCGTCACCCGGTTGTCAGCAGGGTCATCGGGTGGGTGGCGATCGTTCTTCTGATCGTCAACTTGGTTCTGGCGGTTCCGTTCGCGCTGGAGATCGCGACCGGAATCCCGGCGGTGGCCGAACGCTTCGGAACGTTCGTCTCGCCGATTCAATTACCGGTGTGGGCGAACACGGTCTTGTTGTTCGCCGGGATCGTCGCCGCGATGGAACGCGCATTGACGCTGCGGCACAACAAGATTCTCGACATGGAAACGATATGGACATCGATGTGAACGAAGGAAACGGAGAAGACATGACTGCACCCGACCTGATCTCGATCGAGGATTTCTTCGGCGCGCCCGAGCGCACCGGGGCGTCGATCTCCCCCGACGGCAGCAGGATCGCCTACCTCGCGCCGTGGCGCAACCGTTTGAACGTGTGGATCCAAGACCTCGAGGAAGGCTCCGAAGCGCGCTGTGTCACCGCCGACGATGTCCGAAGTGTGCTCGACTATCGGTGGACGGATGATCCTCGCTGGCTTCTGTACCTTCAGGATTCCGGTGGAGACGAGAACCACCACGTCTTTCGCGTCGACCTGCACGACCCGGAGGCCGACGCCGTCGACCTGACCCCGTTCCCCGGATCGCGGGTGTACTCGTTGGAACAGTCCCGCGACAAGGACGGCGTGTTCACCCTCGCCATGAACGCGCGGAGCCTCGCCGAGTTCGATCTGTACGAATTGGTGATCGCCACAGGAGAATTGACGGTCATCGGCGAGAGCCCCGGACCGGGGACGGGCTGGAGTGCAGGCGTCGGAGGCGACCTCCTGCTGTCCGAGTTCACCGATCAGGGCCACATGAAGGTTTCCCGTCGCCGCGCGGGATCCGACGATGTCACCCACGTAACGACCTTCGACGGGTCCGATTATCCGTACGGCGTGACGCTGACGCACCCGACAGCCGACGGCACGGGAGTGTTGATCGACTCCGTGACGAACAGTGATCTGACGGTGCTCGCGCGCATCGACCTGGAGACGGGCGAGGAGACCGTCGTCGACAGTCATCCGAGCATGGAGCTGGATGCGTCTCGGCGTGCTGTCGAACAGAGTGGCTCGCCGCTGATCTTCAGCAGGTCGACGGGTGAGCTCATCGGCGTGCGGTACCTCGGCGAGCGCCAGGTGATTCACGCTGTGGATGCGGACTTCGCCGAGGTCCTGAAGAACCTGGAGGCATTGTCCGACGGTGACGTGGGAGCCCTGTCCTCCGATGATTCCGGCAAGAAATGGGTGGTCGGTTTCACCCACGACCGTGACCCCAACGTCACGTATTTCTACGACCACGAGACGGGTGAGAGCCGGATGCTGTTCCGGCCGTATCCGCACCTCGATCCGCGTGACATGGCGGTCATGACACCGGTGACGATCGAGGCCCGCGACGGACTGCCTCTGCCGTCGTACCTCACGCTTCCCGTGGGTGTCGAACCGGCCAACTTGCCGATGGTCGTTCTCGTGCACGGTGGACCGTGGTACCGAGACGCGTGGAGGTACACGCCGGGTGTGCAGTTTCTCGCCAATCGCGGATATGCCGTGCTGCAGATCAACTTTCGTGGATCGACGGGATACGGCAAAGCCCACACTCAGGCCGCGATCGGTGAATTCGCGGGCAAGATGCACACCGATCTCGTCGACGGCGTGGAATGGGCTGTGGCCCAGGGTTACGCCGATCGTGACCGCGTCGCCATCATGGGCGGGTCCTACGGCGGGTACGCGGCCCTCGTGGGCGCCACGTTCACGCCGGAGGTGTTCGCGGCATCGATCGACTACGTCGGGGTCTCCGACCTCGCCAACTTCATGCGTACACAACCGGCGTTCGCACGGCCGGGCCTGGTCAACAACTGGTACCGGTACGTCGGCGACCCCGCGATCCCGGAGCAGGAAGCGGACATGCTTGCTCGGTCACCGATTTCTCGGCTCGACGACGTCACCCGCCCGCTCATGATCGCCCAGGGCGCCAACGACGCCCGCGTGGTCAAGGCCGAATCGGACAACGTCGTCGAGCGGCTTCGAGCGAGGGGCGTCGAGGTCGACTACCTGGTCTTCGACGACGAAGGGCACGGCTTCGTCAATCCGGAGAACAACATCACGTTCTACCGTGCGGTCGAGAAGTTCCTCGCCGAACACCTAGGCGGGCGGGCGAAGTAGCCGACGGGCCCGGAGAACGGTGTCGTGGGTGTGATGCGCCCCCGCGGGCGGCGCAGTCGATCGAGGTCGCGTCTCGTCGACCTCGATCGTCCACGACTCGTCCAGGAGCTCAGCGATGCCGTGTGGTTCGAAGAAGTCCGACGGCTTGATCCCGTTCCACTCCTGGTCGGCACCCACGTCGTGATTCACGACGAGGAGAGTCCCGCCCGGCGCGACGGCGTCGGCGATCGCGCGAGCCGCGGCGGGATTCGCCTTGGGGATCGCGAAGTAATGCAATGTCACCAGGTCGAATGCCGCGGCCGCCGGTGCCTCGGCCACGTAGTCCGCGTGGACGAAGGTGATGTCCCCGGTGCCCTCCGCGCGCTCGGCGGCGCGAGCGAGAGCAACGGAGGAGATGTCCGACGCCGTGACGGTCCATCCTTTCGACGCCAGCCATCTCGCATCGTCGCCCTGCCCGCAGCCGATGTCCAGCGCACGCCCGGACGTCAGATCCGCGACCTGCTGCACGAGAACCGGATTGGGATTGCCGCTCCAACCTGAGCCGCTGCCCGAGTGCATGTCGTCCCAGAACTTCTCGTCCATGATCATCGGCCGATCACCTCGAATCCGTGACGAGCACTGCCGAGCACGATCTCGCAGACCTCCGCCTCGGAACTTGCCGAGAACACATCCATTTCCGTCATGAGACCAACATGCCCCACCTGCGGGATTTCGGCAATCAGCTTTGCCGAAATGGCAAAATTGTCGATGAAGGGCTCTAGCCGTCGTTCGCGGATTTCCGCCAGGCGATGGCCTCTTTCAGCTCGGTCAGGTCGTAGTCGGGACCACTGGTTCCGACGGTGAACAACGTGGCCCCGGCGTCGACGAAGCCCTGAGCCTTGTCCGCGCCCGGCCAGGCGACGGACCTGGCGATCGAGCTGACGTCGCGCCCGACGGTGTCGCCGTGCTCGGCGAGGATCCCGGACTTGCGCTTCAACTCGTCGAGATCGGCGAAGCTGTGCCAGATGTGTGCGTACTGAGCGACGAGCTTGAGGGTCTTCTTCTCACCGCCGCCGCCGATGAGGATGGGGATGTCGCGCGTCGGCGCCGGGTTGCCGGCCTTCAAACGATCGACGATGCGCGGCAGGTACTCGGCGAGGAGCTTCAGCCGTGAACCCGGTGTGCCGAACTCGTAACCGAAGTTGTCGTAGTCCTTCTGATTCCACCCGGCGCCGATGCCGAGGATAAGCCGACCTCCACTGATGTGGTCGACGGTGCGAGCCATATCGGCGAGCAGATCCGGGTTGCGGTAGCCGCCGCCGGTGACGAGGGCGCCGATCTCCACGTTCGACGTCTGCTCGGCCCACGCGCCGAGCATGGTCCAGCACTCGAAATGCTCGCCGTCGAGGTCGCCGTACAGCGGATAGAAGTGGTCCCAGTTGAAGACGATGTCGACGCCTGCGTCCTCGGAACGGAGAACCGCGTCGCGGATGAGCTGGTAGTCGGGAGCGTGCTGGGGCTGAAGCTGAACGCCGATTTTCACAGTCATGACCTCCAGTATGCGCGCTATCCGATGCTGACGCCGCAGTCCAGCATCGTCGCGCGCAGCACGAACCCGGCTTCCTGGCCGATGATCTCGCCGACCAAAGTGATGAACAGATCCACGAATTCTCCACCGTGCGAGGAGTTCTCGGCGCGATCGAAGTGATGCGCCAGCTCGTGCAGAACCACCAGTTCACGCAGCGCCCACGCCTCGTTCCGGCGGTGAAGCGGAACGGCGATGGTCTGAGTGTCCGGTTCGTAGTGCGACGCCCCGGTGCCGGACCGCTCACGAACATGTACGACGCCGTCCGCATGCGGCCACCGGGCCTGCACCCAGTTCATCGCCAGAACCGCATCGACATACCTCTGCACGGACTCGATCGACGCGAACTTCCGCTCCACCGGCAGCGTGATGGTGGAGCCGTGGATCTCCACGGACCGCACAGTGTGTTCCTCGGCGCGATCGAACATGCGCCGGACCATCGTCTCCGCCTCGTACACCTTGGAACGCTGCGAGTCCCTCGTCTTCACCGGCGCGATCATAATGCCGCCCACCGACCGTTCACGTCCGGTTCCGGCGGATTCACCTCTGCGGGTGGGTGCGCTCGCTGTACTCCAGGGCAACGCCGATCCAGTAGTCCAGACCGTCACCGGCCACACCGTCGGAGTCGACGGTGATCCAGCCGTTGCCCATGTCGCGATCTCCCATGACCGCGGCTCGTGCTCCTCGTCGAGAAACCAGTTCTTCCGTCTGCGCGGGATCGGTTTTGACGAGCAGTTCGCCGTCGAAGTGGGCACCGACGGCGATCTTGCCGCGGACCATGAACTGCAGTCCGCCGAACATTTTCTTCTCCACGACGGACGGCTCGTCGACGAGTGCTTCGCGGATCCGATCCGCCAATCCCGCGTCGTACGCCATGGACGGATACTAGGACGCGGGAGGCGCCCCGTCGATGTATAGTCCGCTATACGTATAGCTTCCTATACATCGGAGGATGGACATGACCCGTCGTTGGTTCTACTCCGGATCGACCGGGCTTGCTGCAGCCCTGCTCGTCGCCGCAGCGGCCTGGCTCCTGTCCCCGGTCGCGCCGGGGCTGTCCGCGATGGTCTTCGGACTGTGTGCGCTCCCGGCGTGTGGCGCACTCGGATGGTTGTTCTGGGTGGCGCCGGTGACGATTCCGAAACAGGGACCGTCCGAGGGCGACGTCGAATCCGCTTGGCTCAGTGCAGCATTGAGTGGAACAGCTACCGATCTGATCATCGTGATCGGCCTCGGCCTCGCGGCAGTGTCCATCGGTCGAATCGATGTCCCGGCAGCGACACTGTTGATCGGACTGCTGCTCGTCGCCCTCGCATCGTGCACGACACGCTACGCGATCGAGCGCCGACGAACCCTCGCGTGAGATGAAGAACGACGTTCGACGACGACGACTCCAACTCGGTTGGTCCCAAGCAGATCTCGCCGACCGCATCGGCGTCACACGGCTCACCGTCATCTCGATCGAGAAGGAACGCTACGACCCGAGCCTGCCCGTCGCATTCCAGCTAGCCGCGGTCTTCCGATGCCGAATCGAGGACATCTTCGACCCGCAATGACGCCGGACCGGACCTACGGGCGAATGCGAAGAACTCGAATCTTCTCGGCGTCGTCCAGCTCGAGATGGAACCGCAAAGTGACGGGACTGCCCGGGAAATCACCTGCGATCTCCGCCTTCACGTCATGACCGTCCCCGGACACCGTCGGCGTCCGGGGACGATAGGTGACGTCGGGAACCTCGGTCCGCCACGCGCGAATCTCGTCGATGCCGTGGTGCTCCCGGCCCTCGTCCTCGACAACGGCGTCGGGACGGAACTGAGCAAAGTACGCCTCCAGATCGGAATCGGCGGCGAGTTCGAAATACCTGTCGATGAATGTCATGACGGACAGGCTCCACCCTCCCCCACCGGGAGAGTCGACCCCAGGCAGGATGTGGGCATGAACGGCCTGCTCACCATCGGTGAGTTCTCCCGCATCACCCATCTGTCGGTGAAGACGCTTCGTCGCTATCACGAATCCGGCATGCTCGAACCCGCCGAGGTCGACGCCCACTCCGGTTATCGCTATTACACGACGGCGCAGGTGCCGACGGCTCAGATCATCCGCCGGTTTCGCAGTTTCGACATGCCGGAGCGCGAGGTGCGGGCGATCGTCACCACCGCGGACCCGACGCAGAGGGCCGGGCTGATTCTGGGGCATCTGGAACGGCTCGAACGTCAGGTGAAGGAAGCGGAGTCGTCGATCAGCGCGATGAAGAGGCTCCTCCGACCGACCGGGGCTTCCGTGGAGGTCACGCGTCTCGTCACCGAAAAGGTCACGGTCGCCGCGATATCCGGCGAGGTGGACTCGTCGACCATGCTCGAGTGGTATTCCGACGCCATGGCCGAGCTCGACGCGGTGGTCTCCCCCGACGGCAGTCCTGGCGGGTTGTACGACAACGACCTGTTCACCGACGGCCGGGGAACGATGACGGTGTACCTGCCCACGACCGATGCACCTCGGCTGGGGCGGGTGCAACCGCTGACGATCGGTGGAACGGAGCTGGCGACGACGGTGCACCACGGCAGCCACGACGACATCGATGTCACCTACGGTGCGCTCGGGGTGTACGTCGAATCGAACGGCCTCGCTATCGCCGGGCCGGTGCACGAGATCTATCACGTCGGACCACGCGACACTGCCGACCCGAGTCGATGGCGAACCGAGATCGGCTGGCCGGTTTTCGGAACGTAGCCGACGGGTGCGGTTACCATTCGTCGTCGGCACCCGTCGGCACCCAACACTCGGATCGTCCGGCACGTTCCTGCCGGTGGAGGGATCTGTTTTTCATGGCTTCGATCACGTTCGACCGTGCCACCAGGCTTTTTCCCGGCTCCGACACCCCCGCGGTGGATGCGTTGGACCTGGAGATCGCCGACGGCGAATTCCTCGTCCTCGTCGGCCCGTCGGGCTGCGGTAAGTCCACGTCGCTGCGCATGCTCGCCGGTCTGGAGGAGGTGAACAGCGGCCGCATCCTCATCGGCGGCAAGGATGTCACCCACGCCGAGCCCAAGGATCGCGACATCGCGATGGTGTTCCAGAACTACGCGCTGTACCCGCACATGTCCGTCGCCGAAAACATGGGTTTCGCCCTCAAGCTCGCGAAGGCGAGCAAGGACGAGATCCGCAACCGCGTCCTCGAGGCGGCCAAGCTTCTCGACCTGGAGGCGTACCTCGACCGCAAGCCCAAAGCGCTGTCCGGTGGTCAGCGTCAGCGAGTTGCCATGGGGCGGGCCATCGTTCGTCAACCGCAGGTATTCCTGATGGACGAACCGCTGTCCAACCTCGACGCCAAACTTCGGGTGCAGACGCGCACGCAGATCGCTCAGCTGCAGCGCAGGCTCGCGACGACCACCGTCTACGTCACCCACGATCAGGTCGAGGCAATGACCATGGGCGACCGGGTGGCGGTGCTCAAAGGTGGTGTCTTGCAGCAGTGCGCATCACCTCGCGAGTTGTACCGCACGCCGACCAACGTCTTCGTCGCCGGATTCATGGGCTCGCCGTCGATGAACTTGTTCCGCGTACCCGTCACCGACGGTGGCGTGCGGATCGGTGACCAGATCATCCCGGTGTCGCGGGGCACGCTCGCCGGCTCGACCGGTAGCGAAGTGGTGTTCGGCATTCGCCCCGAGCACGTCGACATCGTGTCCGACGGGCTGAAGTTGGAGGTCGACGTCGTCGAAGAACTCGGTTCCGAGGCCTTCGTCTTCGGTCGGGCCGACATCAACGGCACCACCCAGACGATCGTCGCCCGCGCGGACTGGCGTGATCCCCCGCAGAAAGGTGACGTGGTCGGCATCCGATTCGACGAGGCGCATGCGCACGTGTTCGACGGCTCCGAGGCCGGGGTCCGGCTCAGCTGACCCCACTCACGTAGGGAGTTCCGTACGAACAACGTCGTCGCCGTCGGTCACCACGATCGTCGCCAGTGCCGTCCGCCCCGCCGGGTGGATGCGCACGGTGACGGTCCCTGCGTCCGCACCGTCCAAACTGCGCGCCACCGCGCGGCGTACTTCGTCGGCGACCCGACGAGGTTGGTCGGTCAGGCCACCGTCGTCGAGCAACTGCACGGTGACGCCCCGCTCGCGGGCGGCTCGCGCTGCGGCCACCACCACCGGCACGTCCAGTGCGCGGGCGCGAATGCTGTCCCGCAGGGTGGCTTCCACCAGCAGCGCCTCGGTGCGGGCGGCGTCGTCCAGTGGGTTGTCGGCGATGCGCCTCAGGACAGGGCGAACCAAGTCGTCGAGCCGATGTAGTTGGTGCTCACGTTCCTGTTCGGCCGCGCTCACGGCGGCGCGCTCGGCGAACGTCGCAGCGCGTTCTCGGCGGAGCGAGTAGATCGACGCTGCTGCCGGCCGGACGGCGAAAGCGAAGAACGTCGCCATGATCATGACCCCGGCACCCGTGACGAAAGTCGATGCTGCACCGGCGAAGTCAGGGGCAGCGGTCCAGTACACCGCGAACGCAGCCAGTTGGCCTGCCCACGCCCAGCGAATCCTCCCCCGTACACAGAGGAACGCGCAGAGCGCCGCCCCTCCCCCGACCGTGGTGGTCACCGCCTGGGACTGCGTCGCCCCCGTGTCCACGACGCGGATCAGTGCAACGAACTGCGCGGCCGGCACCGCTGCGACGGTCACTGAGGCCCACTTCGGAAACGGATCGCCTGGAACGGCGACGAGGAGCGCAGCGCCGACCGCGAGAAGCGCTATCACCAGGCACTTCTCGGCGACACCGTCGCCGCCGGGGCCGAGAATCGCGACCGCAGCCGCAGTCACGACCGACGCGGTGACGGCGTAAGAGCCCCGTGACTGCATTCCGATGATCGTCGACGCGTCACCCCGCAGCGAGCTCATACCGCCGCCCACTCGACGATCACCGTCGTGCCCGCACCCGGCTCGCTGCGGATACGAGACCATCCGCCGTCGAGCTGCGCCATCCGGCCGACGATGCTGACGTCGATGCCGAGACGGCCGGACCCCGTTGTAGCGGTGTCGAATCCGACACCGTCGTCCTCGACGGTCACACGGACGAGGCCGGGACGTAGCTCGACGGCGATACGGCACTGCGCGGCGGGGCCCGCGTGCACGACGCTGTTGCGTACGGCCTCTGCCGAGGCGCCCACCACCGCGGACGCCACAGCTCCCGGGTATTGAGAGCGACCGTCGTCGACGGTTGCTCCGACGGCGACACCGTGGTCGGCTCCCAACGTGGACAGTTGCGCGAATATGCCGTCGGCCGACACCGTCGCGTCTCGGCTGGAATCGTCGACGACGCGGTCCAGCTCGGCCAGAGCAGACCTCGCGTCGGTCACGAGCCTGCCACCGGGATCGGCGCGATCCGTCGCCAGCAGAGTGCTCAGCACCTGGTCGTGGATCAGCGAATCGAACCGCGCTTTCTCGCGTTCGCGCGCCTGCGCGGCAGCGGCTATCGCCGCACTGCGATCGAGCGATTGCTTGGTGGAATCCAGTATCGATCCGCTCCGCAGCGCCATGATCACCGCGGCGGTCAACAGCGCCGACAACCCGAACGACCACACCGCGGCATAGACGATGTCGGACTGTGATGCGCGGTTGCCGAACAACCCGACCTGGTCGACGGTGGCGATGGTCGAGGTTGCGACGAACTGGACGGCGAACGCGATCCACGGCTTCCACGCGAGTGTCGCGCACAGACCAGCCATACCCGCGAACGCCGACATCCACGTGCCCCGTGCAGAACCGTGCAGCACATCCCCGTTCCACGCGAGGAACCACAGGCAGGCGGCGATCAGAATTCCGACGGCCGCCGAACCTGCCGCTGGACCGATTCGGCGGGGACGAGCCAGCGCCGCGACCAGCAGTCCGACACCGGGACCGAAGATCAGCACCACGGCCAGCGGCGTCCACCACGACGCGAGAATGCCAGCGCCCTCCGCAATTCCGGACAGGGACACGAAGAAATATCCGAGGAAACCTACCCCGAGAAAGCGGGCGACCAGGATGCGTAGGCGCTCGCCGGGTGAGAATTCACGGCTGTTCGTCTGCCTACGCCACGTCACGATGAGGTCAGATTACCGCCCGAGCTGCTTCGAACCGCGGCCGATCTCGGTTTCACCCCCGAGCCGCGCAGTGCGGCCCGCCCTGTCCCCCGCGCGACTGGCGCCGTGCGAGTACCCCGCACCCGCGCTTCGGCTCCGCCAGGTGCCGCGCGCGGTGGAATTCGACGAGTAGTAATCCTTCAGCTCGACCTCCTTGTTCCGCAGGACAAGAGCCGTGCCCGCGTCCGGTTTCTCCTCGGACACTGCCTTCGATTCCGCTTCCTTCTTCACCGCGGCGAGGCGCTTGCCCACCCGCGTGGCGAAGGCAGTCTGAAAGTTCAACCGCGCCGTGACCGCAGCGACGACGACCGTCTCCTGGCGCTTGTAGCGTCGGCGACCGATCTTTTCCACCACCGTGCGTACCGCAGTCTCGTTCTTGTACTCGCCCGATTTGATGTAGGCGTCCGACGCCCGCACCATCTGGACGAGAAGGCTCGAATACAGCGCCTCGGTGGTGTCGATGTCCGACGCGAAACCGTAGGCGAACACCTGCGTCGACGACCGTGCGACGTCGCACGTCACGTCGTTGGCCGCAGCGATCGAGACGAACAACTGGACGAACGTCTTCAGACCGCGTTTGCCTGCCTCTCCGATGGGGACGACGCGCTGCGTCGGCGTCGCCTGCTTCTCGCGCGAAGCGCTGTGCGAGCGGGCCACGGCCAGATCGATCGACGTCGACGTCGCGAGACGCTGTGCGGCCTCCATGAACGCTTCCGCCTCGTGCGGATTGTCCGTCGACTCCGCCTGGCGGAGAAGCCCACCGATTCTGGTCAGCATCTTGTCCGAAGTCACCTGGGCGAGGCTACAACCACTCACCGACAGACCCGTCGCGTGAGGGTTGACCGATTCAGCAACGCCGGTAATGGCCCGCGGCGACCGAAATGTGTATAAGTTCCTATCGACATGTGCGTCGGGGGGAGCACATTCGCACATCAACTGTGCCGCCTCCCACACACACCACCGTGTACGAAGCAAGTGGAGAGAACTCATGGCGTCTTTGATCTCGAAGGTGGCGGTGCTCGCAACAGCAGCCTCGCTGCTGACGCTCACCGCATGTTCCAGCGACAGCGGATCCAGTGATTCCGCATCCGAGAACACCGACGGCCGCGGACCCATCACCTACGTCGAAGGCAAGGACACCACCGAAACCGGTGTCGTCCGTCAGATCATCGAAGAGTGGAACGCGGACAACCCGGACGAGCAGGTCACCTTCAAGGAACAGTCCAACGACGCCGACCAGGCACACGACGACCTGGTCCAGCACCTTCAGGCCGAGCAGAGCGACTACGACGTGATGGCTCTCGACGTCATCTGGACGGCCGAGTTCGCGGCGAAGGGCTGGCTCGTGCCGCTCGAGGGCGAATTCGCCCTCGACAACGCCGGAATCCTCCCGTCGACGGTGGACAGCGCGACGTACAACGGCACCCAGTACGCGGCCCCGAAGAACACCAACGGCGGTCTGCTGTTCTACCGCACCGACCTCGTGCCCGCAGCCCCCACCACCTGGGACGAGCTGACGGCCAGCTGCACCGTCGCCGTGGAGAACAACATCGACTGCTACGCAGGACAGTTCGCGTCCTACGAGGGCCTGACGGTCAACGCGTCGGAGATCATCAACGCCCACGGCGGATCGTTCGTCGCCGAGGACGGCAAGACCCCGACCGTCGACTCCCCCGAAGCCAAGGCAGGCCTGCAGGCACTCGTGACGGCGTTCCAGAACAACGTCATCCCCGCCCAGGACACCACGTTCAAGGAGCCCGAGAGCCAGCAGGCATTCGAGGACGGCAAGGCGCTCTACCTGCGTAACTGGCCGTACGTCTACGGCACAGCAGCCAAGGAAGGCTCCGCAGTCGCCGGAAAGTACGGTGTCGCGCCACTTCCCGGCGTCACCGGCGTCGGAACCTCCACCCTCGGCGGATACAACGCAGCGATCAGCGCGTTCTCGCAGAACAAGGCCACGGCCGCCGACTTCCTTCGCTTCCTCCAGGGTGAGCAGGCTCAGCGCATCATCGCCGAGGGCGCACTGCCTCCCGTACTTGCATCGCTGTACGACGACCCGGCCCTCATCGCCGAGATGCCGTACCTCCCGGCCCTGAAGGAATCGATCGAGAACGCGGTCCCGCGTCCCGTCACGCCGTTCTACCCGGCAGTGTCGAAGGCCATCCAGGACAACACCGCCGCCGCGATCAAGGGTGAGAAGCAGGTCGACCAGGCTATCGCCGACATCCAGGCCGGCATCGAGTCCGCAGGCGCTAACTAAGCCTTCGGCTTTCGATTTCAGGAGAATTTCATGGCTCTACCTACTGGTGAACCCAGTGGGGCTGTAAACGTCGACGCGGCCGGGGGATCATCCTCCGGCCGCGGCGGGAGCGCAGCCAGCGGAGTGACTCCATCAGGTCGGCATGTGCGCACCGACAAGAAGAGACGATTCGGGCTGAGTGCCGGGCGCGCCTGGTTGCTCATCGCGCCGACTCTGGTGATTCTCGCAATCGTCATCGCCTATCCGGTAATTCGTGCCGTCGTCATGTCCTTCCAGAAGGACGCCGGTCTCGATCCCGCGACGGGAATGTTCGTCAAGGGCGGTAGCGCCGGATTCTCCAACTACACGCACTGGATTCTGCAGCAGTGCACGTCGGCGTCGGGCACGCTCGTTCCGTGCCCACCGGGAACCCTGGGCTCGCAGTTCTGGGGTGCGGTCGGCAACACGGCGTTCTTCACCGTCGTGACGGTGTCCATCGAGGTGGTCATCGGATTCGCGATGGCCGTCATCATGGGCAAGACGTTCGCCGGCCGTGCCTTGCTGCGTGCCGCCATTCTGATCCCGTGGGCGATCCCGACGGCGGTGACCGCCAAGCTCTGGTACTTCATCTTCAGCTACGACGGAATCGCCAACAAGCTTCTCGGCACACAGATCCTGTGGACGGGAGACGCGTGGCCGGCAAGGTTCGCGGTCATCATCGCCGACGTCTGGAAGACGACACCGTTCATGGCACTGCTGATTCTCGCAGGCCTGCAGATGATTCCGTCCGATGTGTACGAGGCAGCGCGCGTCGACGGGGCGTCCGCGTGGCAACGGTTCACCAAGATCACACTTCCGCTCGTCAAGCCCGCGCTGATGGTGGCCATTCTCTTCCGCACGATGGACGCGCTCCGGATGTACGACCTGCCCGCCATCCTCACCGAGGGCAACCCGGCGACGCGGACCATCTCGATTCTCGTGGTCGAGCAGATCCGGCAAGGGTTCAACGCAGCGGCGTCCCTGTCGACCATCTCGTTCGTCATGATCTTCATCGTCGCCTTCGCGCTCGTGAAATTCCTCGGCGCGAACGCGGTTGCCACACAGGAGAACCAAAGAAAAGGCACGATCCGATGAAGACCGCCCGTATCTACCTCGGCGTCGTGATCATCCTCGTATGGGGGCTCGCGCCGTTCTACTGGATGGCTGTCACTGCGTTCCGCGACCCGCGGTACACGTTCGACACCACACCCTGGCCGACGCACGTGACCACGGAGAACTTCAGCAACGCTCTGTCCACGAGCAACGGAAACAACTTCCTCCGTGCAGTCGCCAACAGCCTGATCATCGGCGGCGTCACCACGTTCATCGCGCTGGTGATCGGAATCTTCTGCGCATACGCGCTGTCCCGCATCGACTTTCGATTCAAGTACATCGTCGTCGGCATCGTCCTGGGAGCATCGATGTTCCCCGTCGTCGCTCTGGTGACACCGCTGTTCCAGTTCTTCACGAACATCGGATGGATCGGCAGCTACCAGGCGATGATCATCCCCAACATCTCCTTCGTGCTGCCCCTGACCATCTACACACTGACGGCATTCTTCGCCGAACTGCCCTGGGAACTGGAAGAAGCCGCCCGCATCGACGGCGCCGGACGGTTCCAGGCATTCCGCCTGGTGATGCTTCCGTTGGCCGCGCCGGCACTCTTCACCACCGCAATCCTCGCGTTCATCGCCGCAGTCAACGAGTACCTGCTCGCCAGCCAGCTCTCCAGCGACAAAACCGAACCCGTCACCGTGGCCATCGCACGCTTCTCCGGCAACGACCCACACGTCGTGCCGTATGCGGCGATCATGGCAGCGGGAACCATCGTCGCCATCCCACTCGTCGTCATGGTGCTGATCTTCCAGCGCCGCATCATCTCCGGACTCACCGCAGGCGGCGTGAAATCATGACCGCTCAGGATCACCTGCAGATCCTCGCCGGCATCCTCGGCTTCTTCGCACTGATGGCCTTCATCGCCGCAGTCGCAGGCATCCTCGGCGGAGACCCGCCCGTCTGGCCCTCCGGCCTTCTGCTCGGCCTCCTCGCCGCCCTGACCTACGTGGTGCGCAAAATCCGAGCCTGACGGCGGGTCACTCCGCCGGCTGCGCTCCTGCCTGATCGGGTCACTCCGCCGGCTCCGCTCCTGCCTTGAGCTTTGCCAGGGTCATGAAGATCGGCACGTCGCCGTCGAGGTCGATTTCCTTGCGCTGCAGGAATGCGTCGAGCAGTCCCCAGACAAGGGTCGTGAGTTGGTCGACGAAGTCGCCTGCGTCGAGTTCCGTGTCGTCCAGCCAGAGGTCGGTTGCGGCCAGGAGAGCCCCGACGGCGGCGCGGCACGCGTATTCGATGCCCGAGGTGTCGGCGTCGACCGAATCGAGAATCGTCTTCGCGACGGTGGCGAAGCGTGTCGCGATATCACGCCCGATGTCGAGGGGCGGAGCGATCGCAGGGTCTTCGGGAGTGGATCTGGACTGGGCGAGGAACCGGAAGACGTTGGGGTGGCGCCCCACCACATCCGCGTAACCGGAGATCGCATGTCGTAGCGCGGACACCGGTGCGTCGAGCAGGAAGTTGAAGTCGGATACGGCGAGCGTGTAGACCTCGTCGGCCATGCGCTGTGCCACGGCGCTGTACAGATCTGCCTTGTCCGCGAACTGCCGGTACAGCCTCGGCTTCGTGGCACCTGCCTCCCGCGCGATGTCGTTCATGCTCGGGTTCGGTCCGTGCGCGTCGATGACCCTGAACGTCGCGTCGACGAACTCCTCACGTGCCCTGGTTCTGCGGGCTTCGGGATCTCGCGAGGTAGGCATCTGGTCATTCTAGGTGTCGCCCCAGGTGGAGGCGGTCGTGTCTTGACACCTCCGCGGAGATTGTGGAGAGTTCACAGCAATGGCGTACCGGCGGTAACGTTAAACGTACTATCGGTACGGGGCGGATCGACGGGAACAAGCGGGGAGTGGGCATGACCATCGAGAAGGCGCGCGACCGAACACGCACCGTGCGTGTCGACGGTGCGGGGCTCTACGTGCAGGAGTTCGGCAACTTCGACGGCCCGGTGCTGGTGCTGGTGCACGGCTGGCCGGACACCCATCACCTGTGGGACGCGGTGGTCCCGTTGCTGACCGACAAGTTCCACGTCGTCACGTACGACACGCGTGGTCACGGCGAGTCCTTCGGTGACGGCACCGTCACGGAGATGACGCTCGAACAGTTGGCCGCGGATTTCATGGCCGTCGTCGACGCAGTGGCGGGGTCGATACCGGTGCACGTTCTCGCTCACGACTGGGGATCGGTTCAGGTGTGGGAGGCAATTTGCGAGCCGGGTGCCGACACCAGAATCGCGTCGTTCACCTCGATCTCGGGCCCGAGCCTCGACCATATGGGAATGTGGCTGCAGTCCACACCGACGAGTCCGAAAGCGCTGTGGCAGAAACTCACTCAGCTGGTCTCGGGTGCGTACACGCTGTTCTTCATGTCGGGGCCGCTGTCTCGGACTTTCTTCCGCATCTTCGGTAGGCGCTGGATCTGGTCGTTGCTCCTGCGCATCGTCGAACGCGTGGACAAGCGAAATCTCCATGTCGCGCCGACCCTGAACCGCGACATGGTCGACGGGTTGCGCATCTACCGCGCCAACGTCCTTCAGAAGGTCCTGAGGCCGACGGAGCGGTACACACACGTTCCGGTCCACTTGCTGGTCACGCGACGGGACCCTGCCATCAGACCCGCATCGTTCGACGGCATCGAGCGGTGGGTGTCACGGGTCAGCCGCACCGATGTGCGCTCCGGGCACTGGCTCCCCCTGAAGAACCCGGCTCTCGTCGCCGCCGAAACAACGAAGTTCGTGGAAAGGATCGATCGTGAACGAACACGACCCCGGTGAAGTGTCCTTGCAGGCACGTAACGTCGCCTTCGACTGGTCGGATACTCCGTTGCATTGGATGCCGAACGAGCCCATCGCCTCGCACAGTCTCAGCGCGTTGAATCTACTACTCCCCGAGGGGGAGCGGTGGTTCTGCGCCACCTACACCGAAGCTCTCCCCCTGATCGCCGACGCGAAACTGCGCGAGGACGTCCTCGGCTTCATCGGGCAGGAAGCCATGCACGCCGAGACGCACAATGTGGTGTTGTACGACTACCTCGACGCACACGGCGTCGATCCGAGGCCGTTCACGTCGCACTCCGAATATTTGATGCGCAAGGTGCTCGGGCCTCGGCCGGCGCTGTCGGCGAGAGCCCAGAAGCAGCAGCTGGTCGGACGAATCGCGATGATCGGCGCGATCGAGCACCTGACGGCCTTTCTCGGTGACTACGCGCTGAACTCGAGATGGGACGACTTCGACGGCGACCCCGCGATGGTGGATCTCTATCGCTGGCACGGTGCCGAGGAAGTGGAGCACCGCAACGTCGCCCACGACGTGGCAACGTATTTCGGCGTCGGGTACTTCCGGCGAAACTTCTCGATGCTCATCGCCTTTATCGGCTTCATCGTACTGATGCTGCGCGGCACGCGATTCATCGTCCGCCAGGATCCGACGCTGACCGACCGGGGTTACCTCGTCCTGTGGCTGCAATGGTTGGGTGCGATGCGCAGAGGATCACTCCCGTCGCTCGCCCAGATGACGAAAGGCGTTGCACGGTACCTGAAACCGTCGTACACCCCGGAGGACGAGGGCGACACCGCCCAAGCCGTCGCCTATCTGGCGAAGTCCCCCGCTGCCCGATCGGCACTGCCGTGAACCTCCAGCTACCTGTACCGACCACGATGCCCGGTGACCTCTACGGTCGTCACGAACGGGACCCGCTCCTCCGAGTGCTGGAACGGGTCATGAACGCGCACATGGGCACGATGCGTCTACTGCATCGCAAGGAGTTCGTGGGCGCGACGGACGATCGGCGACTCGAGGTAGTCGTTTCCGAGCGTCGCATCGAGGCGTTCGACGAGAACGTCGTGAGCTTCGTTCTGTCGGCGGCGCACGGCGGCGAGCTACCGTCCTGGCGCGCAGGAGCGCACATCGACGTCGAGATGCCCTCGGGGAGGCTGCGTCAGTACTCTCTGTGCGGGGATCCCGCGGACAGCACCCGCTATCGCATTGCAGTGCGGCGCATTCCGGACGGCGGCGGCGGATCGATCGAGATGCACGACCTGGAGGTCGGCAGCAGTTTGACCGTCCGAGGTCCGCGAAACGCGTTCGCCTTCGCAGTTCCCGGTTTCGGATCACCCGCGGACAGTCTGCATTTCGTCGCGGGCGGGATCGGGATCACGCCGATTCTCCCGATGATGAGGCTGGCGCACCGACTGGGACTCGACTGGTCGATGGTCTACACCGGCAGAAGCCGAGAGTCGTTGCCGTTCCTGGGTGAACTCGACGAGTTCGGCGGCTCGGTGACGCTTCGAACCGACGATGTCGACGGAATCCCGACGTCGGAGATGTTGCTGGAAGGATCGCAGCCGGGAGCGGCGATCTACGCGTGCGGACCGATGCCGATGATCGGCACACTGCAACGTGGAGTCGACCCGGAGTCGGAATTTCACTTCGAAAGGTTCTCGGCACCACCGATTGTGAACGGCGTCGAATTCCAGGTGGTCCTCGCCAGTACCGGCGAACGGGTGACGGTCCCGGCGGACAGGTCGATCCTGGACGCGGTCATGCCGTTGCGCCCGGACGTCGCGTACTCCTGTCGTCAGGGCTTCTGCGGTACCTGCCGAGTCCCTGCAACGCACGCGCCCGACGGAATGCTGATCTGCACCGAGCGCACCGACGGGGACGAAGTGACCCTCGCACTGTGAGCGGAGCCTGCGGAGTGACCCTCAGGCCACCGGGAGCGGAGCCTGCGGAGTGACCTGCAGGCCACCGGGAGTGGAGCCTGCGGAGTGACCCGCAGGCCACCCGGGAGCGGAGCCTGCGGAGTGACCGTCAGGCTCCGCTCCACTCATGTGAGGGCTAGGCGTCGATGATGAACGCTTCGAGCTGCTGGCGCGCGACGTCGTCGGCGAGCTGCTTGGGAGGGCTCTTCATCAGGTAGGCCGATGCCGGGATGACCGGTCCACCGATGCCGCGGTCGAGGGCGATCTTGGCGGCGCGGACGGCGTCGATGATGACACCGGCCGAGTTGGGCGAGTCCCATACTTCGAGCTTGTACTCGAGGTTCAACGGCACGTCACCGAAGGCGCGGCCTTCGAGGCGGACGTACGCCCACTTGCGGTCGTCGAGCCAGCCGACGTGGTCGCTCGGCCCGATGTGGACGTCCTTCGTGTTGAATTCGCGCTGCAGGTTCGACGTGACGGCCTGGGTCTTGGAGATCTTCTTCGACTCGAGGCGGCTGCGCTCGAGCATGTTGAGGAAGTCCATGTTGCCGCCGACGTTGAGCTGCATGGTGCGGTCGAGCTGAACACCGCGATCCTCGAACAGCTTTGCCATGACGCGGTGCGTGATGGTGGCACCGACCTGGCTCTTGATGTCGTCGCCGACGATGGGAACACCTGCGTCGACGAACTTCTGGGCCCAGACGGGGTCGCTGGCGATGAACACGGGCAGAGCGTTGACGAACGCGACACCGGCATCGATAGCGGCTTGTGCGTAGAACTTGTCTGCCTCTTCCGATCCCACGGGGAGGTAGGACACGAGCACGTCGACCTTGGCGTCGCGGAGGGCCTGGGCGACGTCCACCGCTTCGCCGTCGGCCTCGGTGATGGTCTCGCGGTAGTACTTTCCGAGCCCGTCGAGGGTCGGTCCGCGCAGAACCTGAACGTCCTTCGGCGGTACGTCGGCGATCTTGATGGTGTTGTTCTCGCTCGAGAAGATCGCGTCGGAGAGGTCGAATCCGACCTTCTTGGCGTCGACGTCGAACGCGGCGACGAATTCCACGTCGCGGACGTGGTACTTGCCGAACTTGACGTGCATGAGGCCGGGAACGGTGACGTTCTCGTCGGCGTCCTTGTAGTACTCGACGCCTTGGACGAGCGACGCGGCGCAGTTGCCCACACCCACGATGGCTACCCGGATGGCGTTGCCGTCCGAAGTGTTGTTGTTCTCACCCATGTTCGGGTTCTCCTTCTTTGTTCGTAACGCTTTTCGGGTTGGGCGTGGCGGTCGGGCCCGCCTGCTCGGCAGCGATCACTTCGTTGAGCCAGCGGACTTCTCGTTCGCTGGATTCGAGTCCGAGCTGATGTAACTGACGGGTGTAGCGGTCGAGCGTCCCGCTGGCTCGATCCACCGCTTCGCGGAGCCCTTCTCTGCGCTCCTCGACTTGACGACGTCTGCCTTCGAGGATGCGCAGCCGCGCTTCCGCCGGCGTCCGGCTGAAGAAGGCGAGATGCACGCCGAAACCGTCGTCCGTGTAGTTCTGCGGTCCCGTGTCCGCAACGAGCTCGGCGAATCTCTGCTTGCCCTTGGGTGTGAGCTCGTAGACCCGACGTGCTCGCCGCTTCACGAGTGTGTCCGGACCGTCGTTCTCGGCGATCAGCCCGTCCGCCTGTAGGCGGCGCAGGGCCGGGTAGAGCGAACCGTAGGAGAACGCTCTGAATGCTCCGAGGAGTCCGGTCAGTCGTTTACGCAGCTCGTATCCGTGCATCGGGGATTGAAGTAGCAGACCGAGAATTGCCAGCTCGAGCATGCCTACCTCTCCCCTCGACGTGTAGTCGTGCACCTGATGCGGTTCCCGAGCATATACACAAAATGTATCGGCTCGATATATGTACATACATCTATACAAGTCATAATGTAAGGACATTAATCTAAAGCGCAGATTCCTGCCGACGCAGGTGAAGGGGTCAGCCGGAGTACGGCGAGACGCGCACGATGTTGCCCGCGAGATCCGCCACGATCCGGCCGCCGCGACGGTCGGCGTCGTACGCCGTCACTGCAATCTGCGGAACGCCGTCGTCGGTGTCGATGGTCACCCAGTCGGCAACTGCATCGGGAACCCCCACGGCCGCCGGTGCTCCGGCGATCAGACCGGCAACGACGCCTGAGTCGACGAGCGTCCAATCGAACGGAATCTCGGACGGATCCAGCAGGTCGGTGGTGCGATACACCTCGAAACCGCCTGCGACGAAGACGCGTTCCCGACGTCCGTCTGCCGAGACCCGGTACACATCCGCGCGGTTGTCGTCGTCGACCTGAATGCTCAACTCCAGGACCTCGGTCGTTCCGAAACGTTCGATGTACCGATTGCGGAAGTCCTCGAGGCCCGCGGCGGTGTCGAAGACGAACGGCTGCGCGACGATCGGCGTCACGTCCGCCGGCAGGGGCATCGACGGTTGCGAGGGTGGTGACACCGTCGTCTCCTGTTGCGCTACAACGGGTTCCTCCTCGGAGTCTCGGGTCGCGAAGAACAGTGCCAACCCGGCGGCGATGATCACGACGGATCCGAGAGCGAGAAACACGCGGGGTTTCGGCGCGGACCGTCGGGCAACGGGTTCGGGGAGATCGACGTCGAGTTGCAGATCGCTGACCAGACGGTGCAGTTCGTCCAAGGTCACCGCGTTGCGGGCCCGTTCGCTGCGCAGACGATGCTCGCCGAAGGACAGCTGACCGTCGGCGTAGGCCGTGTCGAGCGCCGACGCGGTGAGCGCGCGGTCGATGTCGCGTGCGCGGAATGCGGTGGAACGGTATTTCGCCGCCATGAGAGTCCTACTTCCCGAACTGGAACGGGGTCACGTACAAGAAGTTGCCTGCCGGATCGACCGACATGGTGCCGCTTTCCTCGTCGGTGTTGTCTGCGCTGATCAACACCTCGGGACCGTCGGACTCACCTCGCATCTGAATGTTGAGGCTGTCGATCCTCGACAGATTCAGGCTCGCCGCAGCTCCGGCCACGACGGCAGCCAACTTCGGTAGGTCGACCGTCGCGAGATCGATCTGCTGCTGATCCGCCCGCCTGGACGTCGACCAGTCCTCGTCGAATTCGAGCACGCCGTCGCGGAAGTCGTAGGTGACCTGCTTCTGCGGCGCCCCGGGCGCGGGCATCCTGAGGATCGCGTAGGACTCGTACAGACCGAGACTGTCCACGACGGTGGTGCCCGTCCGAGCCTGCAGAGCGGCTGCGATATCCGCCACGATGGCGGGGTTCTGGTAGCCCATCTCACCGTAGGTGGCGACGGGGTCGCCCTCCGCAGCGCACGACCTGACACCGAACGTGATCGCGACGGCCGCTGCCACCAGCGGAATCGCGACCGCGAAGAACCCCAGGCGCGACGACCTCGCCGTGCGAACCGGATGTACCAGCTCGATCGGGTCGGCCATGGGAGCAAGGTCGGTCTCGTTCTGCAGGTCCTCGATGAGCGAGTGCAGATCCGCCAGCGTCTCCGCTTCCATCGCCAGGTCGATACGCGCCGCGTGCTCCTCCTCGGACAATTGACCGTCGGCCCGGGCCTCGTCGAGAGTGGCGCATGCCTGAGTTCGGTCGGTATCCCTCGCCCGGGTGGAGGGCGGAAGTCGCGTCGGCACAGGTGGAGCATAGTTTCGGGTCCCCGAATTGCCCAGATGCGGTGACACCGGCGCCCACCCGTCGGCGGCCGCACGTACTCTGGTTCTCGTGCGACTTCAGCGACAGGTGGTGGACTACGCCCTTCAGCGACGGTCGCTGCTTGCCGAGGTGTACTCGGGCAGGACCGGAGTGAGCGCCGTGTGCGACGCCGATCCCTATCTGCTCCGGGCCGCCAAGTTCCACGGCCGCGGCAGCGACGTCGTCTGCCCGATCTGCAGGAAGGAACAGCTCACCCACGTCTCCTGGGTGTTCGGCGAGAAACTGGGCCCACTGTCCGGTTCCGCTCGCACCGCGGACGAGCTGGTACGCCTCGCCGCGACGCAGGAGGAATTCTCCGTCCACGTGGTGGAGGTCTGCAGGTCCTGCAGCTGGAACCACCTCGTGCAGTCCTATGTCCTCGGCGCCGTGCCCGCGCCCAAGCAACCGCGACGGTCTCGGTCCAATTCTCGCGGACCTGGCCGTCGAACAGCGAGCGAGTGACACAATCGCATGCGCTGACCGACCCCGGTCTTCCATGTGAGTAGTGCCCGCCCAAGACCACTGGAGTTCTGTACGTGAGTTCCCCCTACGACAACACCCCCGGCGGTAGCTCCGGGGATCGTGACCCGTCCAGGCGCCCACCGAACGTGCCCCCCGGCACCTCCGGTCGTCCGCCGGGCCCACGTCCCCCGAAGG